>JAZUNG010000120.1:0-7200 GCA_045604025.1 Lachnospiraceae bacterium | reverse complement strand
ACGCGGCCGTTCTTGCCGACACGCTGTTGTTTGAATATAGCGGGACCAGGGTCTTTCGCCTTGATTTGCGGCGCCACAAATATATACAGGATACCGGTAATGATCATACCGATAAATCCACCCACGATATCTGCCGCCCTCTTGATGGCGAGCTGCGCGCCGGTGGCAACATTATTCGACGAAGTGAGGACGAGATTGCCTCCCACGTACTCAGTCATCGCGTGCGGAAGCTGCATCTGAGCGCCGTCCAGCGAGATATGGACCGCAATGCCTGCCTCCAGGAAATACCTGGTCAGTGTCTGTCGCTCAGACTCATCAGAAATAGCGAGCAGGATCTCGTCGACAACATTTGCCAGTACGTAGTCCTTCAGTTCTGCATAGTCGCAGACCACGGGGATGCCCTCGATGGTTGACCGGGAGCCGTCCTTGGGTGATTCGACTGCAGCGTCATCGACGGCATTGGCTCCGCTGGCAGCACTTGTCCCAGATGCGCCATTCTTCACCACCACTCCTGCCAGGTAGAAATCGTTGAAATGCTGGCTCTTGATAGTCTGAATACATGCGGCAGCGTTCGTGCTGTCAGCCACCACGATCAGATGCGAGAGCTTTGCATTGTTCTTGTAATGATTGCGGAGAATATACTTGTAGATGCACCGGGCGGCCCAGATGAGCACGACCGCGCTCACCGCCATATAGCCGAACATGATACGCGCGAGGCTCTCGGTCTGCTTCGTCACGTACAGGTACAGCAGGAAAATGATCAGCGTCACGCCGACCTGCACCACGGTGCTGATCAGCTCGATCCATTTATTGCGCATCAGGATGTTCGTGTATGCGCGCGTAACGAGCGCGACAAGCAGGTAGATGACCAGCAATATCAGCCCGAACTGCACGATGACGTCGCTCAGATAGCTGACGATCTGGAAGCCAAAACGGCACACGTAACCGATCAGATATGATGCCGCGAAAAGCACCAGATCCAATATATAGAAATCGATTTTTCTGTCAGTCGTCCGCGATTTCTTGTACATTTGCTAATCCTTCTGTGTATGTGCCTGCAGTTCTCCGGTTCGCGCCGACGCCTCGTTACTGCTGCTCGCTCTTCTTCTCCACCCGCGGGATGATCACCCGGAAAATGATACTGTGCACGAGCAGGAACCCTGCGCACACGGCTGCTATCAGCCAGGTCATGTTCCACGGGATCGGCACGATGGAAAACAGCTTCGGGAATAAGATCACGAAGAACGCTGCCACCAGCACGATCCAGCCGATGAGGATCCATTTCCACTTGTTCATGCGCCCGGCTATATTGAATATAACTATATACCCTATGATGATGGTTGTAAATGTTGCGACCGTCTGCACCTGCTCGGTCGAGGCGTTGAACGCGTAACGGCTGACCAGCACCGATGTGAGGATGCCGATCACCGTAAGGATGCCGCTCGGGACCGCCATCACGAATACATTTCGCAGGAAATGCTTGCGGATGCGGTTCTTGTTCGGCTCGAGCGCCAGGAAAAATGAAGGCATGCCGATGGTCACCACGCCTATCAGCGTCACCTGGATCGACTGGAACGGATAAGTGAACGCTGCAAATATGAATACGATCGTCAGGATAAATGCGTATGTAGTCTTGGTCAGGTACAGGCCCGCCGAACGCTGCAGATTGTTGATGGATTTGCGGCCTTCAGCCACGATGTGCGGAAGCGCGGCAAAGTCAGAATTCAACAGCACCATGCTGGCTACGTTGCGAGCGGCATCGGAGCCGGACTGCATGGCTATGGAGCAGTCGGCCTCCTTGAGCGCGAGCACGTCGTTTGCACCGTCGCCGATCATGGCGACAGAATGGCCATGGCTCTTCAGCGCCTTTACGATGTCAAGCTTCTGGTATGGCGTCACACGCCCGAAGATGGTATATCTGTCGACCGCCTCTTCTATCTGCTCATATGTAGTGAGCTCCGAGGCGTCGATGTAATTCTCTGCGCCGTCGAGGCCGGCTTCCTGCGCGATCATTGACACAGTCACGGGGTTGTCGCCTGAAATGACCTTCAGCGTCACGTCCTCTGCCTCGAAATAATCTATAGTTTCTTTTGCGTTTTCACGCACCTTGTCGCCGATGATGATCAGCGCACGCAGCGTAATGCCTTCTGGAAGCTGCGGTGTGACTGCCTGCACTTCTGCCACCTCACCGAACGCCACCACTCTCTTGCAGCGTCTGGCGCACTCGGCTATCATTTCCCGGAGCTCGTCCGGGATGTTCTTTATGATCATTTCCGGGGCACCCAATATGTATGCTCCGCCATTTTCTCTCTTCAGGAGGCTCCATTTTCTGTCAGACGAAAACGGCACCTGCATGTTCATCTGTGCCTGCGCGCGCATTTCCGCCGGCATCTCCAGATAGCTCCGGATGGCCTCGATGGTTGAGTTCTCATCGTGCATGTCTGCAGCGAACTCCTTCAGCATTTCACGGACAGCGGTCTGTTCGGTGGCAGCAGCCTTCATCTCGCAGGCTGCATCTGTGTCTGTCTGCTCACCAACAGCAGCCTGCTGCAGGCTGCCTATTTCTATGATCTCCTCCACCTGCATTTCGCCCTCAGTGATAGTGCCGGTCTTGTCCAGACACAGCACGTCGACGCGTGCGAGGTGCTCCACGCAGTAGAGGTCCTGAGCAAGGGTCTGACGCATAGACAGACGGATGACACTGACCACCATGACCATGCTGACCAGCAGCACCAGACCTCCGGGGATCATCGCGGAGATCGATGCGACCGTCGCGATCATTGCTGCCGAGAAGGGCTGATCAAGCATGAAGAAATTCTTCACGACCATCATGATGGCGAGCGGAACAAGGGCGATGGCGATGATCCTGACCACGGATTTGACCGAACTCAGGATGACCGAGTGGTTTTTCTTGACGTATTTCGCTCCGGCTGTGATCTGGTTCACGTAATTGTCCGCGCCGATGTGCTCCACCTCGCAGGTCGTGCTGCCGGAAATGAAATAGCTGCCTGAAAGCAGATGGTCGCCCGCCCGCTTGGGCACGGGTTCACTCTCGCCCGTGATCAGACTCTCGTTCACGTTGCACTCGCCCTCGAGGATCACGCAGTCCGCGCAGATCTGATTGCCGCTCTTCAGGCGCACGATCTCGCCCAGCACGATGTCCTGCGACTGCAGCGTTACGACCTGCCCATCCCTCAGCGCGTATACCTTCGGCGCGGTGATAAGCGACAGCTTCTCGATGGTCTTCTTCGCGCGGATCTCCTGAACCACGCCTATCCCGAAGTTCCAGATGACGACCAGGAAAAACAGGCCATTCTTCAGCGAGCCTGCGATCAGCACGCAGATGACCAGGATCAGATTGATCAGGTTGAACAGCGACAGGATGTTGTCCCTGATGATCTGTCCGTAGGACTTCGTCTTGATGTTCATGTCGCCGTTGACCAGACCCTTCCGGATCTGTTCCTCAACCTCGTCTTTCGTCAGTCCGATATTCAGTTTTTTCTGAAGCTCGTCGTTCATTGTCAGTCAGTAGTCAAAACACACAACATCCCACCCCATTTTCTTCGGAACGGGCAATACGGTTCAGGCTTTGGTCGCCCGCATCGATATCACCGCCTTAAGGAAATGGCGTGGGAGGTGAAAATGTTATTTAGAAGTTTCGGTCCAGCTGTTCACACTGGTCTCCTTTGTTTATCCGGCTGCTGCCGGATCAGTGATCTCGCAGCTATGCCCACGACCCGAAATCGGGCACTTAGACCGCATGCGATCATTCTTTTATGCCCCAGGTCAAAGTCGGACGCGCAGGCATCAGTCGCGCATCACACCTCTGGCGATCATTTCGCCACTATGTTCACGATCCGGCCGGGTACGTAGATCTCCTTGACAATGTTGCCGCTCAGGCGGTCGCCCAGAGCATCCTTGGCGGCTGCGATGGCGTCTTCCTTCGCTGCGTCGGCGGGGATGGTGATGGTAGCGCGGAGCTTGCCATTTACCTGTACGCCGATCTCGATCACATCGTCCTTTACCAACGCTTCATCGTATGTCGGCCAGCCAAACTGCGCGTCAAATACGCTCGCGTCATGGCCGTATGCCTGCCACAGTTCCTCAGCCACATGAGGCGCAAATGGCGCCAGCAGACGGATGAAGACCTCGATAGTCTCTTTGTCGATACCGCCGGCGGTCTTGGCCAGATCATTCAGCTTGTTGTTGTACTCCATGAAGCCGCTGATGACAGTGTTCAGGCTGAAGTTCTCCAGCCTTCTGGTGATGTCATAAGCCAGCTTGTTGCGGAGCTTGATCATCTCAGCTGAAGCGCCGACTCCGGCCTCCAGGCTGTTCATCGCGAGGTTATAGAAACGCACGAGGAATCTGTATACGCCATCGATACCGCGCTCATCCCACTCGCTGTCCAGCTCCGGCGGGCCCACAAAGAGCTCATACAGTCTCAGGGAATCGCAGCCGTAGTCCCTGACCAGATCGTCAGGCGATACGACGTTGCCCTTGGACTTGCTCATCTTGATGCCGTTCTTGCCGGTGATCATACCCTGGTTGAAGAGCTTGTGGAAAGGCTCGTTAAAGTCGATCACGCCTATATCGTTCAGGAACTTGGTATAGAATCTGGAGTAAAGCAGATGCAGTACTGCATGCTCTACGCCGCCGATGTACATGTCAACAGGCAGGTACTTGTCAGCCTTCTCTCTTGATACCAGCTCGTCCTGGTTCTTGTTGTCCACATAGCGCAGGAAATACCATGAGGATCCTGCCCACTGAGGCATGGTGTTGGTCTCTCTCTTGGCCGGGCGTCCGCAGCACGGGCAGGTGGTATTGACCCACTCTTCGATGTCCGCTAACGGTGACTCGCCGGTGCCGGTCGGCTGATAGCTCTCTACGTCAGGAAGCAGCAGCGGAAGCTCCTCCTCGGGAACGGGCACTGCGCCACACTCAGGGCAATGCACGATTGGAATGGGCTCGCCCCAGTATCTCTGACGTGAGAATACCCAGTCTCTCAGCTTGTAATTGACCTTCTTGGTTCCGATGCCGGCCTCTTCGATCTCTGCGGGTGCATTTACTTTAAGCTCAGCTGAGTCTCTGCCGGTCCATGCGCCGGAATTGATCACGATGCCTGACTGTGTATATGCCTGCTCGAGCGGCTCGATCTCCTTGCCATCCGGGGAAATAACCTGAATGATAGGCAGGTCGAACTTCTTTGCAAATTCAAAGTCCCTGTCGTCATGGGCGGGAACGCACATGATCGCGCCTGTGCCGTAATCTGCCAGTACGTAATCAGCCAGCCAGATGGGAACCTTTGCTCCGTTCAGCGGGTTGATAGCGTAGCTGCCGGTGAAGACGCCTGTCTTCTCCTTGTCCTGCAGTCTGTCGACCGATGACTTCATGGATGTAGCGAAGATATAGTCATCCACTTCCTTCTGCCTGTCGGGCGTAGCCAGTTCTGATGCGCCGGCGTACTCAGGCGCGAGCACCATGAATGTTGCGCCGTACAGGGTATCAGGTCTGGTGGTGTATACAGTGATGACCTTCTCGTTACCATCTGCATCTGTAGCCACGGTATTGTCGCCCGGGTTATCATTTGCAGCAACCTTGAAACCGATCTCAGCGCCGTAAGACTTGCCGATCCAGTCGGTCTGCATCTTGACAACCTTCTCCGGCCAGTCCAGAGTCTGCAGATCGTCGAGCAGCCTGTCAGCGTACGCGGTGATCTTCAGCATCCACTGCTTGAGGTTCTTCTTGGTCACCTCGGTACCGCAGCGCTCGCACTTGCCGTTCACGACCTCCTCATTGGCCAGACCGGTCTTGCATGAAGGGCACCAGTTGATGGGCATTTCCTTCTCATAAGCCAGGCCTGCCTTGAACATTTTCACGAAGATCCACTGGGTCCACTTGTAGAAATCAGGGTCAGTGGTGTTGACCTCACGGTCCCAGTCATAAATAGCTGCGATCTGCTGGATCTGCCTCTTGATGTTGGCGATGTTCTCGGCGGTTGACTTCGCCGGGTGCACGCCCATCTTGATGGCGTAGTTCTCTGCGGGCAGTCCGAAAGCATCCCATCCCATGGGGTGGATCAGGTAATAGCCCTGCATGAGCTTGTAGCGGCTCCACACGTCACTGATAACGTAGCCTCTCCAGTGGCCTACGTGCAGTCCCGAGCCTGAGGGGTAAGGGAACATGTCCAGGCAATAGTACTTCTCCTTCTTGCCATCATCGACATTGACCGGGCGCTCCTCCCAGATGTCGTGCCACTTCTTCTCGATCGCTTTATGGTTGTAAGTCGGTTTCATCTATTCCTCCAATAATACTGTGATGTCAGATACTATCAATAGTTTAGTGCTGGAAATGCAGTGCCTGCAGGCCTGGCCCATCACATGGTGTCGCCTGCTGCAGCCCTGACTTTCGGACCTGTTCCGTCAGCCTGCTGCCTATTTGATATGCATATTATGTCTGCGAGCCAGGCCGCTCTTCTGCTTCCCGTGTTCGGAACAGGCTACATATTTAGTGTGTCTGCTCTCCCGCCGAGGCTGCATTTGCGCCTAGAGGCCAGCTCATAATGTCGGCATTTCACTGAAAGGATAGTATATCACAGCCTCGCGGTATATTCAATTTGAAAATACAGGGAAATATCGATGTTTATTGGATTCTTGAGAGGGGGCTGCCCAAGATCTGCGGCTATGCGAACTATTATATGCTGCTTTGCCCAGAATCTTTATTCGTGCGAACTTCTGAGAGACATTTTGCCCAGAATCTTCGCTCATGCGACATTCTGCGAGACATTTTGCCCAGAATCTTCGCTCATGCGAACTTTTCTCTCTATATTATTCACACAGACGCAAATTCTGGGCATTTCGCAGGTAATCCTTTCGCACAGACGCAAATACTGGGTATTTCAAACTAGAAAGCCTCACACGAGTGGAGATTCTGGGCATTCCGCTGGAAGTCCTCTCGCACAGACGTAAATTCTGGGCATTTAATGAAAAGGGGCAGGTGCGTTCACCTGCCCCGTCAGCCATAATGACTCTGTTTATCCTTTACTATCAGGATGGCACCGGAATCAATATCTCCACGTACCGTTTGACTGCTACCTGAGATCAATTGTGAGAAGTCTCTCAGCGCGCGGCACCAGCAGCCCTCAATCCTTGAAGATCAATTGTGAGAAGTCTCTCAGCGCGCGGCGCCAGCAGCCCTCAA
>JAZUNG010000119.1:0-25967 GCA_045604025.1 Lachnospiraceae bacterium | reverse complement strand
GTAATGAAGTTTACAGACATGGAGGGCAATCTGATCGCAGCTCTCCTGAACTACGGATGCCATGCCATCACAACGATCGGTGCCAGAGACACTGACGGCAAGCTGAAGGTATCTGCCGATTTCCCGGGATTCACCTGCGACTGTCTTGAAAAGAAGTATCCGGGCTCTGTGATATTGTGGACCAGTGGCGCGGCAGGAGATCAGAACGCGATCATTGCTTACAAGGGAGATGTACATTTTACCGAGGCAAGCACGAACTCTGCCTATGACGATCTGCCTGACGGGCTCCAGTACCATTACTCACAGTGGATCGGTGAGAGGCATGCGTACGATGCCGACCGGGTGCTGAAGAGGATCGTGGCTGACAGATCATCGGCTGCCATGAACAGCGCGTACACGGATGTGTTTATCCCCCAGCAGAAGGCTCCTGAAAATGTCAACTTCTGGCTGAATATTTCCCTGTCCCAGAACAATGTGGCAGTTGTGGAAAAGACCGCGCCTGAAATGGTCGTAGACGGCAAGATCGTCGGAAGACATATTGATGACTACATCCCGACAGGTACCAGCGAGGCATGCGAGACCCAGATGTTCGTGATCGGAGATCTGGCGATATTTACAGCCGCCGCCGAGCTGTATACCAGGTTGGGCATGCATATCAAAGAGGTTAGTCCACTGAAGAAGGCGTTCCTGATCACCAACTGCGGTGGCCATGGAAACCGCGTGGGTTATATCCAGGATACTGACAGCAATACGCACAAGACCTTCCAGCATTTTGGCGAGGCATACCCCTGTGATTCCAATAAGATTTTTGCGGATGGAGTAGAGGAACTGACAAAAGCAGTTTTTGGCATGGATTAAGCCAATTCCCTCACTCAAATCGCAGACTATGTGTTATAATACTATCCTCGATGAAAGGCATCTGAACAATTAACCGGAAGAAGCCTGGCAGCCAGGGCTGTTCGGCAGGAGAATCATACAGAACATGGCAGAGAGTTCAAGGATAGCAAAAACACATATGACTATTCCATGGCACAATTATGTGCTGAGTGGAGATGACGTTCCGGCCACAGAGGCTTCCCTGAGTGAGAAGACCTCTGTGATCGGGCGTATGGGCATGATCATGCTCTCGTGCGGTACGCCTGCATGGCGCGTCCGCAATTCCATGAGTCTGGCCGCCAAGGCTATGAATGTTGCGTGCTCCATAGATATCGGAATCGTGTCGATCAACTATACATGTATCGATGAGCATGACAGCTGTACACAGTCTATCTCTCTGGCGGGAATCTCTGTAAATACTTACAAACTGGCCGGTATGGAACGTTTCATCGGGGACTTTGAGGAGAAGTGTTCCAGTCTGTCAATCGATGGTATCCACTGCATACTGGATGATATTCAGAAGACACCGGAGACGCATTCGCTGATCACGTTGGCATTTGCAGGCGCGTTTGCGTGCGCTGCGTTCGCGTTCCTGCTGGGTGCAGGTCCGTGGGAGATACTGTGTGTGTTCTTCGGAGCGGGCGTAGGCCAGCTTCTGCGCAAGATCATAATGAATAAAGGACTGTCGCTGATCATCAGTATCGCTGTCAGCGCGGCTGCGGCTTGTGCGGTGTACGCGGGGCTGATGGCCTTGCTGCGTGCTGTGCTTCCCATTACATATGGAAATGGTGCGGGCTATATCTGTGCGGTGTTGTTCCTGGTACCGGGATTTCCATTCATCACGAGTGTTCTTGATCTGGCCAAGCTGGATATGAGGTCAGGCATCGAGAGACTGACATATTCTGCGATAGTCATGCTGGTTGCTACCGCATTTGCATGGGGAGCTGCCCTGATCTTCGGATTCGAACCGGAGAGCCTGGCAGGGCTTAATATGCCGCTGGCTCTGCTGATCATATTCAGACTGGTAGCGAGCTTCGTTGGTATATACGGATTCTCTCTGATGTTCAACTCGACACACAGGATGGCGCTGGTTGCAGCGCTGGTGGGTTCGGTGCCCAATGTAGTCCGTCTGGAGCTGGTTCAGCTCCTGCATGTGCATGCGTCGATCGCTGCATTTATCGGAGCATTCCTGGCAGGACTGATCGCTATCATCGCCGTAAAGAAGACATCGTTCCCGAGAGTGTCTATCACGGTGCCGTCGGTGGTTGTGGGCGTGCCCGGATTCTTCATGTATCAGAGTATTTACTACTTCGGTATAGGGCAGGCCAATGAGGGGCTCGGGGCGATGATCCAGGCTGCCGGCATCATATTCGCGTTGGCGCTGGGTATACTGTTTTCGAGATTTATAGCAGATAAGAAGTTCAGACACAGAGACTGATGTGCTGGTGAAGCAGACAGAAAATTATGAGAAGAGACGGCTACAGGTATGCAGACAGAGTATTCTGAAAAAATGGCTGCAGGTATGTGTGCAGACACAGTGTTCTGAAAAAATGGCTGCAGGTGGGATAGATAGAATATTCTGAGAAAAAGACTGCTGCAGGTGTGCAGATATAGATATATGACAAAAACGATCATTGAGACATTTTCTGAAGAGTCATGCGAACGGGCAGGACAGATACTGAAGGACGGGGGTATAGTGGCATTCCCGACAGATACTGTCTACGGCCTGGGCGCCATATATACAGATGAGGCAGCGGTCGAGAAGATATTCGAGGCAAAAGGCCGCGATGAGGGCAAACCGCTCAGCATACTGGTGAGTGACATCTCCCAGACAGAGCTCCTGGCAGAAGAAGTGACAGATGACGGCAGGAAACTGATGGAGGCATTCTGGCCCGGAGCGCTGACGCTGATATTCAGATGCAGAAAGGATATCTCCAGGCGGATCACCGCTGGTGGGGATACCATAGGCATCCGCATGCCGGACTGTAAGGAAACGTGCGATATTATAAGCGCCGCAGGAGCACCTCTGGCTGCTCCAAGTGCCAATATATCAGGCAGGCGCAGCTCGGTTTCTGCAGATGATGTCATAGAGGATCTGAGCGGCAGGATAGATATGATAGTGGACGGAGGCATCTGCCCGGTGGGTGTGTCTTCGACAGTGGTCGATATGACATCGAAAGGCGTGCGCATCCTCAGAGAGGGCACTATCACAGAGCAGATGATCAGAGAAGTGCTGAAGTGATCATCCGGAGAGATACATGATCCGGAAATATTCATTTCAGAAGCATACAATTCAGAAACATATCATTCATATACGCAGGCTTAAAGCCTGCAGATATGATCAAACTATACTATTATAAGGATCTGACGGCGGTTCGCAACACCAGCGGCCTGCATGAATATCAATTTATACAATTTAAGGAGAAGGAAATGACTGAACAGGAGAGACTCGCCTACCAGGGCATCATGACAGAAGAGGAGAAGATCAGGTATGAAAAGCAGGCTCAGGATGAACTGGATCTGAAGCTGAAGGACATCAAAGGGATGGATGAGCTGCTGGACTTTTTGTGTCATGAATATGCCAGGGCTGAATATAATTATAACCAGAAGATCGAGAAGATCCCCGGAGCCGTTGAAAAGGCCGAGATCGACGTGAAGATCATCCGCGAGCGCATCACCAACATTACCATGTACCAGCATGGCTGGTCATATGCGCATGAAGGCGGCGGTTGGTACGAACTCGACTACGAGCAGGGCAGCAGCATGGGCTGGTATTGATATACTGATCGTTCACTTGAATGATTTTTAAGAGAGAAATCGTTCACTTGAATGGATTTGTGATGAAAAATCGTTCACGTGAATGAATTCTGAGCTGGATTTCGTTCATGTGAATGATTACCAAACAGAGAATCGTTCATGTGAATGATCATCAAGCAGAAAATCGTTCACCAGTGAACTAAACACACTTACAGTAAGAGGCATCTGTTCATGAGCAGATGCCTCTTTATAATTCCACCAGAATATAAATTACTTCTGAGCAAGTGGACCGTGGCGCAGTTTTCTAGAATGAATGGCCGCCGCCACCGCCTGACGAACCGCCGCCTCCGCCTCCTCCGCCTGAGGAGCCGCCTCCACCGGAAAATCCGCCGCCACCGCCTCCGGAACTGACCGGACTATATGTCTTGGTGGTGTTTCTGAACTGGACCTGCGGAGTGGTGATCTGTATGGACGTGTCTGTGCCGTCGATCAGCTCCCTGACGCTGGCCTTGGGCTTCTTGGTTGAATTGAATATGATGATGAAGCAGACTATCATACCGATCAGCAGGGAGATCAGCGCGATACCGATGATATGCATCGGCTCTGCGATCCTGTCACCCTCCAGAAGGGTGACCATCTGTTCAAATGCTTTAACCGCGCAGGTGTCATAGTCTCCGGCCCTGGCATCCAGATAGATATTGTCTGTTATGACCTCAGCTTTGGATTTGGTGATGATCTTGTAGATCGCGCCGTCCGAGAATATGTAGATCTTGCGGTTGGCCATATCGATCAGGAATATGGTGCTGCTCTCGGTTCCGAATGTATTGTGCAGATACTGGTCGGCAAATGTGCTGGCTGAGTAACTGTTCTGGTCTATAGTCTTGAAAATGACATTTCCATATGCAGTGACCGGTTTCATTGCTTCCATGACTCTGTCATAGTCATTCAGCAGATGCGCGTCATCCTCGAGCAGTGCCTTGTATGAGGTGTCGGGGTTGGTCCATTCCAACTCTGCTCCCTGAGCGGGAAGGCACAGCATGCAGATCAGGAACACGAGAAACGCGAGCCCGATGACAATCCTTTCGAATACGTCTCCTGCTTTCATTCTGGTCTTTTTCATGCGCCTTCACCTCCTCTTTTCTCCAGCTGAGGAAGAGGTCTGACGGTGGATCTATTGTGGATCTCGAATATCCGCCAGTAGGTCCAGCCGCACAGTATGCCGGCGCCTATCGCAGCCGCATAATATACATAGTCATAAATAGGATCGAACATGATGAATACCACGCAGATAACGATGACCGCGATCATGCGCAGCCGCATCTTGGTCTTTTCCCATTTTTTGAGTTTTGCCTCTGCTGTGGTAGGCTTCTTGCGGCTCTTGCCGGCACCCTTGTCATCTCTGCCCATGGAATCCAGCCTGCGGATACCGATAAAGGTTCCCACGATCGCCAGGACCCCGACCATCAGCAGCGTGGTCAGCGGATTGGGGGTGAAGAGCAGATACAGCAGCAGGAAGACAGGGATCGCGAAGATCACGGTACCCAGCAGGATCTTCTTCTTGTCTACGGGAAGGTCTACGGAAGCCTTGCCGGTCTGACCGTTGATGGCGGCGTAGTTGATATATTTACCCTTCTTGTCACGTGCGCTGGCAAACCAGACCGGGTACATGGCCAGACCCGGCTGCACATCGGTGATAGTGATGGATTTCTCAATCTTGTCTTCGTTGACGCCGTATTCATGCAGGTCGGTGTTATCCATGATCTCCTCGGCGGCTATCTCCTGAACGACCTCAACGGCATCTCTGGTATAGGTGTCGTAACTGACATCTCCCAGGTCGGCATAGAAACCGCTCATATATCCTGTATTGAACAGCTTGGACTCCTTGAAATAGAACGGAGCGCAGCCCTGACTCAGGTCGTCAGGGAATTTGGACGAAGCGTCGTACTCCAGGCCATCGCTTTCGATATGGTTCCGGAAGGATATGTCAAAGAGATCCTCGATGATATAATCTCCGGACCTCCTGGAATTGGTCTTCGCGCTGAAGCGGACCATGGAGTCATCATGGATGTAATACTCCCAGTATGGCATGTAGATGCCGCGCATGGACTCGATCTCTGCTTTCTTCAGCGCGGATGGCGCAAATATGGCACTGGAGAGCCTCTTCTTATACGCCTTTTCAGCTTCCTCCCTGGAGATACTGAAGGGTATAATGAAGTCAGGCTTGCCGACAGTGACCATCCGGCTTTCGAGCAGCACGGACTGACCGCAGTAGCTGCAGAATGTTGCAGCGGTATCCTCGGTGGTATACAGCTCGGCACCGCACATCGGGCAGGTATGGACTATAGCCTCCATGACCTGCTCTTCGGACGTGATGTCGGTCCGGTGGATATTGTACACCTGCTCGGTACTGTCGCAGTAATCGCATACCAGCAGCTGTCTGTCTATATCGAAGCGCATGTCAGCGCCGCAGTTTTTACATTTGATCATTTATATCTCCCATCTGGTGCTCCGAAATACAGAGCTCAGATCTGTGATAATCAGGAATAAGGGTCCGGGTGTGTCAGAGCTTAAGCACACGGATCATAAACATGGCGCACCCCAGTATCAGCACCAGTACGCTGATACGGTTGAATTTGTATCTGTTGGAGAATCTGACGGATACCAGCGTCATGACAAATGCCGGAGCTCCCAGGAAAAACAGCATGCCGTCAAGCAGCATGTCAATGATATTGATGAGCAGAAGGGTTCCTGAAAAACACAGCCCCAGGATGGCCCATGCGTTTGCGGGCTCCTCAGTGCCGGCAGTTTTTCCTGAACGGTTACGCAGATTGGCATTGGACTTTCCCTGGTCCGTAATAGTGCCGTCGGGAGAGATAATGCCTTTCCATTCGTGGGAATCTTCCGGTGATTCAGCATCGATAAAATATGAACCGCATGCAGAGCAGAAACGTTCTTTTTGATCCGGCCTGTGGCCGCAGACTTTGCAGATCATACGCAATCTCCTGTCAGTATATTTACCTGATGATTGTACCATATCCGGGGAAACAATTCACCTGAAAACTACCTGTGGAAATGCATGAAAAATGAGCAGATCAGACCGGGTGCAAAAATGTTGTGCAAAATACAATATAAATCAAAATTGATATTGTGACATTTACATAGAAGTAGAGGGTAAAACGACCGGAATTTCTATGTATTATCAATAGTTAAAAATGTTTGTTTTTGGTACAATCTGCTACGAATGAAAAACTACCATTAGCAGGAGGAATCATATGGCAAGCAAATACCTGTATCTCTTCACTGAAGGAGATGGGACAATGAGAGAACTTTTAGGCGGCAAGGGGGCAAATCTTGCTGAAATGACCAATCTGGGTCTGCCAGTTCCTCAGGGCTTCATTATCAGCACTGAAGCCTGCACACGTTACTATGATGACAATGAGATGATCGCACCTGAGATCGAGGCTGAGATCTTCGAATATCTGAAGAAGATCGAGGAGATCAACGACAAGGAGTTCGGCAATCCCGCCAAGCCTCTGCTCGTGTCAGTCCGTTCAGGCGCACGCGCATCTATGCCCGGTATGATGGACACCATCCTGAACCTCGGTATCAATGACGAGGTCGCTGCCGGACTGATCGCAGGCAATGATGATCCCAAGTTCGGGCGTTTCGTTTATGACTCATATCGTCGTTTCGTTCAGATGTATTCTGACGTTGTTATGGGCCTGTCCAAGAAGCGTTTCGAGGTGATCATCGACGAGATCAAGGCCAAGAAGGGCATCAAGGATGACATCGATCTGACCGCAGAGGATTTCAAGGAGATGCTCGGACTGTTCAGAGAGTTCTTCAAGGAGAATATCGGTGAGGACTTCCCTCAGGATCCGAAGGAACAGCTGATCGGTGCAGTCAAGGCCGTATTCCGTTCATGGAACAACGAGCGCGCGATCGTATACAGAAAGATGAATGAGATCCCCTCCAGTTGGGGAACCGCAGTAAATGTTATGCCCATGGTATTCGGTAACCTGAACAATGAGTCCGGTACCGGTGTTGCATTTACCAGAAATCCCGCTACAGGCGCCAAGGGCCTCTTCGGAGAGTTCCTGATGAACGCCCAGGGCGAGGATGTTGTTGCAGGCGTACGTACACCTGCAGACATCAGTGAGCTGAAGCAGACCAATCCTGCCATCTACGAGCAGTTCAGCCAGATTGCTGAGAACCTCGAGAAGCATTACCGCGACATGCAGGATATGGAGTTCACTATTGAGAACGGCAAGCTCTTCATGCTCCAGACACGTAATGGCAAGCGTACAGCTACCGCAGCCCTGAAGGTTGCATGCGACCTGGTTGACGAAGGCATGATCACAGAGAAGGAAGCTGTACTGAGAGTAGAGCCCAAGCAGCTGGATTCACTTCTGCATCCTCAGTTCGAGGCAGAGGCGCTGAAGGCAGCAACACCTGTTGGAACAGGACTGGCAGCATCTCCCGGATCTGCATGCGGACGTGTTGTGTTTACAGCTGAGGACGCAGCAGAGAAGGTTAAAGATCCCGAGTGGAAGAAGGTCGTTCTGGTCAGACTGGAGACCTCACCTGAAGACATTATCGGTATGCAGGTGTCACAGGGTATCCTGACTGTCCGTGGCGGTATGACTTCACACGCTGCAGTTGTTGCACGTGGTATGGGCGCATGCTGCGTATCAGGATGCGGAAACGAGAACGAAGTAAGGATCGATGAGACTGAAGGCCTCTTCAGCATCAACGGCCATGACTTCCATGAAGGTGACTGGATCAGCCTGGACGGCAGCACAGGAAATATCTACGAAGGCATCATCAAGACCGTTGCTTCCACAGAGAACCCTGACTTCAAGCGTTTCATGCAGTGGGCTGACGACAACAGAGTACTGCAGGTACTGACCAATGCCGACAACCCTCAGGATGCACAGAACGCAGTAGATATGGGTGCTGAAGGCATCGGACTGTGCCGTACAGAGCATATGTTCTTCGCTGAAGACCGTATCAAGGCCGTACGTGAGATGATCTGCGCACATTCAACAGAGGCACGCAAGGCCGCTCTGAAGAAGATCGAGCCTTACCAGGAGAAGGACTTTATCGAGATGTTCCGCATCATGGGCGAGCGTCCGATGACCATCCGTTATCTGGATCCCCCGCTGCATGAGTTCCTGCCTACCAAGGAAGAGGATATCGCAGATTTGGCAAAAGAGATGAACATTACTATCGAGGAGATGAATGACATCATCGCAAATCTCCACGAGTTCAACCCTATGATGGGTAACAGAGGCTGCAGACTGGCAGTTAATTACCCTGAGATCGCTGAGATGCAGACAGAGGCTGTTATCAAGGCAGCACTGAAGGTTTCTGAAGAGACCGGCACCATGATCGTTCCGAACATCATGATCCCTCTGGTCGGTGAGGCCAAGGAGTTCAAGTTCGTAGAAGATATCGTCAGAAGAGTAGCTGATCAGCTGATCGCTGAGGCTGGCGTTGATATGAAATATCTGGTTGGTACCATGATCGAGATCCCCCGTGCAGCTATCACAGCCGGTGAGATCGCAGCAGAGGCTGACTTCTTCAGCTTCGGTACAAACGACCTGACACAGATGACATTCGGCTTCAGCCGTGATGACGCAGCCAAGTTCCTCGGAGCATATTATGACAATCTGATCTACGAGAGCGATCCGTTCCAGCACCTTGACAAGAACGGTGTCGGCAGACTGATCGAGCTGGCAGTAACCGAAGGCCGCAAGGCTAACCCTGAACTGGGACTGGGTATCTGCGGCGAGCACGGCGGAGATCCTTCATCAGTTGAGTTCTGCCATAGCATCGGACTGGACTATGTCTCCTGCTCACCTTTCCGCGTACCTATCGCAAGACTGGCAGCAGCACAGGCAGCTATCAGCAATCCGAGAAACTGAGCTTGAACAGAATTATAAAGTTACAAACTCGAAAACCTAAGGACAATGATCCAATTAAAGCTATAAGGAAAAACGCTGGCCATCCGCCAGCGTTTTTGCATGTCTTTTCAGTAGACCAACATTCTCGGAGTCGCCTTTTTAGATCTGTTTCTGAGACAATCGCAAAATAATCCGTTTGTGCTCGATTAACTCTGACTTAAACCACGTAAAATAACAGATTTTTCCACTTGTGGCACTTCTGACCCGTTCCATTTTTTGAATTGTGGATGTTAATGCATAGCATCCTGACAATATTGATTTATGCTCAAATATAGATTATGACAATCGAGCACAAATGGTTATTTTTGCAGGTCCCCTAAATACGGATCTGCTGTGAGAGGTCCCAAGTGTAAAAATCCGTTAAAAAACTCCGGAAAAGTGAGGCATGATTGAAAAATGGGGGAAAAACCCTTACAATTATCTGAGCGTAGACCGTTTGATCGGTTCGATAGTGTTTGCAGAGGGGAATATGAAGGAAAAGATGTTTGATAACATGGCTGAAGTGTGCGGATGCGAGACGAAGGCTGCATGTGAAGGAAAGAAAAATAATGCTTCCATTATTGAAAGAGTCTCGTATTATGAAGAGAAGCTGAGCAGAGCCGGAAAAGTTCTGGAAATGATGGACGGAGTGCTGGAAGAGCTGACTGATGCGCAGAAAGAATTACAAACATCTGCAGAAGCATACAGAAAAGCACAGGAGCAATTGCAAAATACAGAAGAAGCATACAGAAAAGCAGAAGAGCAGATGCAGGCGGCACATAAAGCATATGATGCTGCCCGTGCGGAGTTCGAGGACATTCAGGAGGATGTAAAGGCACTGGAGAAGTATTATACAAGTTCGGATTGGATGGCTGACTTCGAGGCTGATGAGGCAGGACTTCTTCCGGAAGATCTGAAGAGGGGAGTACTCTCAGAAGACGGCATCGACCATCTGTTGGACGAGAATGATACGCTGATCAATAGAATACACAGCATTGAGTAGCAGCTGCACGCACTTGAATTGAGGAGTGTAAAGATTTAACAGACAGCAGCTTTGAACCCGCTCATGAGAGTGGCAGTATGCGCGGAACTCCGAATGCATACCTGCATGATAGGTAATTTGCAATTATAATCTGCACAAAATGATGATATAATCATCCGTAATATGTGAATCACTAATACAGAATGGAGGACATGTTTATGGCACTTACGAAACTTTTCCCCATGGTTCAGTTCAAGAAAGACACCTGGGAGATCGACGAATTTGACTGCGCAAGTGTGTTTCTGCTCATAGGAACTGAAAAGGCGATGGTCATCGACTGCGGTATGGGTATTGGCGACCTGCGCGGAGCTATCGAGATGATCACCGACAAACCGCTCATCTGCGTGATCTCACACGGACATGTAGATCACACCGGCAATATCCGCCAGTTTGACGAGGTGTGGATCAATCCGAAGGATGGCGGTATTTCATATCCCCAGTCGCTGGAGAGGCGCGTGTGGGATACAGAGCGTATCGCAAGACGCCAAAAAGGCTGCTTTGGAGCGCCTTATACCATGTTCAATCTGTATCCGTTTGATATCAACGTAGATCTGCGCGACCCGGTAGATGAGCCCGAACCGATCTATCACGACCTGACCGACGGGATGCAGTTCGACCTGGGAGGCGGCAGGATCGTTACGGCATATGACTGCCCCGGACATTCCAAGGGCGAGATGATCTTCCTGGATGAACAGACCAGGTCCCTGTTCTGTGGAGATGCGCTGAACTACAATCTGGGTGTATCTGCAGAACCTGCAGAGAAGACCCTCAGATATCTGAAGCGTATGCGAGACATGGGTGACAGATATGATGATATCTATAACGGACACCATGATTTCCGCGCGCTGGGTATGCCTCTCGATGACGACTGTCTGCCCAATGCGATCGCCATCCTGGAGGATGCGGTGGCAGGACACATCGTACCAGTAGAGACACCATCATTCTGGGGCCAGAGCGTGCCGCTGACATTTGGTGAGCGTACCAACGATCAGACCAATGCCCCGAAGGCAGGTGCAGGCCCGGTTCCCGGCAAGAGGATCACACTCCGCAGAGGACGCAATTTCCTGGCAATCAACCCGGACAATATCTACGAAGAAAAATAATGATTGAAGCAGCGCACCGATCCCAGAGCAGATTGGGATGGCGCTGCAATCAGAGAGTACCTTAAGAGAAGTAAAAAGTATATGGATTTTTCAAATATGACCTTTACGGAGGTCCTGAACGAGATCATCTCTTCACACAAAAATGAAAAGATGAAGAAGAGGATCCTGGCTAGTATCAACCTGAAACTCATCGGATGTGACGAAGAGAACAGGAGCTGGGCAGAGTATTTATATAAGAAGCAGGAGAAATTCCTCAACCCGTATGACGGCGTACATGGCGGCATAGCCTGCACGCTGGCAGACAGCTGCATGGGAGACACGCTGTGCGGTGCGACTCAGGCACTGCCGTCTACCACGGATCTGTCAGTCAGTTTCGTCAGACCCATGACCGGGGATGCATTTGTCATACGTGTTGATATCAAGATGATCGGCAGGCAGTTGGCAGCATGTGTGTGCGAGATCAAGGACCGTGCTACCGGTAAGCTGTGCGTTCAGGCGATGGGCAAGTTCATCCTTGTAAAGAAGGATCTGCTGGCAGATGAAGAAGCCAGCAAAGCCATGCAGAAGTAATGTTACAGACAAAGGAGACAGACAGATGGAATATACAGCAGCAGTTATAACAGTCAGCGACAAGGGGTCACGCGGTGAGCGCGAAGACACCAGCGGTCCCGCACTGGTAGAGATCCTGAAGGGCGAAGGCTACAATGTTCAGTATACCAGCATCGTTCCGGATGAAAAGGACCAGATAAAGGCAGAGCTCCTGAAATGCGCGGATGAGCTGAAGATCGCGTTGATACTGACGACAGGCGGCACGGGATTCTCACCGAGAGATATCACCCCTGAGGCCTCGCTCGAGGTTATCGAGAGACTGACGCCTGGCATTCCTGAGGCCATGAGAGCTGAGAGCATGAAGATCACTCCTCACGGATGCCTGTCCAGGGAAGTGGCTGGTATCAGAGGCGGCAGCCTGATCATCAATCTGCCTGGCAGCAAGAAGGCTTCGACCGAGAACTTCCAGGCTGTTGTAAAGCCGGTGGCCCACGGTCTGAAAATGCTGTATTCTGAAGGATCTGCAGAGTGTGCACCGCAGATGGAAACTTCAGCAGAGCACAATATGAACGCAGACCAGAGCGCATCCGCCGGCTCGGGTGTAGGTGACATTCCTGCAGGAGCAGAGGTGAAGGTTACCGAATCACAGACTGCCAGCAGGACCATCACTGAGACAGAGTACAAGGACCCTGTGACCCAGAAAGAGCACTTCGTATTCAGGATCAGCGAGTAACTTGCTCGAGTTGCATTAGATTGAGCTAAATTAAAATTAATGACAAGCTCCTTAACATATGTTACAATTTAACCACTTGTAACTATTTAAGATCATCTAAGGCTAATACAAGATTGGAATGAGATTATGGAAAAAAGGAAGAAAAGGATCATATTAAGCTGCATTGCCGCGCTTGGTGTTATCGCCCTCATAGTGGCAATGTTCTTCACTCAGGGACAGGTAGGAGAGGACTACGAACCCGCGCTGTATTCGACTGTATTTGCGCTGGTACCGCCGGTTGTCGCCATCGTTCTGGCGCTGATCACCAAGGAAGTGTACAGCTCGCTGTTCATAGGAATCGTGGTCGGAGCACTCCTGTATGCCGGAGGCAACGGAGAGCTGGCTCTGAAGACCATCCTGTATGACGAGTCAGGCGGTCTGGTCACCAACCTGACCGATATCTCACATGCGAGCATCCTGGTATTCGTAACATTACTGGGCACACTGGTCGTTCTGATGAACCGCTCAGGCGGAGCCAGAGCATTCGGCAGATGGGCCCAGACACATATCAAGAGCAGAGTAGGAGCTCAGATCGCCACCATTTTCATGGGCATCCTGATCTTCGTTGATGACGGATTCAACTGCATGACAGTAGGTTCTGTCATGAGACCGATCACTGACTCCCACAACGTGTCCAGAGCCAAGCTGGCGTATCTGCTGGACGCAACAGCTGCGCCTATATGCATCATCGCACCTATTTCATGCTGGGCTGCAGCAGTCAGCTATGCAGTTCCCGAAGACCTGGGCATCAACGGTTTTAACATGTTCATCCGTGCGATCCCCTACAACCTGTATGCCCTGGGTACACTCTTTATGCTGTTCATCGTGGTAGCCAGGAAACTGGACTTCGGCGCAATGCGCATTCACGAGCAGAACGCCATCAAGGGTGACATCTTTACCACAGCCGAAAGACCTTATGCAGAGGAAGAAAAGGAAGGCGCTGACCGCGAGGGCAAGCTCTCCAACCTGGTCATCCCTGTTGTGGTCCTGATCGTTACATGTATCCTGGGCATGGCATATACGGGCGGTCTCTTCCAGGGTGAGAGCCTCAGGGACGCATTTGCAAATGCTGACTCCGCTACCGGTCTGGTCATGGGTACTTTGATCACAGTGCTGATCACATTCTGGCTGTATATGGCCAGGGGTGTCATGCCGTTCAAGGAGTTCATGGAGTCATTTGCTGCCGGCTTCAGAAGCATGTGCGCGCCTATGATCATCCTGATCCTGTCCTGGAATCTGTCAGGAATGACAGGTCTTCTGGGAGCAGCCAGCTTCATTCATAACATCTTCGAATCATCTGCTGCAGCCATCCAGATGTTTGTGCCTGCAGTCGTATTTATCGTATCGGTATTCCTGGCATTCTCAACCGGAACCAGCTGGGGCACATTTACCATACTGATCCCGATCGTATGCGCGGTATTCCCGGTTGGCTCGGAAATGCTGGTCATCGCTATCTCAGCCTGCCTGGCCGGTGCTGTCTGCGGCGACCACTGCTCACCTATCTCAGATACGACCATCATGTCATCTGCGGGAGCACACTGTGACCATATCAACCACGTTACGACTCAGCTGCCATACGCGCTGACCGTAGCTGCTGTATGCGCTGTCGGATACGTGATCGCCGGCGTGATCGGATTCTACGCGAATAGCCCGGTAGCCATACTGGCAATGCCTGCCACACTGGCCATACTGTTTGTGGTCCTGCTGGTATTGGGAAGAAAGAGACAGAGCGCATAAGCTGGCGTGAAGACGCCAGATACACATATGCAGTAAGGTGAAATAGCTTTTTAATGTCTTATTGATACATTTATGCGGTAAGGTGAAATGGCTATATAATGCGTGCCCGGGTTCACAAATATTTCGATGACAGATATTGCGCTTTGTGGTAAAATGATTCAATAAAAAAGACGAAAGGAGAGGCATTATGAATAACGAAGGAAAGGTCGCTAGATGGAAAGTGGTGATGGTGGGCAACAAGGTCCAACTGAATGCCGACGGTATCCCCTTTGTTGAGTGCAGTCTCTGTGGAGGCTCCCAGCATATAGCTTACTGGGAGGAGAAAGGAAAACGCAGGTATTGTTACGAGTGTGGTGCCAGAATGGATACCAGCGACACCAAACCTGGCGAGTATCCGGATTGATCATTCGGCGCTCAGATGTTCCGATCTTACAGGAACTGAAGATCAGATATTCTATAAAATGATGAGGGACCGCAGCTGCGGTCCCTTTTTATGCGCATTGTGAAGTATTATTATTTCAAGGATTTCATTCATGTGAACGAAGTCATAGCAAGCCAATCATTCATGTGAATGAAATCAGTGCAAGTAATCGTTCATGTGAATGAATTCAGTGCAAGTAATCATTCATGTGAATGAAATCAGTGCAAGTAATCATTTATGTGAATGAATTCAGTGCAAATGATCATTCATGTACATCGCCTTCGGACTGGGCAATCTCTTCATCCGCGCCTGCTTCATATGAGTCTTCAGCGCTATCGTCGGCAGCTCCTTCGTCAATACCTCCTTCGTCAGCCCCTTTGTCATAGGCTTCTTTACCAGTACCTTCATTATTGTCCTCGACGTAAGAGTCCTCGTCATAGTCTTCGCCGTCTGTGCCTTCATCAATGCCATCATCGTAGGCTTCATCGGCTGAGTCATCACCATCAACCTGCTCATATTCAGGCTCATCGGTCTCGGACTCGGATGTAGGAGGCTCGGGTACATAGGGCTCCTTGGCATTTGCAATGTAATCATAGCTCCACGCATAATCGATATTTGCGTATGTGCCATAGCTGGAGGCTCCGTTCCACAGCAGGAATCCGTCGTACAGGCCTGCGTCATACAGGGCCTGTGCCTCTTCCAGAACATAGCTGGCATCGCACGGAATGTACGGATCCCAGTTGGGCACGCTGTATCCGGTCAGCCAGGTGCGTACCTGAGCAGGTGTTTCTATCTCTGTCTGACGGGTCACGGCATCGCACGCCCAGTTGTAGATCAGGCTGTAAGGATAGCTCCAGGTGTCAACCTGCCTGCCGTAATGGTCAGTGTAAGGCATGGCGCTGATGGCATCCACAATATTGGAGATAGCGGGGAAGTACTGGCCGTACGCGGTCACATAGTCGCTGGCACACTCGGCAAATACATCTGCAGACACATACACTCTATGGCTGTGCACGCGGTCACATGCATAGAACAGGAAGTTCT
Organism: Lachnospiraceae bacterium; assembly: GCA_045604025.1. GTDB lineage: Bacteria > Bacillota > Clostridia > Lachnospirales > Lachnospiraceae > RGIG5612. The sequence continues at coordinate 9,721 of JAZUNG010000119.1, read as the reverse complement.
GGACGGCCTCAGCCTTCTCCTCATCATAAGTATTCTTGAAATCAGTATTGCCTGCGTCACTCATCGCAAATGAGCTTTCCGGGAATCTGACATAATCGAACTGGATCTCATTGGGATGAAAGAGCTCGATAGCCTCTTCGGCCATCGCGACATTGTAGTACCACATGTTTCGGTCGTAAGCGGATGGCCAGAGCATGTAGCTTTCAGGCGAGTCAATGCATTCATCGGGGTGGTCCTCACCGTACAGCTCGTCATTGAATGTCACGATCCTGAGGATCAGGTAGAAGCCTTCTTCCATGATGCGCTCCGTACATTCCTGAACATACTCAATATCAAACATACTCATGTCGTATGATGTCGGCGACATCTCCCTGCAGATATCGAACCCGCAGATAGGCCTGTAGTCCTTGATATCCAGGCAGATCGCATTTACGCCCACGTCATGTGCCAGCTCCAGAAATGCATCCAGCGAGTAGAGCACGTCTGCGCAGAAATACATCGTGCGCGCATCCTGAATGATGGGATTGCCGGGAAATGCTTCCTTCTCCACGGGATACCAGTCCAGATTCTCAGGCGCGCCGCCATAGAGATCGTATGTATATTCCCTTCCGGCGTGAATATTGTAAACAGGCTCATATACTGCGAGAGCTGCTTCCTCACTGCCTGCCAGGTACTTTGCATATACCCAGCCGCTCACATCGCCGCTGAGGATGGAGAGCATATCAGGAGACCCGTCAGGAAGGGCAGCGTTGTGTCCGGTCACCCGCAGCTCAGTTCCTTTCTTCAGGAAACCTGATATCTGTGCATCCTTGTCATTGGCATACACCGTGACAGGAGTGCGAACCCACATGCGGGAGCCGATCAGGTAATCGAGCGGATCGGGAGTTTCGGTCTCTGTCTCGGATTCGGTTTCAGCCTCTGTGGCATTGCCGGAGGTGGATCTGGTTGCATCACTGCCTCCAGACGGTTTACTTCCACATGCTGCCAGGGCAAGAACAGCAGCCAGGATCATAACTATCAGTATATATCTGCTTCTCATTTTATTCTCCGATGTGTAGTATTTAGCTGTTGAATATGGCTCTGATGTCAGCGCCATGAAGCTGTCTCATTATATCATCTGGCTGTGTATGTGAGAAGATATTTATGATCTGAGCTATTTTGTTGCTGGAAGAAGTCTCAGATGTGTTATAATATGCCAAAAGTGTGACCATAGGAGGACAGCGATGGATATATATGATCAGAGTCATATGGATGCAATGTTCTGGTTCTGCGATGACAACCAGGATGAGTATATAAGATTTTGCGAAAGTCACAATTACAGTTCCGGCAACATGTTCGTGGAATTCTGCCAGCAGAATGAGTCCAGATATATCGACTTTCTGCAGCACTACGGACTGGTCTGACCGGATGTAAGGAGGAAATATGGCGGGAAATAACAGACCCAGAGGCCGCGAACGCAATGTAGGCGGCCAGGGCAGCGGATTATTCAAGCGTGGACAGGGGCTGGGAACAGGTCCTACCGGAACTTCCGGACTGGGACAGCAGCAGGGCCAGAGCACTCCCCAGCAGAGGCCTCAGCAGGGTTCATCTGCAGGCGGAGCTCAGCGTGGTTCATATAACGCACCACAGCAGGGTTCCAGACCGGGCTCATATAACGCACCTCAGAGTGGACAGCGTACAGGCTCGTACAATGTGCCACCGCAGAGCGGCAGCATATTCGGCGGTCTCGGAGGCAACAGCCAGCAGAGCTCTCAGCAGTCATTCCAGCAGAATCAACAGACCCAGCAGACCCAGTACGGCCAGCAGGGCTCAGGCACACCTCCTTATGGTTCCCAGGGCGGTCAGCAGGGCACAGGGCAGCGCAGTTCTGGCGGACGCGGAAGACTCCTGCTGTTTTTGATCATAGCGGTAGTTGTGATCGTTCTGATCTTTGTGGTATTCGGACGTTCATGCAGCGGCACTCCATCCAACTCAGGAAACAGCGGCTACAATTACGACAATTCGGGCAGCAACTCCGGATCTAACTCCGGAAGCAATTCGGGCTCTAACTCCGGAAGCAACTCGGGTTCCAATTCAGGCAGTAATTCCGGTTCCAACTCAGGCAGCAGTGAGGGCAGCCAGATATCTGACAAGCCCTATGGCAGCTATTTCGACAGCCTGTTTGCCGGTAATGGCTCATATTCCACAGGCTGGACAGATACTGCAGCAGCTACAGCGGACCTCGATACTTCCGTAGCGACAGGAGCACGCGCGAAGCGCACCCAGATCCTGGGCGGAGGAAGAGATCAGGTCACCATCATGGTCTATATGTGCGGTGCTGACCTTGAGAGCAAGAGCGGTATGGCTTCTACCGATATCAAGGAGATGACCCAGGCCAATATCGGCGACAATGTCAATCTGATCGTTTACACTGGAGGCGCGTCCAAGTGGCAGAACAATATCATCAGCAACCGGACCAACCAGATCTATCAGGTCAAGAACGGTGGCGTGATGTGTCTGAACGACAACGCCGGCAATGTCTCCATGACAGACCCCAACACACTGGCTTCATTTATCCAGTGGACTGCAGACAGATTCCCGGCAAACCGTTTTGAGCTGATCTTCTGGGATCACGGTTCAGGTTCAGTCAGCGGCTACGGATACGATGAGAAGTTCGTATCCAGCGGACAGATGAGTCTGGCAGGCATCAATCAGGCGCTTAAGAACGGTGGAGTCACATTTGACTTTATCGGATTCGATACATGTCTGCTGGCAACCATGGAGAATGCCCTGATGCTCGATCAGTATGCAGACTACATGATCGCATCTGAAGAGACCGAGCCCGGTATCGGCTGGTATTACACAGACTGGCTGACCAGACTCAGTCAGAACACTTCCATGCCGACTACTGAAATAGGCAAGAATATCATTGATGATTTCGTATACATGTGCGCAAGACAGTGCCAGGGCCAGAAGGCAACTCTGTCACTGACCGACCTGGCAGAGCTGTCCGGAACGGCTGCAGAGCCATTTGCTGCATTTGCCAGATCCATCAGTTCGATGATCTCAGAGAACAATTATCAGGTAGTGTCTGATGCGCGCAATCAGAGCAGAGAGTTTGCCAGCAGCTCCAGGATCGATCAGGTCGACCTGATCCACCTGGCTCAGAACGTAGGCAATGCCGAAGGCAAGGCTCTGGCAGTTGCGATGAACGGCGCAATCAAATACAACAAGACCTCATCCGGCATGACCAATGCTTACGGACTGTCCATCTACTTCCCTTACAGGAATGCGAAATATGTGGACAGGGTCACCAATACATACAACCAGATAGGCGTGAGCAACGATTACTCAGAGTGCATCAAGGCGTTCGCAAGCCTGCAGGTATGCGGTCAGGCTGGTCTGGGCGGCACTTCATCACCTTTTGGATCACTGTTCGGATCGTTCGGAGGATATGACTCATACGATAGCAGCTCTTCCTACGGTTCATCATATGAGAGTAGCTCTTCCTATGGTTCGACCGACATGATCAGTGAGCTGCTCGGAAGCTTCCTGGGCGGTGGATACAGCTCCATAACAGGACTGTCAGGCGGTAACACCGGATTCCTGTCCGGAAGGTCCATGACCGAAGAACAGATGGTTCAGTATATCGCTGAGCACAGCCTGGATCCTTCAGCTCTGACATTTGAGGAGTATACAGACGGCTCGTTCAGAATGAGCCTGACAGAGGATGAGTGGTCACTGATTCATGAACTGGATCTGAATATGTTCTATGATGATGGTGAGGGCTTTATCAATCTGGGTATCGACAATGTGTTTGAGTTCGATGATGAGGACAGGCTGATCGCGGACGATGGCAACCTGTGGCTGTCCATCAACGGCCAGATCGTTCCGTACTTCCGCGTGGATACCGTTGATGACGACACCAACTATACTATCACCGGCAGAGTTCCGGCTATCCTGAACGGAGAGGACCGCATCGACCTTATCCTTGTATTCGACAATGACCATCCCGCCGGATTTATCGCAGGAGCATATTACGATTACCAGGAAGATGATCCGATCATCGCCAAGAATCTGGTAGAGCTGAACATCGGCGATACTCTGGAATTCATCTGCGACTACTACGATTACGAAGGCAACTATCAGGACAGCTATTTGTTGGGCAACCCTATGACGGTTACCGATAACATGGAGATCGCAGACGCATATCTGCCTGAGGGCAGCGTGGTGGTACTGTACAGGTTCACCGACATCTTCGACAAAGAGTACTGGAGCAAGGCACTGGTCAGATAAGACCAAGTGACAATTGAATATATAAAAACAAGGGCGTCGCTTATCTAGCGACGCCCTGCCTATTACCAGATCATATCTGCTGCAAAGTATGATACGGTTTAGCGATTCTTGTTAAAGAACTTCCTGAGGCTGATTCTCTTTTCTGACTCTGCCAGGATATCATTCATGAATCTGCTGCCTTTTTTGAAATTGTCTCTTTTCTCAAACATGTAAGGAGTTGGTACAAAAAACTTATCAAATGAAACATTGCTTATCATATTTTTCCCTCCTATTCTAAAAATTCTTTTCCTCTTCTTCGTGTTTAATTATATCAGCACATTTCACATAAGTCTGCCCAAACTTCCTAATATATATTAATTAATATTTGTTAACTTTGTGCATGAAATTGACATGTCTCAATCAAAAAATAGCAAAAAAATGATTGACAATCCATTTTAACATAACTATAATTCACTACAATAAACCGATGATGAAGTGTAAGTAAGTCTGAGGGATACTGTAAGAGCGAGCTGCGGGTGGTGTGAAGCGCGGCACAGAGAAGTCAGACCGAATGGGCTTCGGAGGGCGAGCCGAAGAAATCTAGTAGGTGAGACGGGGTGGAGTTCCGTGAAAGACTCCGGTATGTGATGGCATACACAGAGAGGATGCGACGCATCAAGTTGGGTGGCACCGCAGGTGAACGAGAATGTCTCCTGTCCCAGCAGTAAATCTATACTGCGGGGGCAGGAGTTTTTGTATATAAGGCTGTTCCCGCACCACGCGCAAAGCAGGCGCAGAAAGGAAGGTAACAACCGATGAGCAAAGAAATTCCTTACAAGATCTATCTGGAAGAAAACGAGATGCCCGAGAGCTGGTATAACGTTCGTGCTGATATGCCGACCAAGCCCGCACCGCTCCTGAATCCCGGAACAGGGCAGCCCCTCAAGGCTGAAGAGCTGGCACCTATTTTCTGCGAGGAGCTGATCGCTCAGGAGCTGGATGATGACACCGCATACTTCGAGATCCCTGACGAGATCAAGAAATTCTACAAGATGTATCGCCCGTCACCGCTGGTAAGAGCATACTGCCTGGAGGAGAAACTCCAGACACCGGCGAAGATCTATTACAAATTCGAAGGCAACAACACCTCCGGCAGCCACAAGCTGAACTCCGCTATCGCACAGGCATATTATGCCAAGAAGCAGGGTCTGAAGGGCGTCACCACAGAGACCGGTGCCGGCCAGTGGGGCACAGCTCTGTCTATGGCATGCGCATACTTCGAACTGGACTGCAAGGTCTACATGGTTAAGATCAGCTACGAGCAGAAGCCATTCCGCCGTGAAGTTATGAGAACATATGGTGCGAGCGTAACACCTTCACCTTCCAACACTACCTCCATCGGACGCAAGATCCTGGAAGAGTTCCCGGGAACCACGGGCTCACTCGGATGCGCGATCAGTGAGGCAGTTGAGGTGGCAACATCCAACGAAGGCTACAGATATGTACTTGGCAGCGTGCTGAACCAGGTACTGTTGCACCAGAGCGTGATCGGTCTCGAGGCCAAGGCAGCAGCTGACAAGTACGGTATCAAGTTCGATACTATCATCGGCTGCGCAGGCGGAGGCTCCAACCTCGGCGGTCTGATCTCACCTTTCATGGGACAGAAGCTCCGTGGAGAGGCTGACTATGAGATCATCGCAGTTGAGCCTGCATCATGCCCGAGCTTTACCAGAGGCAAATTTGCTTATGACTTCGCAGACACAGGTATGATCTGCCCGCTGGCCAAGATGTATACACTCGGCAGCAGCTTCATTCCTTCATCTGACCATGCCGGCGGCCTCAGATTTCACGGCATGAGCAGTATCCTGTCACAGCTGTACCATGATGGATATATGACAGCCAGAGCAGTAAAACAGACTGAAGTATTCGCAGCAGCAGAGCAGTTTGCAAGATGCGAGGGCATCCTGCCTGCACCTGAGAGCTCACACGCTATCAAGGTAGCTATCGACGAGGCTCTGAAGTGCAAGGAGACCGGCGAAGAGAAGACCATCCTCTTCGGCCTGACCGGTACCGGTTACTTCGACCTGAAGGGGTATGAACAGTATAACAATGGCGAGCTGGTTGACTACATACCTACAGATGAAGATCTGGAGAAAGGCTTTGCCAAGCTTCCGAAAGTTGAATAATAACTGAAATAGCTTTAAGCCATATTTTTGACTTTCTAAATGTATAAAGTGTTAAGAAAGAGGCCTGTTGCCCATCTGAGGCAGCAGGTCTCTTTTTGTAGGTATGTTTTATTTGAGAATAATGCATATAATGAACCGTTTTTATTTACGGTTAAGATTGTATTGTTCGATCACTTCGCTGTATTTGTCATATACTCTCGGGATGAGATCTGACCATGAGACCGGTATGGTTTCTCCTGCCCTGAGTCCGACCCGCGTAAGAAGCTCCTTGTCACAGATCACAGAGCGTATCCTAGAAGCCATGGCCTCCGCGTTTTCTTCTGCTACGAATCCGTTGATATCCGGCTCTATGACATCTGCAGCGTTGGAGCCTGCTGCCAGGAGGGAAGGGATACCAAGGATGGATGCCTCCCTGAGCACCAGGGCTGAGGTGTCATACACGGACGGGAAGAAGAACAGATCTGCGTTCAGGAACAGGCCTGCCAGCAGGTTCTTATCCGTGATCTTTCCAAGGAAACTGACCTGATCGTCGGTCAGCCCGAGTCTGACAGAATACGCCCTGATCTCTTCTTCATTGAACCCGGAGCCTGCAACAAGCAGTCTGTAACCTTTCGTATCCTGCTTGGGATCATTATCTGACGAACACAGCAGTTTCATGGTATCCAGCACCAGTTTCATATTCTTCTGCCATACCTGGGTTCCGACAAACAGCAGATTGTGTACATCATCTGTGATGCTAAACTGCGCTGCAGCCTCAGTCTTCAGCTCATCAGGATGATCAGGCATCCGGAAATCTGTTCCGTTCACCATGACGGTTATGTTGCCTTTGTATCCATATTCTCTTAAGGTTCTGGCTGCGCCTTCTGAGCATGCCCAGACGCTGTCGCATTTCTTGTAGAATCCAACGATGTTGGCAACCAGAGCACGTGCGACTACAGGACTGTGAGTTACGCGAAAAGCGTCATCATAATATCTGGTATGGAATGTCGCAACCAGAGGGATATGGTATCTGCGCGCTATCTTCAGGGCACATGTCCTCTGAGTGAAAGGGCTGTGCACATGCAGTATATCGGGACGGGCCTTCTCCATGATCTCGGGGATCATCTTCGTGTTGAAAGGACTGGCGATAGAATACTGCGACATATCTGATGTAAATGATGGCGTACGGAATACGTCGTAGGGCAGAGCAGAGTCATCAAAATCCGGTCCGGCATCCGGGCATACGACGCATGAGTATGATATCTGATTCATTAATGAAGCATAGTTATGAACGACATGTACCACCCCGTCGATCACGGGATAGTATGAGTCCTCGAACTGTGCGGAACGTATATCTTCAGGAAGCATTTTTCTTCTCTTTCCACTTGCTTAACTGGTTCCGGAAAGCGTTATATCCGTAGATCAGCACTCCTATTATGATGAATGAATAATAGCAGAACAGTCTCCAGATCAGCATACCCCAGAACAGACCGCTGTAGTCCAGTCTGGAGAAGATCAGGTAAAATGAACCTTCGGCAGCTCCGGAATTGCCTGGGGTAGGGATGATCGTGATCGCGCAGTAGATGAACACGGTCATGGACAGGATCTCGAAGTACGATCCGGTTCCCTTGTAAGCATGCAGCACGAAAAAAGGTATGCTGCATATTGCAACCTGATATATGAATGACAGGACTGACAGTTTTACGATCAGCATTTTCTTGCTGGCGATCAGTCTGAGGCCTTTGTGATATTCCTCAAGCGAGTTCAGCACTGAGGCGGTCTGGGCTTCCAGATCCTTGACCAGGCGGAGCTTTGCTCCGATACGCAGGAAGAATACAACGATCTTCTTGGCAGTCTTGTCAGAAATTGCAAACAATATGATAAAGAAAGGAACTATTGAGTAACATACCACGCCCACAAACGCCGGGATCCTGATGGCAATGGTCTCAACAGCGTCTCCGTTAAAGATAAATACGAGGATAGCCAGCAGGACAAATGCCAGCTGCATGAACATGAATGCAGACAGCGGCATGGCTGCGCTCGTACCCACATCGTATCCCTGCTTGTGCATATGATAGATCTGGAATGGCTGTCCGCCGGCTCCGGATGGCGTAATGGAGTCGTAGTATTTGCCCAGTGCAGCTGTCTCAAATGCAGTCTTTACCGAAACCTTGACACCCAGATCCTTCATCATGGTGATATACTTCATAGTCTCAAGAAACAATGCCAGCAGTACGCACGCAAATCCCGCAACGAGCCACATGGCGTTGGAGAACATGAACTTGTATCCCAGCGACGGCCGTTCTTTGGAAAACTCATCGATCGCGGTAGAGGCTATGACACCTCCGTTTATGATGACAAATATGATGATCCAGATAATGCGGTTGCGCCTCTTCTTTTTCTTATCCTCGTATCTGGGCCCATAGGTTGCCTCAAATGAAGCCTCGCTGTTGACGTCAGATGCAAGGGCAGAAGTGAAAGCAGGATCTCCGCTCGGGTCAGTATTTTTTTGGTTATATTTCAAAGATTCCTTCAATAAAGTAATCTCCAGGTCGCGTTTTTTGCAACAAAAACAAGCCATGAAAAGGCACATGGTCAGCGGACAGTATACCATATAATGATCTGCATTTCCACTATGTTGGTACATTTTTGTCACAATTTGAAAACGGCATTCAATGTTTTTGAAATAGGCTCTTGATTATTGAACTTATTAAGTGTATAGTTGTACCAATCAAATATTGCAATTAAAGGATAGAGGCGCAGTTATCATGAGTCATTCCGGTGCCACAGGCATGGCAAAGCCGTTGCCGGAGTAAAAGGGATCGCTGCCGAAGGAAGAGAAGCCACCTCCTCCTGGGCATGTGGATAATATCCATATGACTGTCGCATTTTGCGGAGAGCTATGTATTGATTGAGAAAGCTTTTGTGGGCGTTAGCACCAGATAAGCAGAGTACCGATTAGACACCGCAGATGCGAAATGCATTTGCGGCTTTTTGTTTTCCTAAGGTTGCAGTTTGAAATATTATTATTAAACCAGAGGAGATCACATCATGACAAACAATCCTATTTTCCGTGGCGCAGCCACAGCACTGATCACACCTATGACAGAAAAGGGCGTTGACTATGAGATGCTCGGAAGACTTCTGGACTGGCAGATCGATGAGGGCATCAATGGCCTGGTCATCACAGGAACCACAGGTGAAAGCTCTACCCTGAGTGATGCTGAGCACAGGGAAGTGATCCGTTACTCTGTAGAGAGAGTTGCAGGCAGAGTGCCTGTGATCGCAGGAACCGGATCCAA
>JAZUNG010000118.1:0-19831 GCA_045604025.1 Lachnospiraceae bacterium | reverse complement strand
ACTTTGAATTTTGACATAATACTTCTCCTTTCAGTATCTGATAGTTAATTCTTATTAACTAAATCTTATCATGTTGTCTGACGTCTGTCAAATGATTGGATTGAAATGAAATACTGAAAAATATATAATTGCAGAAAAAGAGGAGATACAGATATGAACAGTGAGCAGATTTATAAAGAAGCGCAGGAGCTTAGAGAAGAGATCATAGAAAACCGCCGCCGGATCCATAGTATTGCGGAGGTGGGAATGGACCTTCCGGGGACTGTAGATCATGTAATGACAAAGCTTGCAGAGTATGGTCTTGAGCCGAAAAGATGCGGCAGAGCTGGAGTGACTGCCACTGTCGGGAAAGGTGGCAAATGTATACTGCTGCGTGCAGATATGGATGCTCTTCCCATGAAAGAAGAAACGGGCCTGGAATTTGCAGCGACCAATGGAAACTGCCATTCATGTGGCCACGACTGTCATCCGGCCATGCTGCTGGGAGCAGCAAAGCTCCTGAAAGCGCATGAGTCTGAACTGAAGGGCACTGTTAAATTCATGTTTCAGCCAGGTGAAGAAGTGGGCCAGGGAGCACAGGATATGATAGACAATGGACTTATGGAAGATCCGCACGTAGATGCCGCGCTCGGGTTACATACGGCTATAACATTTCCTGATGCCTTTACCGGCAGTCTGAAGTGCATCAAAGGATACTATGGTAAATTTGTCGGTGGACTGACCATAACAATACATGGAAAGGATGCCCATGGAGCCGCCAGCTGGAAGGGCGTGGATGCGCTGACAGTGGCCTCTTTCATAGATCTGGCGCTCCAGTCAGTTATAGCCAGAGAGATACCGAGCGATGAGCAGGCTATATTGCTGACAGGCACTATGCATGGAGGAACTACAAACAATTCAGTGGCAGGAACAGCAACTATGGGGATCACCTTAAGAGCCGCAGATCAGGAGAAGTGGGACTTCCTGCTTGAGAGAGTGATGCAGATCGCAGAGCATATCGCTGCAGCGTTCCGCGCAACGATCACTATTGAGCGAGAGCATACTATCCCTGCTCCATATAATGATCCTGATCTTACAGACAGATATGCGGAGTATGCCAGAGAGATCCTTGGAGATGAGATGGTCATACTGACTGATAAAGCCATGGGTGCGGGCGATGATTTTGCCCATGTTACAGATACTGTTCCAGGAGCACTTCTGAATCTGGGGTTTGGATCTCGCGGGGAGGGTTATGTAACCGGAGGACACAATCCGAAAGTCATATTCAATGAGGACGCACTTCCATATGGAACAGCAGTTCTTACCTGGCTGTCTGCGCGCTGGTTGGAAGAAAACATCTGAAACAGTCATATATCCGATATAAAAAACGGGGACTTCCGTTTCGGAAGTCCCCGTTTTCCATCGTACGAAACTAGTTGCTTTTCTGAGTAAATCTCAGAGTAACAGTCGTTGATCCATCGTCTGCTATCTGGATCACATCCTCCGGATCACGTCCGGTTCCGGAGGATGAAAATACATATTCATCTCCCACATTTAGCATATCCAGAAGTTCCTGAACCGTGATCTCTTCGGTATCCAGTATAAATGTCTGAGTGCGTATCGTCTGCCAGTAATAGGTTGCTCCCCAGCTTTTGATCTTGACCTGGGCTGTAACTGTTATCTGAGGAGGGAGTTTTTCCCATATAGCAGTATATACAATATCTCCGGTGCATATATGCGGCTCTTTGACATTAACAGTGTTGCCATAAGGATCCTGCCATCCCTTGAAAATATATCCTGGACGTGAAACTGAAGGGAATTCGATCTCTTTTTCGATGGTGCAGATCTTCTGTGACTGAGTACCATCTCCGTTATCGAAGGTTACGGTATATTCAACATAGTTAAGCCAGATCTCGAATACCGTAGTTCCTTCATATGATACAAAATCAGTTGAAACTACAGAAGGGGTCATATTGATCACATAGTGTTCAGGATATGTCGGACCTTCGCCTTCAAAGTCAGCTTCTGTACGGAGCAGATGACGTATCTTCAGGTCATTAATGATATTGTCAATCTTGTCACCTGTGACATATCCATCTACCACATCTGTAGCCTGCAGCTCAAAGTTATACAAATTGTACTGATTTCTGCCATTGGGAACATAGTACTGGACGTTGACAGTTGTCGGTGCACCGACCCAGTCAGATGTAAATACAGTATCCTCCTCAGGCATGACATCAGGCATTTTTGCCAGACGACTTCCATCTTCCTTCAGCCATCCCTGGAAGATATAACCGTAGCTTACAGGGTCTGAAGCAGGAAGATCTTTGGGCTCCAGTTTGGTTCCTGCTGGTTTTGCTAAGATAAAGAATATCGAACCATCCTTATTAAGGAATTTCATGCTTCTCATCTGAGCTACCCAGGTAACTTCGATAGTACGCTTAAGCTCTTTGGATAGCTGCTCAAATGACAGCCCTTTCCAGCGCAGCGTCATTTTCAGAGTACCTTCGCCGCCATTTGGATTGTTTCTTACGATGTAATGCTTACCGTTTTCATAAACATAAGAGAAATCAGGATCATCAAATGTGATCTCATATTGATCCCTTGCATCGATCTTGGATCTGTCTGTGTCGTTTACAGAGCCGTCTTTGATGCTCATGGAGGTCATCATAAATGCAGCTGTTGGGATCATGGCTTTGGTAGCGTCCCGGGTAAATTCAGCCGCGAAGTAGTTTTCGCCTTCTTTATACTTGAAGTCTGTCACCACATTGTCGGTACCAACACCGAAGAAAGGTTTTTCGTATTCTTCGAGAATCTTTTTATAGGCTATAGATCCATCTCCCAGCTGCGCGATGAATGTTACTTTGAAGTATGCGCCTGCTTCCAGCAGCATGCCTCCTTCATAATATGCATCGGTAGTGGCAGAGGCTTTGCCTACATCTTTGATCTCAACACCTGCATAGAAAAATCCCCAGAACTTGGCATATAGTCCGCCCTCAAGCTCCAGACCGACGCTGTCCAGTCTGGCATCGAACAGACCGACGCCTATGCCTAGCCTGATACCGGCCCGTATACCCAGAGCACCAAAGACATAGAAGTCTGCCCTGAATGTGGATATATCAGTCTCTTCGTTTGCATTGCCGGTGCTTTCCTGCCTGAACAGAAGGAAACTGAAGGTTTCTCTGTAGGCACGTTCATAGTTGACACCCAGGCCTATAGCTGCGTTGAACTGCGCCGCAACAATGAAATCTGCCTTGACACGCATTGCAAATATATGCAGAGGGAAGATACTGAAGTTCAGATCGAAAATGTTTTTCTCGATCAGATCTACCCAGCCATTGTTGGCGCCATAGGCAAATGATGCGTATTTCTGGACCAGAGTTCCTCCGCCTGTAGTCTGAGGAGGGAAGATCTCCGCGTGCTCTTTGCCCAGCGTTTTAACATAGTTGGCAATCTCCATGACCCTTTCGTTTCCGGGAGTCTGATCGACACCATCTGGCCAGGGAATGCCTGCAACTTCTTCGCCTTCATCTGCGACCTTTGTAGTATCGAACAAGGCGGCGCTTGCGGTAAAACCAACTCCTACATATATTCCTGCAGCAGCTGATCCGCTGATATTGTAGTCATAGATATACGGGAAGATCCATTTCCATTTCCAGATAGCTGATGCGTCACCTGTGATGCCAAATACAACTTCGGTTTCAAAGAACAGGGTAGGGATAACTCTGAGACCTGCCCTGACTGAAGGTGATTTGACAGTGACGGTATATTTAGCGTTAACCTCGACCCTGACACCGGTTCCATAACCGGTTTTACCTGCAAAATGGATGATGTTAGGAGAGATATGAACGGAAGCATCACCCTTGATGTCAACCGCATTGGATGGTTTACCGGACATGATCGCCTGGTACTCAGCTCCTGACATGGAGTATTCTTCGTTCTCACCATAGTAGAATGTAAGCTCTTCGATAGGAGTATCACCAAAGAGTTCCTGTGCCTCGTCAGTTTCCAGAGCAAGTTCCGCAAGAGCGTAGGTGCTCTCCATGAGATAACCATTGTTTGTCAGGTCCTCAATAACTCCTTCTTTGATGGCTTCTTCGTCATATGCGGCACGGATCTGTTCTTCTGTTAATGAAGCCTGTCTGTAAGAGTCTGCACTGCGCATCATCTCTTCGAGCGTTACAGACCTGTAATTGACAGTGACAGTTTCCCTGTCATTTTCCTCGTTGTGAGTTACTTCGGTTATTTCGGCGTATGCGGTAACCTCTCCGTCTTCCATGGAGCCTGTGTAGAATGCGAGGAAATCACCCACATCAACACTGGTATTCTCGTCAAGACCTATCTCTGCCAGAGGCTGGTCGGAAGAGAACTGCAGCATGCTTGCATCCAGAGTCAGGCTGTCAGTTTGGCCGCTGGTAAGTTTGATATCCTGCTGTACTGGGAAGACATCAGGTGTAAATAGCACATCGTCCTGATGCGCTCCTTCGTACAGGTAAGTTGCCTGTCCGTTGCCTGAAGGTATGATCCCTCTGATCTGTACATAGGCGACTTCATCTTCGGCATCATCAAAGGTTCTCAGATCGGGCTGGATACCTTCATATACTGCAACGATATCACCTATATTGTAGGCGCCTTCTGCATATACAAAACTGCCCGCACCGTTATTAGGGGCAAATTCTCCACTTTCAGGGTCCAGTCTGTACAGACTGTCCAGTTTGAGTGCGCCTTGCGCATCTTTGTCATTCAGAGAATCTGCGTCCAGGTATTTTACTGTGCTTTCCAGCCGCAGGTTATCTTTGCTCTCTGCGGCAGTTGTGATATTGAAATATCTGACTTCAGGTGCCTCACTGCCAAAATGCAGGAGCTCATCTTTCAGAAACAGCTGATATGTATTTCCCGGATTAAAACCATCCACACATGTAACTGTAAAAACACCTCTCTCACCTGTAGCTTCCAGATAGTCAGGTTCGATAAGATCGGTCTCGTCTGGGTCAGTCAGTATGGGGCTGGTAAAGTTTGACAGGGTTATACCTGCCAATACGTCATCAGCAGAATAACTTTCCGGAGAGATAACTGTGATCTCCAGCCCCGGATCGGCGTCAGTTACGCTGGCAAAATCAGCTACATAATCATCGAGCCTGGTAGGATCCAGAATAGATCCGGAGGTATTGTCTGCTTCCGGAGGATCTTTGCGGGTACTATCATTTGTCTCAGTAGTAGCCTCTGTATCTGTAGGTAAATTACCTGCGTTGTGCTGGCCGCAGGCGACCAGCATACACGCACAGAGGATCAGACAGATTATCTTGTTGAATTTTTTCATGAGTGCTTCCTTGCCTTTCTAAAAACTTATTGCGAAGCAGTTATTACTTTTCATATCCTCCCTTGCCATCATTCCATTTCCATGAGCGGATCTCAGGCAGATCTATGCCATTGTCTTTGATATACTGGCGGTGTTCCACCAGCTTGTCTTTCATCTTCTGGATCAGATAAGCTCCTCTGTTTTCCAGCTCGGGCAGCATCCTGATAGCGCTGATGACCAGATTGAATCTGTCTAGTCTGTTCAGCACACGCATATCGAATGGTGTGGTGATCGTGCCTTCCTCGATATATCCATGGACATCCAGATTGCGGTTATGCCTTCTGTATGTCAGCTCGTGGATCAGAGTAGGGTATCCGTGATATGCGAAGAGGATAGGTTTGTCCTTGGTAAACAGTGTATTATATTCGGCATCAGTGAGTCCGTGCGGATGCTCTGAGTGAGGCTGCAGCTTCATCAGATCGACCACGTTTACCACACGGATTTTCAGCTCGGGCAGTTCATGACGCAGTATGGTAACTGCTGCCAGAGTCTCCAGAGTCGGAGTATCGCCGCAACATGCCATGACGAGGTCGGGCTCTTCGCCCTGGTCATTGGATGCCCAATCCCAGATACCTATACCCTGTGTGCAGTGCTTTACAGCCTGGTCCATGGTCAGCCACTGGGGACGCGGATGCTTGCTGGCAACGATGATATTTACATAGTTCCTGCTGTTAAGGCAATGATCGAAGCAGGAGATCAGACAGTTCGCATCTGGCGGCAGATACATGCGTACCACATCTGCTTTCTTGTTGGCAGCGTGATCGAGGAAGCCCGGATCCTGATGAGTGAATCCGTTGTGGTCCTGCTGCCATACATTGGATGCGAGTATATAGTTGAGTGACGAGATATCCTGTCTCCACGGCAGCTCTGAGCACATCTTGAGCCACTTTGCATGCTGGGCGAACATGGAGTCAACTATACGGATGAACGCTTCGTAGCTGTTGAAGAATCCGTGACGGCCTGTCAGCAGATAACCCTCGAGCATACCTTCGCACATATGCTCAGACAGCAGGGAATCCATGACCCTTCCGTCGGGATCCAGATGCTCGTCTATTCCGTCGATCTGAGGATCTATGAATCTTCTTCCTGTCACATCAAATACGGCCTGCAGTCTGTTGGATGCAGTCTCATCCGGAGCGAAGATACGGAAGTTGCGGCTGTCCATGTTGAGCTTCATGACATCCTTGACGTAATCGCCGAGCTCGCGCATATCCTGAGCCTCTACAGCTCCGGGCGCGGGTACGTCTACCGCGAACTTCCTGAAATCAGATGTCCTGAGATCGTGGAGCAGCAGGCCACCGTTAGTGTGGGGGTTGGCTCCCATGCGGCGGTTTCCGGTCGGAGCAAAATCCCTCAGCATCTTTACAGGACGGCCTTCTTTGGTAAAGAGCTCCTCGGGCTTGTACGAATGGAGCCATTCCTCCAGCTGAGGAAGGTGGTTTTCGATATCCTTGTCATTTGCGAGGGTGATGGGAACCTGGTGAGCTCTCCAGCTGCCCTCGAGGATGTTGCCGTCTACGATCTTCGGGGCGGTCCAGCCCTTGGGAGTGCGCAGGATGATCATAGGCCATTTCGGTCTGGAAGGGTCATTTTCCTTTCTTGCGTGTTGCTGGATCCTCTTTATCTCGCGAATAGCCCAGTCCAGGGTGGCGGCCATGGTCTGGTGCATCTTCGCGGGGTCGTCGCCTTCGACAAATCTGGGCTCATAGCCGCAGCCCCTGAAGAAGTTTTCTGCTTCCTTATGGCTCATTCTGGCAAATATAGTCGGGTTTGCGATCTTGAATCCATTCAGGTGCAGGATAGGAAGCACAGCACCGTCTGTGATAGGATTGATGAATTTGTTTCCATGCCAGGAGGTGGCCAGAGGTCCTGTCTCGGCTTCGCCGTCACCTACTACGCAGGCTGCGATCAGGTCGGGGTTGTCGAGGACTGCACCAAACGCATGTGCCAGGGAGTAGCCCAGCTCTCCTCCTTCGTGGATGGAACCGGGAGTCTCGGGAGCGACATGGCTAGGGATGCCACCGGGGAATGAGAACTGCTTGAAGAGCTTCTGCATGCCCTCTTTGTCCTGGGTGATATTGGGATAGGTCTCACTGTAACTGCCGTCCAGCCAGTCCTGCGCGACCATGGCGTTTCCGCCGTGACCGGGTCCGGACAGATAGATCATATCCAGATCATCTCTTTTGATCACTCTGTTCAGATGAGTGTAGATGAAGTTCTGACCCGGACATGTGCCCCAGTGACCTACGATGGTCTTTTTCAGATCGGATCTTTCCAGTGGGCGTTCCAGCAGAGGATTGTCCAGCAGATAAAGCTGACATGCAGTCAGGTAGTTGGACGCTCTCCAATAGGCATCGATAGTTTTCAACTCTTTTTCGGAAAGAGGAGGTCTCTTCGAAAGCCTGGTGTTGCTTTTAGCCTTTACATTACCAACGGTTTCAGATGCTTTAGCCATAATATTAACCTCCAAATCGAGATATTAAGATAAATCTGTGCTAATAATATCACAGCTTATTATGGCTTTCCATACTTAGTACGTAAAAATCGTTATGTTAATACGTAAATAATATGTGTATTATGCTATAATCACCTCATGATCACGTTTAATGAGTACTGTAAAAAGGTTTTTGGAGAGAAACTGTATAAGATCAGCCTGAACGGAGTATTCACCTGTCCCAACAGAGATGGCAGCAAGGGAACAGGCGGATGCATCTTCTGTTCCGCAGGAGGAAGCGGAGATTTCGCGTCGGATCTACACCTGCCGATAGACGAACAGATAGAGCAGGCCAAGCTGCGTGTGGCAGGAAAATATTCGGGCAGCCGTTACATAGCTTACTTTCAGGCCTTTACAAATACATATGCCGGCGCTGAGAGACTCAGGGAACTGTATCTGCCTGTCATAAAAAGGAATGATATAGCAGCTCTTTCAATAGCTACGCGTCCCGACTGTCTCGGCGAAGACATACTCGAAGTGATCGGAGAACTTACCGCCATCAAACCGGTATTCGTAGAGCTGGGGCTTCAGACCATTCATGACAGGACGGCTGAGTATATCAGAAGGCATTATGAACTGTCTGAATATGACAGAGCCGTGAGCGAACTGAAGAAACTGCACGTGCATGTAGTGACTCATGTGATCCTGGGGCTTCCGGGTGAGACCAAAGAAGACATGGTGCAGACTGTCCGCTATGTGGCAGACGCGGGAAGTGACGGTATCAAACTGCAGCTTCTGCATGTTCTGGAAGGAACCGATCTGGCAGCAGATTACAGGGCCGGACGATTCAATGTACTGTCTCCGGATGAATATATAGATATACTGAAGGCATGCTGCGCAGAGCTTCCGGAAGACATGGTCGTTCACAGGCTGACAGGCGACGGGCCGAAGAAGATACTCATAGCTCCTTTATGGAGTGCAGACAAGAAAACTGTCCTGAACAGGATCAACCGCGAAGTCCTAAAAAACTGTTCATTTTAAGGGAAATCCATGTTATCATATAAAATTAGTCACGATGTATGCAAAAGCATCTGAACGGTGCTTTATTTATTGACGATATGACACTGGTAAAAGCTGAGAAAATTTCATACGCGTACCCGGTCTTTGACGAAGAGTCCGATCCTGACAGCACTACTGCCCAGCTGCAGGGCGGAGGAAGAGAGCACAGAAACGCGATCAGGAATGTGGAACTGGAGATAGAAGAAGGACAGTTCATATGCATTCTGGGAAGCAACGGCTCCGGTAAGTCGACATTTGCAAGGCATCTGAATGCCCTGCTGGTCCCTGACTCCGGAACTCTGTGGATCGACGGGATGAACAGCGCTGACGAGAGCAAGATATGGGCTATACGCTCCATGGTTGGCATGGTGTTTCAGAATCCTGACAACCAGATCATCGCATCTGTTGTTGATGAAGACGTCGCGTTCGGTCCGGAAAATACAGGCGTGCCTTCTGAGCAGATCAGACTGGACGTCAGTGAGGCGCTGGAGAAGGTCGGTATGTCAGAATACGCGAAATCCTCTCCAAACAAGCTCTCGGGCGGGCAGAAGCAGCGAACTGCCATAGCAGGTATCCTGGCTATGCATCCCAAATGTATAGTGCTGGACGAGTCTACCTCCATGCTGGACCCTCTGGGACGCAGGGAGGTCATGTCCACCGTACAGGAGCTGAACAGGCAGAGAGGCATCACGATCATTTCCATCACCCACTATATGGATGAGGCACTGATGGCTGACAAGGTATTTGTCATGTCCAGAGGAGAGGTCGTCATGCAGGGAACTCCCAAGGAGATCTTCACCAGACCGGCCGAGCTGGAAGCTCTGGGACTCAAGCTTCCTCAGATCAGTCAGCTGGCATTCGACCTGAAGAAGTCAGGGCTCGATATCCCGGACGGAATCATTACCAGAGAAGAACTGAAGGAGGCTCTCCTCAGACTTAAAAACAACAGTTAACATGCAGATACGCTTTGAAAACGTAAATTACATATACAATCCCCAGACGCCGGATGAAGTATGTGCCCTTGACGATATCAGTGTGGAGATCGGAGGGGACACATTCATAGCCGTGGTCGGAAGCACGGGCTCCGGTAAATCGACATTTATCCAGATGCTGAACGGCCTGCTGAAGCCGTCCTCCGGCAGGATCCTGTATGACGGGGAAGAGATCTTCGGAAAGAAGGACGAGAAGAAGCTCCTGAGAACGCTCAGGTGCAGGGTCGGTCTGACATTCCAGTATCCTGAACACCAGTTGTTCGAAACTGATGTGTATTCGGATGTGGCTTTCGGACCGAAGAACCTCGGCGCTGACAAAGAGGATACAGACAGAAGGGTAGTCCGTGCCCTGGATGCGGTCAGCATCGGCGAGGAATATTATAAGAAGTCTCCTTTTGAGCTGTCAGGAGGAGAGATGCGCAGGGTCGCCATCGCAGGCATGCTGGCCATGGAGCCGGACATGCTGATACTGGATGAGCCCACAGCGGGCCTCGACCCCAGAGGCAAGGTTGAGATACTTGACAAGCTGAAGAGCATCCAGCAGGAAATGCACATCACGGTAGTCCTGGTCTCCCATACGATGGAAGAGGTTGCCGAGTATGCTGACAGAGTCATCGCGCTGGAGCACGGGAAGATCATCAAGGACATGCCTGTACACGAGTTCTTTGCAGATACTGCAGAGCTGGAGCAGACAGGGCTGGCAGCTCCTGAGGTCAGGTATTTCATGGATGAACTGGCAGCGGCAGGTCTGGACGTGGATATAAACGCAGTCACGGTACAGGAAGCATGCAGCCACATCCTTGCGGCATTCGGCCACAGGGCGGCAGATAAGGCGGCACAGTAGAAATATGTTCAGAGACATCACGATAGGACAGTATTATCCGGGAAGCTCAGTGCTTCACAGACTGGATCCGAGAGTAAAGCTCTTAGGGGTCCTGGTTTATATTGTCATTCTGTTCGTGATAAATAACATCTGGGGATTGCTGTTTCTGGCAGCAGTACTGACTGCGATCATCATTATTTCGCAGATCCCTCTTTCATATATTTTAAAGGGCATGAGGATGATAGTGGTACTGGCACTGGTAGCGGTATTCTTCAATCTGTTCTTCTCGGACGGAGAGGAAGTACTGTGGAGGTGGTGGATCCTGAAACTGACCACACAGGGCATACTGAGAGCGGTATTCTTCGCAGTCAGGCTGGTGCTGGTCATCATAGGCTCGTCGATGCTGACATATACGACTACTCCTACCACGCTGACCAACGGCCTGGAAAAGGTCCTGTCACCGCTTAAGAAGATACGTTTTCCCGCTCATGAGCTGGCCATGATGATGAGCATCGCACTCAGATTTATTCCGATACTTGCAGAAGAAGTCAACAAGATCATCAAGGCACAGCTGGCCAGAGGTGCGGATTTTGAAACAGGCGGCATCATCCGCAAGGCCAAAGGCATGATACCCATACTGATCCCGCTTTTCGTTTCCGCATTCCGAAGGGCGTCCGATCTGGCTACGGCCATGGAGGCCAGATGCTATCACGGCGGTGAGGGAAGGACCAGGATGTATCCGCTGCAGTATGCATCGCGTGACAAAGTGGCTTACTTTGTGATCCTGGCATATGCACTGGTCGGAGTGGCCGTGCGCGTACTGATGGATCAGTTCCTTGTATGGGGCAGGATATAATATAGGAAGAGGAGCATCTTGAAGAGGATCAAGCTGACAATTTCATACGACGGCACCAACTATGTGGGCTGGCAGATCCAGAAGAACGGACTGGCTATCGAGCAGGTTCTGAATGAGCATCTGTCGAAGCTTCTGGGTGAGGATATCACTGTAGTCGGGTGCAGCAGGACTGATTCCGGTGTGCACGCGCGTGGAAATGTTGCGGCATTCGATACAGAGACGAAGATCCCTGCTGAAAAGCTCAGCTATGCACTCAATCAGAGCCTGCCGGAGGATATCAGGATCGTAAAGAGCGAGGAGGTCAGCCCGGACTTCCATCCAAGATATGCCAATACACGCAAGACATATGAGTACAGAATACTGAACTGCAGATACAATCTGCCCACTCTGAGGCTGTATACAGACTATGTGTATTATGCACTGGACGTGGAGAAGATGAGAGATGGAGCAGAGTTCCTGCTGGGTGAGCATGACTTCACCGCGTTTTCATCTTCGGGAGGTCAGCAAAAGAGTGGAGTCAGGACCATCTACTCCATAGATATAGACACGCAGCTGCTCAATCCCGACGCAGACCCCGAAGAGGATGCAAAGACCGGGTACAGACCCCAGGTGATCACCATCCGGATCACGGGAAACGGATTCCTGTACAATATGGTCAGGATCATCGCCGGAACACTGGAAAAGGTCGGTATGGGCATCTATCCTCCGGAGCATGTAAAGGAGATCTTAGACAGCTGTGACAGGAGCCTTTCAGCACCCAAAGCAGCAGCCAGAGGCCTGACATTAGTTTGTATTGATTATTTGAAATAGTTATGATAAAATATCTATTCGCCAAGCTTTGGCTGGCTTAAAACAGATAACCAGGTTAGGAGAAAAATATGAGTTTAACAGTTGAGAAATTAGAAGGCAATATGGCCAAGCTTACCATAGAAGTTGAGGCCGCAGATTTTGATAAGGCTATGACAAAAGCCTACAATAAGATCAAGAATCAGGTATCCGTTCCTGGTTTCCGTAAGGGAAAGGTTCCTCAGAACATGGTCGAGAGAGTATATGGTCCCGCAGTTCTGTATGAGGATGCAGCTAACTTCGCGATCAATGATTCTTATCCCGCAGAGGCAAAGAACTGCGATCTTGAGATCGTATCTTCACCCGAGATCGACGTTGTTCAGATCGAAAAGGGCAAGAACTTCATCTATACAGCAACAGTTGCTACCAGACCTGAGGTAACGCTGGGCGAGTACAAGGGACTGGAGTACACAGCATTCGATGTTGAAGTTACCGATGAAGATATCGACAGAGAGATCCAGAACGCGCGTGAGCAGAACAGCCGCAAGGTAAAGGTTACAGACAGACCTGCCCAGGAAGGTGACAAGGTTTATCTGGCATTCGAGGGATTTGTTGACGGCAAGCCTTTCGACGGCGGACAGGCTGACAACTATGGTCTGGTTCTGGGCTCACACAGCTTTATCGATACATTCGAAGATCAGATCGCAGGACATAATGTCGGCGAGAGCTTCGACGTAAATGTAACATTCCCCGAGACATATGCTACCAAGGAGCTTGAGGGCAAGCCTGCAGTATTCAAGTGCACGCTGAACGAGATCGAAGAGACCATCCTTCCCGAGCTGGATGATGAGTTCGCTTCTGAGGTATCCGAGTTCGAGACACTGGCAGAGTACAGGGAAGATGTAAAGAAGAACATCGAGACCAGAAAGACCAACGATGCCAGGAACAAGGCCAAGGATGAGCTGATCCAAAAGGCTTCTGACAATGCAGAGATGATCCTTCCCGACGCTATGGTAAATGAGCAGGCTCAGACACTGGCACGTCAGATGCAGATGAACCTTCAGCAGTACGGCATCGGTATGGACCAGTATCTGGAGATGATGGGCCAGAGCGCAGATCAGTTCCTGGCTGCTCAGAGACCTTACGCAGTCAAGACCATCAAGGGCAGACTGACACTTGAGGCTATCGCTCAGGCAGAAGGCCTGCTGGCTACTGAAGAGGATGTTGAGAAGCAGTTTGCAGAGATGGCTGAGGCTTACAATATGGATATCGAGAAGATCCGTGAGGCTATCTCAGGCGAAGAACTGGAAGACCTCAAGCATGATATCGCAGCCAACAAGGCATCCGATTTCCTCTTTGACAACGGCGTGGCTGTTGAGGCACCCGCTGAGGAGGAAGAGGCTGAGGAAGCTCCTGCAGAGAGCGCTGCTGAGACCGAAGCAGAATAATTATTAATAACTTCTATTATAATTACTGTCCGGGATACACATGTTTACGTGCATCCCGGATAATTCCATAAGGAGGTATATATGAGTTTAGTCCCTACAGTTATTGAAAGCAGCTCCAGAGGCGAGCGTGCTTATGACATTTATTCAAGACTTCTCAAGGAAAGGATCATCTTCCTCGGAGAAGAGGTAAATGATGTGACAGCCGGACTGGTTGTAGCTCAGATGCTCTTCCTGGAGTCAGAAGATCCGAACAAGGATATCAATTTCTATATCAACAGCCCCGGTGGCAGCGTGACAGCCGGATTCGCTATTTACGATACCATGAAGTATGTAAAGTGCGACGTCTGCACCACATGTATCGGTATGGCTGCCAGCATGGGAGCATTCCTGCTCTCAGGCGGAACAAAGGGCAAGAGATTTGCGCTTCCCAACGCGGAGATCATGATCCATCAGCCTTCAGCCGGAGCACAGGGTCAGGCATCCGATATCAAGATCAATGCCGATCATATCCTGAAGATCCGTGACAGACTGAACAGGATCCTGGCAGAGAATACCGGCAAGGATATCGAGACTATAGCAGCAGATACAGAAAGAGATAACTGGCTGAGTGCAGATGAGGCAGTAGCATACGGTCTGATCGATGCAGTCATCGAGAAACATTAAGGAAGATTTATGGCAGACAGTAAAAACACCAGATCAGGTTCTTCGGGTACCCGCAAGACAACGAGAGTTCCGGCAGAGAAGATGCCGGTCTGCTCATTTTGTGGAAGAACAGCTGAAGAGGCAGGGTGCTCTCTGATAGCCGGACCGAACGGAGTATTCATCTGTGAAGACTGCGTAGATATGTGCAAGGGTATCTATGAAGAGCAGTACAGAGATATGTACTTCCCGGAGCATGAAGGCGAAGACCTGGACATAACATTATACAAGCCAAAGGAGATCAAGGCGTTCCTGGACGAGTATGTGATAGGACAGGACGCCGCCAAGAAGGTACTGTCGGTGCAGGTCTACAATCATTACAAGAGAGTCCTGTCGGGCAAGTCACTGGATGTGGAGCTTCAGAAGAGCAATATCCTGATGCTGGGTCCTACCGGTTCGGGAAAGACGTTCCTGGCCCAGACTCTGGCCAAGATCATCAACGTGCCTTTCGCCATCGCAGACGCGACCACACTGACTGAGGCCGGATATGTTGGAGAGGACGTTGAAAATATCCTCCTCAAGCTGATCCAGGCTGCTGATTATGATGTGGAGAAGGCTCAGCTGGGTATCGTATATATTGATGAGATAGACAAAATCACCAAGAAGAGCGAGAATGTATCCATCACCAGAGACGTTTCCGGTGAAGGCGTTCAGCAGGCGCTGCTCAAGATACTGGAAGGCACTATGGCATCGGTACCTCCGCAGGGAGGCAGGAAGCACCCCCAGCAGGAACTGATCCCCATCGATACGACCAATATCCTGTTCATCTGCGGCGGTGCGTTTGCAGGCATGGAGAAGATCGTAGAGCAGCGTGTCAATGTCAAGGGCATGGGATTCGGTGCCGATATCAAAGAGAACGCCGAGGCTGATATTGACAACATGTTCAGTCAGGTCATGCCTCAGGATCTGATGAAGTATGGACTGATCCCCGAGTTTATCGGACGTGTACCTGTTGTGGTAGCGCTTCAGTCCCTCAAGGAAGATGACCTGATCAGGATCCTGAAGGAGCCGAAGAATGCGCTGATCAGACAGTATCAGGCTCTGTTTTCACTGGACAATGTGGAACTGGAGTTTGAGGACGAAGCCGTGCAGGCCATCGCCCACAAGGCGTTCGAGCGCAAGATAGGCGCCAGAGGCCTCAGGAGCATCATGGAGAATATCATGATGGATATCATGTTTGAGATCCCGTCAGATGATTCGATAGAGAAATATACCGTTACGGCAGAAATGGTTAAATAAGGTGAGATTATGAAGTTAATTGTTTTAAGCGGATTTTTAGGCTCTGGCAAGACCAGTTTTCTGATGCCTCTCGCCCATGAGATCGTTGATTCATGCGAAGGCGGAGACGAGACCAAGCTGGTCATCATCGAAAATGAGATCGGCCAGGTAGGCGTCGACAATGTATTTACTGAGGGCGGTGGATACACCTCCAAGGAACTGTTCAACGGATGCGTATGCTGTTCTATCCTGGGCAGCCTGATGGAGTGCCTGGTTGATATCGAGCAGAACGAGAACCCCGAGTGGGTCATCCTGGAGACAACCGGACTGGCACGTCCAGCAGATCTGGCTAACAACCTGTGGGCATATTACGATGAGGATATGAATATCACCACATGCGTGGTAGTTGATGCCAGCAGATGGATGCAGCTGATCGTGGCCGAAGGTCTGAACGAGCTGGTATTTGACCAGATCAAGGATGCCAACTATGTCATGCTCAACAAGACAGATCTGGTTTCCGAAAGCGAATGTGCCGAGATCGTAGATGACCTGATGCAGAGGACTGACGGACGTATCTATACCATGTCTACAACCACAGACCCTGAGGGCACACTGAATACCTGCAGAGAAATGATAGAGGAGATCCTGAGCTGGGAGTGATCCCGGGCACGGACTATAGGTGAATACAATGAGTGAACTTGAGAAAGATATCACAGAACTGAACGAAGAGCACGCACATGAGCATGAGCATGAACACGAGCATGAACACGAGCACGAGCATGAACATGAGCACGAACATGAACATGTTCACACACATGAGCACGTACATGTACATGAGCATACCCACGTACACGATCATGACCATGATCATGACCATGATCATGATGACCATGACCACGGCACACTTTATGAGATAGAAGGCTATCTGCTGGTTGAAACACATACCCATGAGGGCGCAACCGTATGTTCCTTCGTGCGTGAGACCAGAATGGCTCCGGATGAAGCCAGAGCAGCGGTAACCGAAGCTTTCAATGCAGTTGAGAGCTGGCTGAACGCTCAGGGTGCTATCATCGGTCATGTAAAGGGTTACATCAAGGATTTCAGCAACTCCATGACATTCTCCACAGTTGGTGCAGGCACCAATCGTCAGGAGCATACTGCAAACGGAGCTCTGGTGGGTTTTGCCGCAATAGTGTTTGGTCCTGATGAAGTGACCATGAAGGATAAAGTCATCGAGGAGTTTTCCAGGCTTAAGTAATGATCATCAGAAACGTCGAACTTGAGATCGTATGCGGACCCACATCCGCTCTTCCCAGAACAGATCTGCCGGAGATTGCATTTGCCGGCAGGTCCAACGTGGGCAAATCTTCCCTGATCAATACACTGCTTAACCGCAAGTCCCTGGCCAGAACGTCCAGTCAGCCTGGCAAGACGCAGACCATCAACTTCTATAATATCAATAAAGAAGTCTATTTTGTGGACCTGCCAGGTTACGGATATGCCAAGACATCACGTGAGCTTCAGGAGAAATGGGCGGCGATGATCGAAAAGTATCTGACCACCTCTAAGAGCCTGAGGTCAGTTTTTATTCTGGTGGATATCAGGCATGAGGCCAAGGCCAGCGACAGGCAGATGTATGAGTGGGTAGTGAGCAAGGGATTCGTACCGGTGATCATTGCCACCAAGGCGGACAAGATCAGCCGGGGAGCCATCCCGAAGCAGCTGAAGATCCTGAGAGAGGGTCTGGGCCTGGAGAAGGGAACATTGATCATTCCATTCTCCTCCATAACAAAGGGCGGCAGGGATGAGATACTGAACGAAGTATCGAGATGGATAGAAAATAAAGAACAATAAAAAACAACTGCTCCTTACTGGAGCAGTGTTTTCATTATATAAGCATATATGTCTTCGGAGGACAGCCTCCAGTTGTCGCAGATCCGTTTGGCCTCCTCCTCTGAAGGAACAGATACGTTGATCTCGTAGAGCAGTGACTTGCCTTCCATGATCTGGCAGTGAGCGATGTAATCTCCTGTAGTATGTTTGTAGTAGTCAGAAGTGGTGCCGACCTCATTCTTGAGTTCGAACTTGTTGACTTCCAGGAACTCGTTGATATCTTCGAGCGCTCCGATGGGGATCTGGTTCTTGAAGAATGTCAGAGTCTCATATCCTTCGGGAGTGATGCTGTAGTATGAAGTGTTGCGGATCACTACCTTGTCAATGAATCCGGAGCTGACCAGGTCAGACAGGGTCTGCTGGATATTGAAATAATCTGTATATTTCCTGGAAACAAAGAACTGCGACAGCTGCGCGTTGGTCAGCTTGCAGTCCAGCTTGTTCAGCATATACAGTATCATCAGTTTATAGATTGTAAAAGAATTCACTAACATATCAATAGATTATCACAATCAAATCCGTTATGCAATTGCATATAAAAAATCGTAAAATGTGTATTGATTTTCGGTTTTTCCTTATGTA
This sequence comes from Lachnospiraceae bacterium, assembly GCA_045604025.1. GTDB lineage: Bacteria > Bacillota > Clostridia > Lachnospirales > Lachnospiraceae > RGIG5612. Next base: position 1,703 of record JAZUNG010000118.1, on the reverse strand, counting down.
TAATGCTGCTTAAGTTAGTCTGTTATATTTTATGTCAAAATACAACTCCCGCGCTAAACAATATTAAAAGAGGATCTTATGAGAGAAAAATTACAGTCTTTGCCTTTGGTGCAGCTGAAAGAGATCGCCAAGGCTAATGCTATCAAGGGTGCCAGCACTATGAAGAAAGCTGACCTTATTGAAGCTATCCTTCAGATGAGTGAGGAAAAGACCCGCCAGGAAGAGACAGGCATTACCAAGGAAGAAGAGGAAAAACTCGACAGCGGCAAGGTGGCTCACGGTATTCTGGAAGTCATGTCAGACGGATATGGATTTATCCGATGTGAGAACTATCTGCCCGGACCGGACGACGTCTATGTGTCACCTGCGCAGATCAAGAGATTTGGCCTGAAGACCGGTGATATTATCAAGGGCAAGATCCGTATCAAGACTCAGAATGAGAAGTTCGGAGCACTCCTGCATCTGGACAAGATCAACGACGAGATGCCTACGGTTGCTGCAAACCGCAGGAGCTTCGAATCGCTGACACCTATCTTCCCGGACGAGAGGATCAGTCTGGAGGACGATCCCAGGAATATCGCCATGAGGATATTCGACCTGGTATCTCCTATAGGCAAGGGGCAGAGAGGTCTGATCGTATCACCTCCCAAGGCCGGAAAGACCACACTCCTCAAGGCTGTCGCCAAGTCTATACAGAAGAAGCATCCCGAGATGCATATCATTATCCTGCTTATTGATGAGCGTCCTGAGGAAGTCACAGATATGAAGGAAGCGATCGTCGGTGATAATGTTGAAGTTATCTATTCAACATTCGACGAGCTGCCTGAACATCACAAGAGAGTATCCGAGATGGCTATCGAGCGTGCCAAGAGGCTGGTAGAGCACAAGAGGGATGTTATCATCCTCCTTGACAGTATCACCAGACTGGCACGTGCATACAACCTGCTGGTTCCTCCGAGCGGAAGAACTCTGTCAGGCGGTCTCGACCCTGCCGCTCTGTACAGTCCCAAGAGATTCTTCGGCGCTGCCAGAAATATCCGTGAAGGCGGCTCGTTAAGTATCCTCGCAACCGCTCTCGTAGATACCGGAAGCAAGATGGATGATGTTGTATATGAGGAGTTCAAGGGCACAGGCAACATGGAGCTGATCCTGGACAGAAAACTTCAGGAAAAGAGAATATTCCCCGCCATTGATATCGCCAAGAGCGGTACCAGAAGAGAGGATCTTCTGCTGTCACCGGACGAGCAGGAAGCTGTTTATGCTATCAGGAAGGCTACAGGCGGTCTGAGAGCAGAGGAGGCTACAGAGAAGGTTCTGGATCTCTTCGTACGAACCAGATCCAATGCGGAGTTCGTTCAGATGATCAGGAAAATGAAGTTTTTCTAAGAACGAAAAAGTGCTTGATAATATATCGGAAATCGTGTAGAATGCATAATGTTCAGTAATTCGGAGAAGTACTCAAGTGGCCGAAGAGGCGCCCCTGCTAAGGGTGTAGGTCGGGAGACCGGCGCGAGGGTTCAAATCCCTCCTTCTCCGCTTGACTCGTAAATAAAAGAGAATAATTTCTCAGAAAAAGGTGTTGACAACCTCCTTAAAACGAGTTATATTATTTAAGCTGTCCTCAAGCAGAGACAGCAGGAACCTTGACAACTGAACAGCAAAACACATCCTCGAAAGTTCAAGAAAAGTTTTAATTTTTAAGA
>JAZUNG010000117.1:0-29634 GCA_045604025.1 Lachnospiraceae bacterium | reverse complement strand
GTGGTTTACCCTGGGAGGAGGCATAGCATGCCTTCTGCTGGCCATATTCTTCGTAAAACCTATCCGGGCATCGAAGGCGACTACCCTGGTAGGGATCATATCCGGAGCATATGGAGAAAAGGCAGGTATGGCAGCTTCCATCCTGTCATCTGTCGGAACGTTTATAAATATACTGTCGCAGCTGATAGCCGCGACAGCTATCATTGAGATCATCTTCCCGAACGTATCACTGATCGTCTCCATGGCGATCGCCGTAGCGCTGATGACCATCTATGTGATCTTCGGCGGTATGCTGAGCGTGGGAAGCGTGGGACTGGTCAAGCTGATCTTGCTCTTTGTGGCAGTGATCGCGGGAGGAGCATTCGTGCTCTACCACAGCAACGGCATTTCCCTGCTGTGGAACAACCTGGACCATGATACGTATTTCAATCTGTTTGCCAGGGGCATAGGAGTGGACGGAGGCGCCGCCCTGTCGCTGATCCTGGGCGTATTCTCCACACAGAGCTATGCGCAGGCACTGCTTATGGGAAAGAGCGACCGCACTGCACAGCGAGGTGCTGTCTTAAGCGCGGTTCTAATCCCTCTTATCGGTGTGGGAGGCATCCTGATCGGCCAGTATATGAGGGTCACTGAGCCCACGCTGGCTTCTCCCAAGATGGCATTCCCTTTGTTTATCACACAGCATATGCCGCCGATCCTCGCAGGAGTCATCCTGGCCACCCTGATCATTGCGGTAGTCGGAACCGGAGCGGGGCTGTCGCTCGGCATCTGTACCGTGATCAACAGAGATATCGTAAAAAAGAGGACACGAAGGCTCGACGACCCGAAGAAGAATCTGATCTTCTCCAGATTGCTTATAGTAGGGATCCTGGTCCTTGCAGGCGTTCTGTGCATCCTGCCTATCGGTGACGTGATACTGAACTTCGCGTTCATGTCCATGGGCCTGCGGGGAGCGGTCATATTTGTTCCGCTGTGCTGCGCGCTGTGGCTGAAAGACAAAGTGGATACACTGTGGGTACTGATCGCGATCATAGTCAGCCCGATCGTGGTGCTGGTATTCGGTCTGCTGAATATCCTGCAGTTTGATGCCCTGTTCATAGGCATACTGTTCGCGATCGCAGCATGTGCCGTCGGAATGATCGTTGCAGCAGGGAAGAGGAAGAGAACACCGTCCATTTAGCCAGGCAATGACCGGAAGATCATCATCCGCCTCCGATCAGGCGGAATACATACAGGCATCATGGTATGATGAAAACTGATATCTAAGGTGACAGAAAAACCACAGAATGAAACAGCTGGTTTTCGGATCACACAGGTAAAGGTTATACAGGTTTAGAAGGATACTGCGATGGCAAATGGGATTGTTACGTGCCCGCACTGCGGAGCACCGATCATACTGAACGGGAAGGGCTACGGTCTGTGCGAATACTGTGGAGCGCAGATAAACCTGAACGATGAGGTAACACCATTCGGGCAGACTGAAGCGGAGTACTATGGAGTGACAGATCGCAATTCCCCAGACCTCGATGCACCGAGGCGCAGACCATGGGTGCTGTGGGTGCTGGGATTTCTGTTCATATTTCCGCTGCCTGTCACGATCCTGGTCGTTCGCAGCTGCCTTCCGAAGTGGGCACGGGTGCTGATCATCATTGCAGCTTGGACTGTTTATTTTCTGTGGGGTTATTCCGCGGTCAGAAGGTAATTAAAGGAGGAGAACGGAATGAAACTTGCAACATTTGTATTTAACGGTCAGGAACTGGTGGGAGTTGTAGAAGGAAGTACAGTCATACCGCTGCCGGATTACGCGTCGATGGAAGATCTCATCAGAAAAGAACTGCCTGAGAAACTTCCGGAGGAGAGGATACCGCTGGAGCAGGTCATCATCATTTCCCCCATCCCCAGACCATCCCAGGACGTGATCTGTCTGGGAATGAATTTCGCGGATCATACTACAGAGGCTGCAAAGTTTCATCCTACCATGGTGCGTGAGAACTATGCAGTGTATTTTTCCAAAAGAGTCAATGAAGCTGTCCCTGACGGCGGCATCATCGACAGCCATCCGGACGTCACGAGCCAGGTAGACTACGAGGCAGAGGTGGCAGTGATCATCGGAAAAGACGCATATAAAGTATCGCGGGACGACGCTCATGAATATGTATTCGGCTATACGATCCTGAACGATGTATCAGCCCGCGAGATCCAGACGCGCCACAAGCAGTTCCATCTTGGGAAGAGTCTGGATACATTTACACCCATAGGGCCTTGGATCGTTACGGCTGATGAGTTCGCATTCCCTCCGCAGATCCCGATCAGGTGCTATGTCAACGACGAGCTGCGCCAGAATGGCAACACTTCGCAGTGGATATTCGGCATAGAAGACGTTATCGCGGACCTCTCTGCCGGAATGACGCTTCAGGCAGGCACGATCATTTCCATGGGAACACCTGCTGGAGTAGGTATGGGATTCGATCCGCCGAAATACCTGAAGGACGGCGACGTCGTGGTATGCGAGGCAGACGGCATCGGCTCACTGACCAACACAGTCCATGCCCTGTGAAGCTGAATAATGTATGACTTGGGTCATACTGGGCAACGCTGCAAAAATAAACCGGCATCCTCGGATTCTGAGCAGTGTCACAAAAATGAAACAGCTTCCTCAAATCCGGGGCAGCGTCACTAATAAGAAACAGTCTCCTCGGATCCGAGACAGCGTTACAAAGGTGTATATCCCGTATCGAAGGGATGAGTCTTCCGTTTTTTTGGAGTTCATCCCTTCTTTTTGCCCTTTTACACACAAAATACGGGCTTGCACTGGGATGAAAACGCAGACAGGGCCTAAATGGTGATTCTTCCAGTTTAGGCCCCACAAATAGCCAGGTGATTCTGATATAGCCGGGCCTAAATCAATTATTTTTCAGTTTAGGCCCTGCAAAGAGCCACATTATTCCGATATAACTGGGCCTAAATAGTGATTCTTCCAGTTCAGGCCCTGTTTGGGCGTGGGAATCAGAGAAAATGCCGGGCTTAAATTTGATAATTCAGGAATTAGGCCCATTATCTGATTTGCGTATAACAGCCAATGAGAATTATTCGTGGAGGAGCTAATCTGCGCGTACCAGCCAGCTTGAGCGGTTTGAGTGTTGGACTGAATAGTTGGCAAAAGGAGCTGATCCAAGTCTTTAATAGGGATATGACAGGTCAGAGAAAAATAGGGGTCAAAAGAATAAGAACGATCCGGCGGTTTGAAAGCATGTCAGAAGCGTAAAATATAAAATAATATATAGCACTGCAGCAAAAGAAAGATTATAATGGCATCTGGCAGTTGTCAGAATCGGTTGATCTTGATTGGAAACCAGGATAATGTACGCAGGACATTATAAGCAAATCTCTGATGCCTGAGTCAAACTGCGGACATTGTATGCGAGTCCCGGATGTCTGGATCAAACTGCAAAATGAAGAAGTATTATATGACCGGGAGGTAAGATAGATGACATTCGAAACATTACAGAAGGATATGATCGCGGCCATGAAGGCCAGAGACGCTGAACGCAAGGAGGTTCTGTCCAGCCTGGTGAGCGCTGCCAAAAAGTCAGCCATCGACAAGGGCTGCAGGGACAATATCACCGAGGATATCGTGGACGCAGCAATCCTGAAGGAGCTGAAGACCGCAAAAGAGCAGCTGGATACCTGCCCTGCATCCAGGGAGGATCTGGTTGGAAAATATACATTCGCTTACAATGTGATCTCTGAGTACGCTCCTCATATGATGAGCGAAGAAGAGATCAGAGCACAGCTGGAGGCAGAGTTCGCCGATGTGATCGCCACAAAGAACAAGGGGCAGATCATGAAGGCTGTCATGCCGGCATTCAAGGGCAAAGCTGACGGCAAACTCATCAATCAGATCGTAGCCAGCCTGTGCGAGTAAGGTCTGCATGAATGAGCCTGATGATCGGTATGACATACGATCCGGGCAGACAAATATCTGAAGCTGGAGGGGCAAACAGATGTTACTGAACAATGAGATGAACGTGACATTCCCGGAAGGGTTTGTGATAATGAACGCAGCTGAGTGCAGCGAGATGAAGATGATCAAAGAAGGCAGGGGCGAGTGCATCAAAGATACAGACAGACATATCGTCATTTCGATGGCGTGGAAGAAGGCCGGATTATTTGCCGCTGCCGCCGAACCGTCTGACGCCATAAAGAAGATGGAGGCCAATATCAGAAAGGCACAGGCGCCTTTCGATTATCAGCTGGATGAGTTTAAGAAAAAGGACCTGGGCGGCAGATCTGCAGAAGGGATCAGATTCCACTATGTGGTGCAGAATACAGAGATGACCAGCGAGTCATATATCACCAAAAACGGCAGGACATTCTACTATCTGCACTTCTACGGGAGGACCGAACTGAAGGAAGAGAGCCTGGCAGTATGGGAGGAAATCCTGAACTCGATCAGCTGGGCGTAAAGATAACCAGCGGATCAGCTGGGCCTGAAGCAGAGCCGTGAACCTGACAGGGATCACTGGCACGTAACTATACATGACAGATATAAAGACAAAAGACAACAAAAAACGCAATAACATGACAGAGGGTGTGATCTGGAGATCCATCCTCCTGTTTTCGCTGCCACTGATCGCCGGAAATATCATGCAGCAGCTGTACAATACAGCCGACTCCCTCATAGTGGGGCAGTTCGTCGGAGATACGGCACTGGCAGCAGTAGGCTCATCCGGATCAATAGGATTCTTCATGATGGCGTTTATGTGGGGTGCCAGCACCGGCGCAGGAGTCATGATCTCCAGGTACTACGGAGCAAAGGACAGGACCAACCTCACCAAGGCGGTGCATACCACCATGCTGCTGGCAGTCGTGATCGGTGTGGCCATAGCGGGGATCGGCATCCTGGTGAGCAGACTGTTCCTGAAGCTCCTGGCCTGCCCGGATGATCTGCTGGATTCAGCCACACTTTATCTCAGGCTGTTCTTCGCCGGCATGGTCTTCAACGCTATCTACAACATGGCAGCAGGCATACTGAACGCGGTCGGAAACTCCAGACGCACACTTCTGTATCTGGGCATCTCGTCAGTCACTAATATCATACTGGACCTGCTATTCGTGGCAGTCTTCAAATGGGGCGTGGCAGGCGCGGCTATCGCAACTGACATCAGCCAGCTGATCTCGGCAGTGCTGATAGTGATCTTTCTGTTCAGGGCCAATGACATGTACCGCATGAGTATAAAGAACCTCAGATGGGACGGACTGGCTGCAAAACAGATCATCAGGACCGGCTTTCCCACAGCTATCCAGAACGCCGTGCTGGCATTTTCCAATCTGCTGATCCAGGCGGGTGTAAATGCATATGGTACAATGGCTGTTGCGGGATTTACGGCATGTCTGAAGGTCGACGGATTCAATATCATGCCGGTAATGAGCTTCTCGTTGGCCGCGACCACATTCGTAGGTCAGAATATCGGAGCCGGCAGAATGGACCGCGTAAAGAAAGGCACGGTCACAGCCATGCTGATGTGCATCATCTATTCCGCGGTGATCAGCGCAGTCATGGTGATATTCAGAACGCAGATCATCACGCTGTTTTCCGAGAGTGAAGCGGTGGTTGAGTATGGAGTCCTGTGCCTGATGTCGCTGGCGCCTTTCTATGTGCTGCTCGCTGTTATCCACTCGCTAGCAGGCGCGGTGCGCGGCTCCGGACACACGGTCCCGCCGATGGTGATCATCCTGATCAGCCTGTGTCTCTACCGGGTCGCGTGGATAGAAATAGCCGCCCCGATGATCGGCACCATTACTGGCGTCTTCATGACGTATTCGACGTCATTCTTTGTCGGAGCGGCATTGATGATCATTTATACAGTGCGCGGCAAGTGGCTTATCCCCAAATCCTACGGCGAGAGGCAGATCGTCGAGGACCAGTAGGCACGGCACATACTGAAAGTATGCCTAGCAGCCTGGCTTACCGCAGTCATTGAACAGCAGCCTCGATTGACTGCATTAAGCAGCAGTCTCAGATGACCACATTTACCTGCACGCAGCTTCCAGATGCGGCCGGATAAACAATATTTCCACTTTGCGGTATACCATCAGCGGTCATGCCGCATTTTTTACCTGTCAGAGATGACTTCTCAACAGTTATCTCATATACTGCGCCGCGGTATATCCTTCTTGCGGTAAATCCATCGATATCATCAGGCAGGCACGGATCTATCTTCAGGCCTTCCAGAGTCGGAACGATACCCAGTATGCCCTGCGAGATACTGACAAATGTCCAAGCAGCCGTGCCGGTGAGCCAGCTGTTTTTTGCTTCTCCAAATGTCGGAGCATCCTTGCCGGCCACCATCTGCGAGTACACATAAGGCTCGGTGCGGTGGATCTCGCTGATATCCTCGATAAATGCAGGGCAGGTCTTTCTGTACACCTCAAAAGCGCGGTTCCCGTGCTTCAGGACGGTTTCTGCGCATACGATCCAGGGGTTGTTGTGGCAGAAGATGCCTGCATTTTCCTTGTATCCGGGCGGATAGCTGGTGATCTCGCCCAGCTCCAGTCGGTAGGTGGTATAGGCTGGCTGCAGCAGGACTATACCGTACTTCGTATCCAGCCTCTCCTGAACGCTCTTAAGAGCAGTTTCTGCCATACCGTTTTCCACACCGATACCGGCCATGACGCACATGCCCTGGGGTTCGATAAATATCTGGCCCTCGTCGCAGACAGAGCTGCCTACAGGGCGTCCTTCGGCGTCATAAGCTCTCGTAAACCATGCGCCGTCCCAGCCGTGCTCCATGACGGTCTCTTCCATACTGCGGATCGACTCCAACGCATCGTCTGCCTCACCTTCCAGACCCACAGCCCTGCAGATATCCGCATACGCACGGCCGTATTTTACAAACATGCCGGCAATAAATACGCTTTCTGCAACAGGTCCTTCGCTGGGACCTGATGTCTGGAAGCTCTCATTGGGCTGGGTAGAGAAGCAGTTCAGGTTCAGACAGTCGTTCCAGTCAGCCCTTCCTATCAGAGGCAGACCATGAGGTCCCAGATGGGTTCTTGTATAGTTAAAGCTCCTTCTGAGATGCTCCATGAGAGGCTCAGCCAGATCAGGGTCGTTGTCGAAAGGCGTACTCTCATCCAGGATAGAGAAGTCTCCGGTCTCCCTGAGATATGCGTCGCACCCTGCTATCAGCCACAGAGGGTCATCATTGAAGCCGGAACCGATATCGGAATTGCCTTTCTTGGTCAGAGGCTGGTACTGATGATAAGCGCTGCCGTCAGGAAACTGAGTGGCAGCAATATCCAGTATACGTTCTCTTGCTCTCTCCGGGATCATATGCACGAATCCCAGCAGGTCCTGACAGGAATCACGGAATCCCATGCCGCGTCCCATGCCGCTCTCAAAATAGCTGGCGGAACGGCTCATATTGAATGTGACCATGCACTGATACTGGTTCCAGATATTGACCATCCTGTCCACTTCGGGGACCCCGGATGAAACAGAGAATCTTCCGCACAGTCCCTCCCAGAACACAGCCAGGTCAGCCAGAGCAGAGTCAAACTGCTCTGAACTCTGATAGCGGCTGATCATAGCATAAGCCTGCTCCTTGTTGATCACATTCGGAGCTGTCCACTTCTGGTCCTGTTCATTTTCAATATAGCCCAGGCCGAAGATCAGACAGCAGGATGCGCCTGCATCCAGGGTAATATCGTGCTGCTGCGCTGCCACCGGCTGCCAGCCATGTGCGATGCTGCCTGTACATGCGCCTGCCAGTACGGCAGCGGGGCGGGCAGGGGAACCATAAACTCCGATAAATGCCTCACGTGCGGTATCATATGCCACAGGAGCTGAGTCGGACCAGAAGACTGCAAAGTGGTTTCTTCTTTCACGGTATTCAGTCTTGTGATAGATGGCATTTCCTTCTACCTCGACTTCACCGACAGAATAGTTCCTCTGGAAATTGGTGGCGTCATCATTGGCCTCCCACAGACAGAACTCGATATAGGGAAAGACTTGCAGAGCCCTGGGTTCATCTCCGTGGTTGGTCAGCGTAAGCCTGGTCAGCAGGCAGTTGTCGCCTTTCGGAACGAACATTACCTGCTCGGCCTCGATCCCTGCATGGCCTCCCGTAATATATGTATAGCCGCGGCCGTGACGGCACTCATAAGAGTCCAGCTCGGTCTGGACGGGCTGCCAGCCGGGATTCCAGACAGTGTCACCGTCCTTAATATAAATATGGAATCCGTCCGCATCCAGAGGGGAAGCATTGTAACGGTATCTGGTCAGGCGACGGAGTCTGGCATCCTTGTAGAATGCGTATCCGCCTGCTGTATTCGATATAAGAGTAAAGAAATCCTCACATCCCAGATAGTTGATCCAGGGCAGAGGAGTGCGGGGTGTGTCTATAATATATTCGCATTTTTCGTCGTCAAAATGTCCGAATCTCATAAAAACCTCCGTAATACACGCAATCGATTAAGTTGAAATTTCCTATAGATTAACGCATATTGCACTTAATTGCAAGCAGACGTTAAGAAAAGTTTGAAAACGGCCTGGAAGCAGAAAAGCGTCCAAAATACAGAAAACTTGTGCAAATATAACATACAGAGCCATCTAAAATATACATAATTACCAAATATGCGAAAATCACGAAAAAGTTTGCGAAAATATATTGCATTTTTTCGTGAAGTAAGTACAATGAAAACAGCTTAAACGATTAAGTAAACGGAAAGCGAAAGCAAAGGAGAATTCAGCTTATGGTATCAATGAAAGACATTGCAGAAAGATGCGGCGTCTCAGTTGCTACTGTAAGCAAGGCTCTCAGCGGTCAGAAGGATATCAGTACAGAGACCATTGAAAGGGTCAAAAAGGTTGCAGCGGAACTCGGCTATCAGACCAATTCCGCAGCCAGGGCCCTCAGAACAAACCGGACCTACAATATAGGGATTCTGTTTTTCGATGAAGGTCACAGCGGACTGAAACACAACTATTTTTCTGCAGTACTGGAAAGTGCCAGGGTAGAAGCAGAAAAACACGGATACGATATCACATTTATCAGTGCCAATGTGGGCAAGAGACCGGCAACGTTTCTTCAGCACTGCAGATACCGTAACGTGGATGGTGTGATCATAGCCTGCATCGACTTCAAGGATCAGATGGTCATTGAACTGGCAGATTCAGATGTCCCCATGGTCAGTATCGATCATATCTTCAATAATCGGACGGCCATCATCTCGGACAATCTGTACGGAGAAGCAGAACTGACCAGACACGCCATTGAGGCTGGGCACACGAAGATCGCTTTTATCCATGGTGAAAGCACGGCGGTTACGGAAAACAGACTTCTGGGATTCTTCAGGGAATGTGAGAAGCACGGAATACATGTTCCTGACTCCTACGTTAAGAGCTGCTCATACCGCGATCCTGCCGGATGCCAGGCCGCTGTAAAGGAATTGCTTGCAGAAACAGAAAGACCCACATGCATCCTGTTCCCCGATGACCTTTCCACACTGGGAGGTGTCATGGCAGTCAGGGAGGCAGGGCTGAAGATCCCGGAGGACATATCAGTTATCGGATACGATGGACTGCCCATCTCATCGATAATCGAACCGAAACTGACCACATGGAGACAGGACACTGAAAGGATGGGTTCGCTGGCAGTGCAGAGACTGGTTGATCTCATAGAAAAGCCCAGGACCACCATACCGGAAGTGATCACGGTAACAGGTGAATACGCAGAGGGAGGAACCCTGACGTCACCTAAAGAAAAGTAACAGGAAACATCGTACACAAATGGGAAACCATTAAAAAAATATTTTCCAGATTTATCCTAGGAGGGAAATGAAATGAAAAAGATCGTAGCTATAGTTCTTACAGCAATGATGGTAGTCGGCGCTCTGGCTGCATGCGGCAATTCAGGTGGCGGCACAGCAAAAGCAGGCAAAGTCTTCAACATCTATGCGTGGAATGAAGAGTTCAAGGGCTTCTTCGAGAAGTATTACACCGTTCCTGAAGGCATAGAAGTTAAGTGGACCATCGTTCCGAGTGACAACGGACAGTACCAGGATGCTCTTGATGAAGCTCTTGCAAATCAGGACAAGGCAGCAGCAGACGAGAAGGTTGACATGTTCCTCGCAGAGGCTGACTACATCCTCAAGTACACCGATGCAGCAGCAACTCAGGATGTCAAGGCTCTGGGCGTAACTGATTTCAGCAATGCATATCAGTATACAGTACAGGCTGCTTCTGATGCCAATGGCGTTGTCAAGGGCGTATCATTCCAGTGCTGCCCTTCAGCTCTGATCTATCGTCGTTCCATCGCCAAAGACGTTCTTGGAACTGACGATCCCGCTGAAGTTCAGGCTCTGCTGGACAGCTGGGACAAGTTCAACGCAGTTGCAAAGGATGCAAAGGATAAAGGCTACTACATGACAGCTTCCTTCGCTTCAACATATCGTGTATTCTCAAACAACGCTTCCAGCCCCTGGGTTGACGGCGACAACAAACTGCAGATGGATGCTCAGATCCAGGCTTGGATCGACCAGACCGATGAGTTCGTAGCAAACGGCTACACTCTGACAGACGGTATCTGGGATGAGGGAACCACAGCTCAGATGTTCAAAGACGGCAAGACCATGTGCTTCTTCGGACCGGCTTGGTACTTCAACTTCTCCATGGGCAATGCTCAGGATCCTGAAAAAGGATGCTTCGGCGACTGGGCGATCTGCCAGGGCCCTGCAGCTCATTTCTGGGGCGGCACATGGCTCCTTGCAGCAACAGGTTCTGACAACACAGAAATGCTGGCTGATGTTATGAATACATTCATCAATGATGAGGATGTTTGCTCCAAGCTCGTTGAGAAAGAGGCTCAGTTCTCCAACAACCAGAAGGTTAATGCTAAATATGCAGAAGATCCTGCATTCGGCAATGACTTCCTCGGCGGTCAGAACGACACAGCAGTATTCCTGGAGCTGGCAAAGAACATCAAGTTCGAGAACCAGACCATCTATGATCAGCTGCTCAACGAAGGTCTCCAGAACAACCTTCAGGAGTTCTACAGAGGATCAATTGACAAGGATACAGCTATGAAGAACTTCTACACATATGTAAGTGAGAAGTATCCTACAATCGTTCTTCCTGAATAATAGCAGAACATAACTTAATGCCCGGGCAGGGGTCACCCTGCCCGGGGTGTTATCACCTTCCCGGAGCAGACAGACGCTTCTGTCTTCCGCGGGAAGATCATAACAACAGATGAAAGCACAGCAATAAGGAGGTCTGACATTGGGCAAGGAAAAATCCTCCAGGGGCGGGATCAATTACGCAAAGTGGGGCTATATATTTATTCTGCCGTTCTTCATCGCGTATTTCATATTCACATTCGTTCCGCAGATCCTGACAATCTATAACAGTTTCTTTGAGAATTACCGTGAGGGACTGAATCAGATAGGTCCGAATTTCGTCGGCCTTCAGAACTATATCACTCTGTTCACTCCCAGTTCCGACGGTGTTATCAATATCCTTAAGTACACTGGCAACACTCTGATCCTGTGGATCCTGGGTGCTGTTCCTCAGATAGTCATAGCCATGCTGTTGGCCATATTCTTTACCAGCTACAGGCTGAAGATCAGAGGACAGCAGTTCTTCAAGACAGTCATCTATATGCCGAACCTGATCATGGCTTCCGCATTCTCGATGCTGTTCTTCACACTGTTCTCCACAGTAGGACCGGTCAATCAGCTGATCACATCGATGGGGTGGGCCGACGCCACGATCGACTTCTTCGCGTATACGATCACGGTACGCGGACTCATATCACTCATGAACTTCCTGATGTGGTTCGGCAATACCACGATCCTGTTCATGGCAGGCATCATGGGCCTCGACCAGAGCCTGTTCGAGGCAGCCAGCATCGACGGCGCGAACTCGCTTCAGGTATTCTTCAGGGTCACGGTACCTCTGCTGATGCCCATCATAGTATATACGATCATCACAGCCATGATCGGAGGTCTCCAGATGTTCGATGTTCCTCAGGTCCTGACCAAGGGCATGGGAATGCCTAACAGAACATCCATGACGCTGATCATGTATCTGAACAACTTCCTGTCGGGCAGCAAGAACTACGGCATGAGCGGAGCTATCTCTGTGATCATATTCATCATCACCGGTATCCTGAGCCTGATAGTCTTCAGGACGCTGAACAGGAACTATTCGGGAGGCGCAGTGCCTAAACAGAAGAGAAGGAGGAACTTACCGCAAAATGAGATCTGAATCAGTCAGCAAGGACAGCCGGATCGCGAAGATCCAGCTCACGATCCTCAGAGTAATAGTATATGCGATACTGATCTTCCTGGCATTGCTGTGCCTGTTCTCGTTCTACATGCTGATCATCAATTCGACCAGATCAAACGGAGAACTGCAGGGAGGATTCACACTGATCCCGTCCACGCATTTCATCGAGAACCTGGTTAATGCATGGAATGACAGCTCGATCAACATCCCCAGGGGCATGCTGAACAGCTTCATCGTTGCTACACTGACAGCAGTGCTGACCACATATTTCTCAGCGCTGACAGCATATGGCATCCATGCGTATGAGTTCAAGCTCAAGAAATTCGTTTTCGGATTCATCATGGCTATCATGGTCATCCCGAGCCAGGTATCGGCATCCGGTTTCGTGCAGATCTGCTATAAGTTCGGTCTGACGAACAGCTACATCCCGCTGATACTTCCGGGCATTGCGGCACCCATCGTATTCTTCTATATGAAGCAGTACATGGAAAGCGTGCTCCCGATGGAGATCATAGACGCGGCCAGAGTAGACGGCAGCGGAGAGTTCAGGACATTCAACAGGATCATCCTTCCGATGATCAAACCGGCACTGGCAGTACAGCTGATCTTCGCTTTCGTACAGAGCTGGAACAACTACTTCCTGCCGGGTCTGCTGCTGACAGACAGCAAGATGAAAACAGTCCCTATCATGATCGCACAGCTGAGAAGCGCGGATTATTCCAAGTTCGACATGGGCAAGGTATACATGTTCATACTGCTGGCTATATTGCCGGTCATCGTAGTATACCTGATCCTGTCCAAGAGCATTATCAGGGGCGTAACAAGCGGCAGCGTAAAGGGCTGATGGAGGATAGAGATGTCAACTGTAAGACTGGAGCATATTTACAAGATATATGACGGCGGAGTAACAGCTGTCGATGATTTCAATCTGGAGATAGCGGACAAGGAGTTTATCGTACTCGTAGGTCCTTCCGGATGCGGCAAATCGACCACACTGCGCATGGTGGCAGGTCTGGAAAATATCAGCAAGGGTGACCTCTATATTGACGACAAGCTGGTCAACAACATAGAGCCCAAGAACAGAGATATCGCCATGGTATTCCAGTCATATGCACTGTACCCGCACATGACAGTATATCAGAACATGGCATTTGCGCTGAAGATGCACAAGATTCCCAAGGACGAGATCGACAGAAGAGTGCGCGAGGCAGCAGATATCCTGGATATCACAGAGTATCTGGACAGGAAGCCCAAGGCTCTCTCCGGCGGACAGAGGCAGAGAGTTGCCATCGGCCGCGCCATCGTCCGTGAACCGAAGGTATTCCTGATGGATGAGCCCCTGTCCAACCTGGATGCGAAGCTCCGCAACCAGATGAGGGCAGAGATCATCAAACTCCGTCAGAGGATAAATACAACGTTTATTTATGTAACACATGACCAGACTGAGGCCATGACGCTGGGCGACAGGATCGTCATCATGAAGGCGGGCCTGATCCAGCAGATCGGAACACCTCAGGAAGTATTTGATCATCCGAAGAATCTGTTTGTTGCGGGATTCATAGGAAGTCCGCAGATGAACTTCTTTGATGGTATATTGAAGAAGGACGGAGACAGATTCTGCGTAGAACTGCCATATGCTGAAACAAAAGCAGTGGTAGAGCTGACGGATGAGGTGAATGCCAAGCTGATCAAAAATGAAACAGAAGACGGTAAAAAAGTAACTGTAGGGATCAGACCTGAGCACATCGGAGTTGCCGCAGGCGAGGGGCCTGGCTCAATGAAAGGCGTCGTGGAAGTCTCCGAGATGATGGGAAGCGAGCTCTATCTGCACGTATCTGCAGCGGGCAGGGATGTAGTGCTGCGCGTACCGACCACGGATCTGCCGGACAATATGCGTTCAGGCGTGCCATACGGAACCGAGCTGACTTTCAGTTTTCCTCCTTCTCTTATCCATATATTCGATCCTGAAAGCGAAGAAAACCTCATTCTGTAGTTAGTTTTTGTTTTTTCTCCTGATGACACAAGGGGCTGAAAGATTTCAGCCCCTTGTGTTTTATCATGTTCAGTTATAACAGATCTGAATTTATGATCTCTGCAGCATCTTATTGGCTTGTCCGAGATATACCAGATAGACGATATATGCTATGAAAGAAGCCACACCTGAGATAATAGCCAGTGTTCCTGCACCGGCGGAGATCGCGGAAACGCCATTTAAGAACGGGCTGATGATCCTCAGTGCCAGTGAAACGAACATCAGGATCACATAGAATATATAGATATTTCTTCCCTTGTTGACCATCCTGTCATCACCCAGCTGATCAGCCAGACTGCTGATACCTTTGATAACATAAAGTGTAACAAAGATCTTCATAAAATTGGCAACAGCTGTTACGATATCATCGTAAGCTTTGGCACTGCCGAAAATAGCTGACAGGACTCCGCTGGCAAAGGTAAGGATCAGAACGAGGACAGCGAAAACAAATCCCTGATTGAAGTTGGCGTCATCTTTACCTGCCTTCTTGAGTCCGACCAGAGTAAGGATAGTGGCTATGATACTGAGGATCGCTGTGCCCAGACCCAGAACGATAAATCCCAGTCCACCGCCGATCAGTGCTCCGGCTGCGCCATCAAATTCCGCTGATGCGCCTGCAGCGCCTGCAACTGCGACTATAAGTGCGATGAAGGAAGCCACTCCGCAGACAGCAGCAATGATCTCCAGGATCTCTGCTGTGAAGATCTTCTTCACTCCAGTAAAAGCATTAGGAAATCTCATAATAGTTAATCCTCCCACGTTTAAAAATGTATTTAAATTATACAATGTGCATGATCGATTATCAAGTATTTCGTCAGTTCTGGATCCTGTAGAGCATGGACGGTCTGCCGCCTGTTTCATAGTTCATGATACCGGATACGTCGCCCGTCTGGACCAGGTGGTTCATATATCTGCGGACGGTGACTGCGGAGAGTCCTGACTTCTCAGCGATCTCATCTCCGGTCATCCATTCCTTCGTAGATGCCAGGCACTCCAGGATCACGGATTTGGTCTTTTCCTGGATGCCCTTTGGAGCCATGTCGGGAGTGTGCACCGCGCCGCCCATGATCTGGTCGATGCTGCCCTGATTGAGGGTCTTGCCGCCTTTGAGCATATCGGAGGTGGATGCGAACTTGTCCAGAGCCTGCTGGAATCTGTCAAACGCGAACGGCTTGACGAGATAGTCCACGGCGCCAAGGCGCATGGCCTCTTCGAATGTGGCGATGTCATTGGCCGCGGTGACCATGATCACTGAAGAAGTGATCTCATTTCTGCGGATCTCCTTCAGAGTATCGATGCCGTTCATGACGGGCATGAAGACGTCCATGATGATCAGATCGACTTCTGTTTTCTTCAGAAAGTCGATAGCGGACTGGCCGTCGCTGCATTTTCCGACTACGCGGAAGCTGTCATTTCTGTTGACATACTGTTCATTGATCATGGAGACCATAGGGTCATCTTCAACTATCAGAACTCTGTACATTTATCTGCCTCCTGTAAAACTGACTGTAAATGAGGTGCCGCTGCCTTCCTGAGACTCGACCTGGATGGTTCCGCCGCTGGATTCGACCAGATGCTTCACCTGATACAGGCCGGTTCCGCGGCCGGTGCCCTTGGTGGAGAACCCGTTTTCAAAAATATGTCCGATATTCTCCTCGGAGATGCCGGGACCGGTGTCGTCCACCGTGATCAGCAGAGCGCCGGGGCTCGAGTAGATGCCTATCCACAGCTCGCGGCTGTCATCATCGCTGCGCAAGGCCGTGCCCATGTTCATGGCATCGAGCGCATTGTCGATCAGGTTGCCGATGACTGTGATCAGCACATCCTCGGGGATATAGATGTCGTCAGCGTTGTAGATGCTGTCCTTGCGGAAGTTGAACTTCACGTTCACCTCCGAGGCGCGCGCGTTCTTTCCTATCAGAAGAGCAGCAACGGAAGGAACGCCTATCTTGTGCATGATCTCACTGATAGTCTCGCGCTGGACTATCGTGATATCTTCTATATAGTGGATAGCCTCGTCATACATCTCCATCTGGAGCAGTCCCATTATAACATGAAGTTTGTTGGTAAAGTCATGATTATTGGCGCGCATGGAGTCTACCAGATATTTAGTGCCTGCCAGGTCCTCGGCCATCTTGGTGAATTCCGTCCTGTTGTGGAGGATGCCGACTGCGCCTTTCAGAGTGCCGTCCTCCTTGACAGGGATGCGGTCTATGATGATGTCAGCGCCGGGGATGGTATTTACTGGGACAGCCAGGTCCTTTTCACCCTTCAGCAGAGTGTGAGAGAGGAGTTTTTCTCCGGTATCTGCCTCGGTGCCGTCAGTATGGAGCATGGATTTTGCAGCTTCATTGATGAACTGGACCTCGCCTTTCTCATCCACAGCCACGATGCCTTCTTCCAGGCTTTCGAGGATATTGTCCCTGACGCGGAACATGGATGAAAATGTATCTGGCTCGTATCCCATGAGGGATTTCCTGATCTTCTTCGACATTCTGTAGGAGATCAGCAGCTCGATCAGGATGGCGGCGACGATGATCACCGCAAAGATGATCAGGGTGCGCAGGGTCTTGGCGCGGATGCTGCTCATGAGCATGATGGTCATGACAAATCCGCTGACGCTTCCGTCATCCGCATAGATGGCGGCGTACGCGCGCCTCTGAATGCCCGAGGGACCGCTGTCATTTACGGCGTAATAGCTGTTGTTGGATGTGAAATCCGGCATGGTTCCGTCAAATGTGGTCCCTATGAGGTCGTGGTTGGAGTGATACAGACGCCTGTTGCTCTTTCCTACTACGGAGATAACGTCGATATCCGACAGGGATTCCTTGAGGGAATCCAGATATTCGATGAGCAGGCCGCTCGTATTGCCGCGCGTCGCGATATCTACAGGGTCCGAGTGGGCGATAGCTTCCGCCACGTTCTGCAGATTCAGGTCGCGCTGGGCGGACTCCTCACGCAGATTGATGTAGATACCGACCAGTCCCAGCACGAGCGCCAGTACGATGACCATGACCAGCTGGATCCTGAAGATATACTGTTGGAGTTTGATCTTTTCTGAGCCCAATGTGCAGCTCCTTCCTTAAATATATATGGTTCGGACACTAATATACATTAAAAAGGGTTTCGAAAATACCTTTCGAAAGTAAAATAAATGGAAAAAGTTAAAAATGTTTTTGTTTCTTTCATAAAATTGATTTATTTTTCCAGAGGTTTATTATAAGGCCTGTCGGGAGGATGAAGAGCAAAGAAGACAAGCTCCCGAAGAGAGAGGAATAAAAAATGGGTTCAATATTTGAGACAGTAATGCTGGTATGCTTCGGACTTTCATGGCCGATCAACGTGATCAAGGCATACAAGGCAAGGACAGCAAAGAGCACAAGTCTTCCCTTCCTGCTTCTGATCATCACAGGATATCTCGGAGGCATTGCTGCCAAGGTCATTTCCGGAAACATCAACTACGTATTCATCGTATATCTGGTAAATCTGGCGATCGTTCTGCTGAACCTTGTAGTATATATCAGAAACGTATCACTTGACAGAAGAGTAGTGCTGGCAGCAAGCCACGCATAATAAATAAAAACAAAAACAATCAGGTCTTTAAGGAGGACATCATGAATACTTTTACAGCAACTGAGAAGGATGCAGCACTGGATTTCGCATATGGAATGGGTCTTGCAAGACCTGAGATGGATGATGACAGAGATAGCGCACTGAGCTTTGCTTACTCAATGGGTCTCAGAAGAGAAGAGAACAAGGTATCATGGAACAACCATCATACCGGAAGAGGCACCATGGTTCCTCAGCTCCAGTTCGTATAAAATATATAAGAGTTTAACACATATCCAACCACACTCCTGGATAATATCTGAAACGACCGCTGACCCCCAACAGCGGTCGTTTTGTATTGCACTTTTAATAATACATTGCACTATATCCGTTGACTTTTTGTATAAAAGTTATATACTGCAGACGTGAGCTGTTATTTTTGTTTTTCTTATTTTGGCCATGTGAAAATGTGGCCATACTTTACAAACGGGGGTAAGTAATATGTTTAAGAAAATAACCAACGGATGCGTTAGGGTCATCAGCCGCTGGCTGCCGGACCCGTTTATTTTTGCTGTTATCCTGAGTATCATTGTATATATCTTTGCAATGATCGCTACAGGCATGGGACCGCTCAAGATCCTGGATGCATGGGGCTCCACAAGCGGTTTCTGGAACCTTCTGGCATTCTCAATGCAGATGGCCTGTGTACTTGTTTTCGGTTCAGCTATGGCATCGTCCAGACCTATCAAGGCTGCGCTGCGCTGGCTGGCAGGAATAGCTCACAACAATTTCCAGGCGATCTTCATTACAACATTTGTTTCCACAATTTGCTGCTGGCTGAACTGGGGCTTTGGTCTGATCGTAGGCGCGCTTCTGGCAAAGGAAGTTGCACGCCGCGTACCCAGCGTTGACTATCCGCTGCTCATCGCTTCAGCTTATTCAGGATTCGTTATCTGGCACGCAGGTCTGTCAGGATCCATTCCTCTGGCCCTGAACTCCGGATACACGATCTTCGCAGGTCAGCCCAATGAGATGACATTCAATGCATCTACATCAGCTACCATTTTCCACCCGATGAACATCATCATGTGCGGAGTTATCCTTATCGCCATGCCATTCGTTCTGTACGCAATGCATCCGCATAAAGATAAAGTTATCACAGTCAATCCAGCCCTGCTGAAGGACGAGGAGGAGCTGGAGCACTCCAACAACACACCTGCCGACAAGATGGAGACATCCAGGATCCTCTGGATCATCCTTGTTGTTGCCGGTCTGGTCTACATCGTTTACTATTTCATTTCACAGGCACAGAAGGGTGTCAGCGTTGCATCCGCTCTGAACCTGAATACAGTAAACTTCATATTCCTGTTCCTGGGTATTGCATTCCACGGCAGCCTGCGCCGCTACATCGATGCTATCATCGAGGCGGTCAAGGGTGCATCAGGTATCATCCTGCAGTTCCCGTTCTACGCCGGCATCATGGGTATGATGACAGTTGCAAATGCAGAAGGAGTTTCGCTGGCAGTAGTCATCTCCAACTTCTTCGTAAGGATCTCCAATCCGGTCACATTCCCGATCCTGACATTCCTCAGCGCAGGTATCGTAAACTTCTTCGTACCTTCAGGCGGCGGACAGTGGGCAGTGCAGGGACCTATCGTCATGCCCGCAGCCGCAACCATGGGCATCGAGCCCGGCCGTGCAGCCATGGCTATAGCATGGGGCGATCAGTGGACCAATATGATCCAGCCGTTCTGGGCTCTGCCGGCACTGGGCGTTGCCAAGCTGTCAGCAAGAGACATCATGGGATATCTGGTCATCATCTTGCTCTTCACAGGAGTTGTGGCATGTCTCGGATTCCTTGCCTGGGGATTGTTCTTCTAAATTAAGGAGGTTAAGAATTATGGCTAAGACAGCTGAAGAGATCAAGAAAGAGATAAAAGAACTGTTCGCCGAGCTCAAGGAGCTCGAGCCTGAGAAATTCAACGAGGAAGTTGACGATCTCATCATCGACATCAAGGAAATGAAGAGAAAATCCGACGTTTCGCTGAACTTCGAAGAGGATACGATCCCGGTTGATGAGAAGACCATCTCACTGGGACTGAGAAACTATTAATGAATAATGTCCTGGGGCGTGTTGCCAGGTGAGGCAAATGCGACCCGGGGAGGCACATCGGAATAATTGGTAACAGCTTAACACATGGAGGCTGCCGCTGGATTCAAGCGGCAGTCTCTTTTTATATGGTTGCGTGTTCAGCTAATTGTATTTGCAATCAGGGGGAATTGCTTTATTATAAAGATACAGAGTACAGGCGACCTGCTCATTTGCAGCAGTTGGACGTGCCTGGTCAGATACAGCAGGCCGCAGCGATCCGCTCATTTGCAGAAAGGTGGTAATATGGGCAGACTGTTTAAAGAAGAATTGCCGGTGGTAGAGATGACGCCGCCACAGAAGCTTGAGTATGAAACAGACGTGCTGGTGGTCGGGACCGGATTTGCCGGGATACCGGCAGCCGTCGAGGCGGTGAAGAACGGAGCGAGAGCGCTCCTCGTCGACAAGGGCTATATCGCTCATTCCGGGTGCTCGCCCTGGGCACAGTGCTACCAGTTCTTTAATAAAGATTTCGGGGACGACGCTGACATGCAGATCGAATACACCCGGAAGGCGGGCGAGTACATCGCCAATCTGGACTGGTATCGGATCTACCTGGAGGAGTCGTATGACGCGTTTCAGGAGATAAAGGAGTGGGGGATATACGACCCGTTCCCGAAGGCGTCCGAGTGCGAGCCGGATTACTACGAGAGCGGCGACTCGTTCGGCTACCATGAGCGGTTCCGGGAGCACGACAGAAGGCAGGCGTGGATCCGGCTGACTGAGCGTTACGGCATCCCCTGCGTGAACCATACGATGATCACCAACGTGATCGTAGAGGACGGCAGGGTCTGCGGCGCCATGGGGCTGGACGTTCCGTCGGGAGCCGTGGTCACGTTCCACGCCGGGGCGGTGATCTTGGCCACAGGCGGCGGCAGCTACAAGCCTGCCGGGTATCCGCTGTCGGGAAATTCATTTGACGGAGAATATATATGCTACGAGCTGGGGCTTCCTATCGTGGGGCGTGAGTTCGAGTGGCCGCATGCGACCAACAGCATTCATCCGGCCGCGTGCTGGAATACGTACAGCTGGGGGTGGCTCGAAAATCTCCATGCGACCGCGGGCATGTCCCAGTTTGCGGAGAGTATTGACAAGCAGGCGATGAAGAGCCTGCGCGATATAGGCCTGCTGGGAAAGCTTCCGCACCTGAAGGATGGGATAAAGCCGCTAGGACCGGACGAGGTGGGATTCGTCCCGCTGGGAAATGCAGCCAGGTCCACGGCTCCGGAGCGCGATGAGCGTGTGACCGGCAATAATGTGGACAGGATGCCAAAAAGAGATGTCCTCGGAGCCTCCGTGGGCCAGGGCAACTGGAAAGATTCGGGCGTGTTCTGTGGGCTGGATGATTTCGAAGGGTACACCGGTATCCCCGGTCTGTATGTGGCAGGGGATGCCTATGGCTGTATGATGTTCGGAGCCGTGTATACGCCCGGACAGGGGGGTTCGCTTCCTGTGTCGCACATCCAGGGGAAACACTCCGGCCGCGCGGCAGCCGGATATGTGTTGGGGGCAGCGGGCGGCGATGAAAAGATGGCAGATCTGGCGGGCAGCGGTGTCGGGCAGACGGATCGCGTGGCAGACGGAAATGTCTCTGATGAGAGGGAGGCAGCTGTGAGCGGTTCCGTAATGAAGGCTGCAGAATCGGCTGGTATGGATCAGGCAGCTCGTGTGGCTGGCAGGAGGCCAGCGGCGAGGATCCCGGCAGGGCGGATCGCTGCGGAGACCGAGAAAGTACTGGCACCTCTGCGCAGGGAGACCGGTCTCGACCCCAGGTGGGCCAGAGACGTGCTGCAGTCCATCATGGCTCCATACTGGATCTCCATGGCCAAGGACGAGGAGTCATTACAGGCCGCACTGACCGCGGTCCTTAGGCTGAAAAACGAGGTGCAGCCCATACTGATCGCCAGAGACGCCCATGATCTCCGTCTGGTCCACGAAGTGGTCCACAAGATCTGCGACGCGGAGATCAGACTGCGCACAGCGCTGGAGCGGAGAGAGAGCAGGGGGACGCATTACCGGACCGATTTCCCGAACCGCAACGACAGCGAATTCCTGTGCTACATCACCGCGCGCAAGGGTGAAGGCGGCGAGATGCTGCTCGAGAAAGTGCCCGTGAAACCCGAGTGGGCGGGTGACGTCACCATGGATTACGAAAAAAGATATATTGTAAGATTCCCCGGGGAGGTGGTATAAATGGCAGTGGTCAGACTGGATCTGGATAAATGCACCGGCTGCGGGCGGTGCTTCGACATTTGCCCGATGGATGTGTTCCGCATGGACTACGAGCGCAGAAAATCCATCATCGCTTATCCCGAGGAGTGCCAGATCTGCGGGCAGTGCGTCATTAACTGCCACACGCGGTCGATCGGCCTGACTTATGAAGAGGCCGGCCAGCCGTTTACGAGCTACAGGTGAGATGGCTGACGTACAGAGCAGCGAGCTAACAGTTTATGAGATATCGGTGAGGCGGCAGATGAGCGATGAGGCAGATCAGCCTTTTCAGCTACAGGCGAGGTGGCAACAGAGGGGCGAGGCGTATGGTGTCCTGCAACCTTGTAAGATGCAATACAGAACTACAATATCGGAGGAACAGCAGGTATGAATAAAGTGATAATAGTTGGTATGGGGGCACTCGGCCTCCTGTATGGAACGCAGATTTACGACGGATTCCAGATGGGGGAGGGCTGCGAGCTGCGCTCTGAGAACCATTCCGCGGCCCAGCTGTCCGATGACGATTCGGCGAAAGCAGGCTGCGAGCTCTGCTTCCTGATGGATGAAGGCAGGCGTGAGCGCCACGCAGGCGACGTGGTCATGATCAATGGCAGCAGATACGATTTCCGCGTGATGACTCCGACCGAATACGAAGGCACTGCCGACCTCGTGATATTTGCGACCAAATATCATGGCCTGCGGGACGCCGCACTGCTGGCCCGTCCGCTGATCGATGCGCACACAACTATTATCTCCGTGCTGAACGGTATCAGCAGTGAGGAAATCCTGGGAGAGTATTTCGACTACGGCCAGATCATTGACTGCGTCGCGATCGGTATGGACGCGATGCGCGAGGGCTCCGAAATGACGTTCCAGAATGCCGGCAGACTTCAGGTCGGAGCGCGCTCACCGGAGCAGGAAGGGCGCCTGGCAGAGCTGATCGCATTTTTCGAGGCTGCGCACATGCCACATGAGCCGCGCGCGGACATCAAGCGCGCCATGTGGAACAAATTCATGATCAACGTCGGCATCAACCAGACCTGCATGGTTTACGAGACTACATATAAGGGAGCGGTTGATCCGGGACCGGCGCGCGATGATATGCTGGCTGCCATGCACGAGGTGATAGCAGTGGCCGAGGCTGAAGGAATATCTCTGACCGAGGATGACCTGGCAGGAGACTTGGCGATACTGCACAGCCTGAACCCGGACGGCTACCCGTCCATGCGTCAGGACGCGATCGCGGGAAGGCGCTCGGAGGTGGACCTATTCGCAGGCACGGTGGTGCGCCTGGCCGCCCGCCATGGCATCTCGGTGCCGGTAAATCAGAAGTTCCTGGATACCATCCGCCAGATGGAAGCGCACCTGGCCTGACCCGCCGCCAATGCTATCTGTAGGCAGGACCTGCCAGATAGGCTGAGCAGCTACCAGAAAAAAAGATACAGACAATTTAATGTTTGTAATACAGATTGAAGACAGTTGAAGGTGATCCACTGCTACAGAAGGCGAGCAATGATCAACACAAGAGAATCTGCTTCTGCAAGCAGGTGAACAATGATCGATATGATGGACATACAATAGAACAACAATTAATTCATGGAGGGGAAATATGAGCTGCGAGACATGCGCATATTATGAATACGACGATGAGTACGATGAGTATTATTGTTCAGTAAATATGGACGAGGACGACTACGCGCGCCTGATGCTGGGGCATTACAAAGAGTGCCCGTTCTGGCGCAACGGCGACGAGTACGCGGTGGTCCGCCACCAGCTATAGTGCCAGTTTTCCAATAGCTGAAGTTACTTTAGCTCAGAAGCAACAGTGGTCAGCCACCAGCTGTAGTGCCTTAAGTTTGTAGACAGCGGTGGTCAGCCACCAGCTCTAGCACTTCAGTTCCGCGACTAAAGGTATTTTCAGTTGGCAGCCCTGAAGGTCTTTTGAAGACATCAGTTGCCAGTGAATTTCCGGCAGACATACATCAACTGTCCTTCTCCTCATCTTCCGGGTCGCCGAAACCTTCCGACATCATCTGATTCCAGGAGGCCTGCACTGCCTCCATTTCTTTCTTCTTTATAATGCGGTTGCGGTCATCCAGGATCGCCAACATTTCGTCCGCGATCTCTTCCGCCGGGAGCTTCTTGTTCACCTGATTCAGATAGCCGATCATGCGGCGCGCGGTGAAATCCGTGTTCAGATTCTGCGTGACCAGGTCACAGAACCCCTCGGGGTATCCGCGCTTCAACAACAACCTATACAGTTCCAGGCTTTTCTCAGATTTGGGTTTCATAGGCACTCCGATCGAAATTTCCATTATTATACCACATTCGGACTATCTCATCAGATTTTGTATGCGCAACTTGCATTTTCCGCCCAAATCATGTATCTTAAACAGGTCAGATGATCATCTGACCTGCACCAGCATTCTGCCGATGCAGCAAAATTCATTATAAATGAGAACGGCTTATATCTTGTTCAGGCAACTGCTATTTGAATTGACATTCCCCAGATCAGCTGTCCAATGATCAATATATGGAACTATTGAAGTATCCTCGGATCAGATAGTGGGCTTAAATCCGGAAATATCAAATTAAAGCCCGGCATTTTTCCTGATTCTTACGCCCAAAACGGGCTTAAATAGAGATTTGATTGATTTAAGCCCGGTTATATAAGAATAACGTGGCTTTTGACAGGGCCTTAACTAGATGAATAACAATTTAGGCCCAGCGTTATTAGAATCATGTGGCTTTTGACAGGGCCTAAATTGGGGAAACAGCTATCTAAGCCCAGAGATATCGGAATTACGTGGCCTCTTGCAGTGCCTAACCTGGAAGAATCAATAATTAAGCCCGGAGATGCTTTGGCTAATTGGCAAAGACTTGGATTGATCCAGCAACAATAAGCAACACCACGAATTGTGACAGTTTCAAAAATCATAAAAAGAAAGGATGATCAAATGAATAAGGATTTATTATCGGACATCGAAAACAGAATGAAAATTTTACGCGCAATGATCCAAAAACTCAGGCAGAATATGCTTCCTGAAATGCTGCCCGGGCGGCTTCGGATAAGTAAAGACGGAGCTGCCCATAAGTACTATCATTCACTCCCGGATAAACAAGGCGAGCTATATATCCCTGTTGGCGAGATGAGTAAGATCAGATATTTGGCTCAGAAGGAGTATGTCAGGAAAGCCCTGGATATGGCAGAAAGCGAACTTAGTTATTTGCAGAAGTTCGTATCACATTATCCGCGAAAACAATTTGATGATTACTATTCATCCATGAGCGAGCCGAGAAGGGCATTGGTTGATCCGTTGTGGCTGCCTGATGATCTATATACGCAGCAATGGTTAGAGCAGAAATTTAAAAGGTTGGCATTTCAAAGTGGAGATGTAACAGATTTTTACACTGCCAGAGGAGAGCGAGTACGTTCAAAGTCTGAAATGATCATTGCAGAACAGCTCGATAAGTATGGGTTGCCGTATCTTATTGAAAAACCACGCTATCTGAAGGGGTTCGGCTGGGTGTATCCGGATTTTGCGATACTGAAGGTGCGGCAGAGGGAAGAAGTCATATGGGAACACTATGGCATGATGGACGACCGCAATTATCTGAATGAACGTTTCATGGAAAAGAACAAACACTATATGGCGAATGGGTATTTTCCGGGTATCAATCTGCTCCAGACATTTGAGACGCAGAAATATCCGCTGGGGGTAAAGAATATTCAGATGGTGATAGAAAAATATTTACTGGATTGATGCTGGTCTGAATTTTGGATCATAGATGGTTACAAGGGATTCTGAGCTGATCTGAATAAGGAATGCTGACCTGGCTTAGGACTGAACTCTCATATTCTGCGTCCAAATGCTGACCTGGCTTTGGACTGAACTCTCATATTCTGCGTCCAAACACATATAATTAGAGCGCAAACTTTCTTGTCCTGGGCCTTGAACTTTCGTGTTTCGGGCCTAAATTGCAAATACTATGATTTAAGCCCTGCATTTTCATCTTTGATCAAACCTTAACAGGGCTTAAATTGAGAGTATTGTGAATTTGGCCCGGTATTTTCTTCGCTGATCAGCCTGTGGCAGGGCTTGAATTGTAAATATTGTAATTTAAGCCCTGCTGACTACAAATATAATGTGAAAAAACAGGGCTTAAATCGAGAGAAAAACAATTTAGGCCCTGGTGATGTATCTGAACAAAAATAAAATCAAAAATGATCAGGAAGGTGTCACAGTTGCATTCCTACTCGTAGTCGCCCTCCAGCAGGCCGGCGATCTCGTCGACGACGGCGTCGATGCCGAAGGTGGAGGTACAGATCATGCGGTCATAGTTGTGCATGTCGCCCCAACTGCGGCCGGTGGTGTACTCGTAGCTGGTTCGGCGGCGCTTGTCCATATTGGCGATGCTGACCTTGGCTTCCGTGGCGGAGCAGTTCTCAGCCTCCGCGATACGCGCGGCACGGAAATCCAGGTCTGCGTAGAAGAACAGGTGCATGGCCTTGGGGTCATCCTTCAGGTAGAAGTCAGCCCGGCGGCCGATAATGATGCATTTCTCCTTCTGTGCCAGCTCGACGATGAACTTGCCCTGCTGCTCGAAGATATATTTGTCCTGGTCAGCCGCGTCATTTGCGAAGATCGGGAAGATCTCCTGGAAAATGTTCCTGCGGACTACCTTTTCGTCGCTTTTGGCAATGATGCTCTCGGGCATCATCGTTTTCTCGGCGATAGCGCCGATCAGTTCCTTGTCGTAGAACTTCCAGCCCAGACGGGCAGCCAGCTTCTCAGCGATCTCGCGGCCGCCGCTGCCGTATTCGCGGCCGATCGTAATGATAGTTTTCTCCATAGAACGCTCCTTTCAGATGCGGTAAAATGCAATTGTGTGATGCCCAGGCGCCAGCGCGTACAGGCATCCGCGATATAGTCGATCTGCTGATATTATATCAATTATGGCGGGCCGATAAAAGTGCCCGCGTGAAAAAACATCCGGCTGAGGCAGATGGTGTCTGAAATGTCAGGACGTGGGGCTGCCAACGATCAGATGATGCCTGCGTGAAAATCCTGGTGTACATCCAGCGGAGAATGTGGCAGAATTAATCTGATACCAGACAAAGCAAAAGTCAGGCACAGGAAGCAGAGCACCAGCATAGCCCCTGGCAGAGATGACGCCAGGGTACTGCACTACATAAGTAGGGCAGCAGAAATATTCACACAAGAAGGACCAAACCAATGACCGACTATGAACTGATCACAGAACAGATAAAAGCGATCGCGGAAGGCGTGGACGATGCGGTGGCCAACCTGGCAAACGCGGCATCCATCCTGTACAACTCGCTGACCGAGATAAACTGGGCGGGATTCTACATCATGAGGAAGGGAGAGCTGATCCTCGGCCCGTTCATGGGCAAGCCCGCGTGCGTGCGGATCCAGATCGGACGCGGCGTGTGCGGAACTGCGGTAGCCGAAGACGCGACCCAGTTGGTTGCCGACGTGCACCAGTTCGCGGGGCATATCGCCTGCGACGCCGACTCGCGCTCGGAGATCGTGGTGCCGCTGCATGTGGGCGGAGAGATCTGGGGCGTTCTGGACATCGACAGCCCTATCACGGGCAGATTCAGCCCGGAAGACAAAGAAGGTCTCGAGCTGTTTGCCCGGACCATGGAAAACATACTGGCCGCGTGTCAGCAGTAAGAGTTATCTGCAAATTGTCATAAGACAGCTGCTTTTTGTCAGAACGATCATGAATAGTTACAGGCAGCATGAGCAATGACGCGGACTAAAACATATACAAGAAGGGCGGCCTAAGTGGCCGCCCTTAGCATATCACAGTAAAGATACAGCGCAGGCCACAACCTTCCGGAAGTCACTGCCCGCGCAAACTGTTTTTATAAGATCATTCACCGCGCTTCTTCGCCATTTTCTCGAGAAACTCGGGGCCGTAGCCGTAGTGCTCCACGACGAAGTCGAGGTCCTTGTCGCCGCGGCCGGACAGGTTGACCAGGACAGAGCCGGTCATGCCGGTGCGGGCCACCTTGATCGCGTACGCCAGAGCGTGCGAGCTCTCAATCGCGGGGATGATGCCCTCATGCCTTGACAGCAGGAAGAGCGCCTCGATAGCCTCCTCATCATCGATAGTTGTGTAATTAATGCGGCCCATGTCATGCAGCATCGCGTGCTCGGGGCCGGCGGCAGGGTAGTCCAAGCCGCTCGCGTTGGAATAAACAGGCGCGGGATCGCCGTTTTCATCAGCCAGCATGATGCTGTTGAAGCCATGCATCACGCCCTCGGTTCCATAAGTGATGGATGCAGCATGATCGCCCAGCTTGGGTCCGCGGCCGAGAGGCTCAACGCCTACCAGCTCGACGGGATCTGCCAGGAATGGTGTGAACATGCCGATGGCATTTGAACCGCCGCCCACACATGCCACAACCTGGTCGGGCAAATGACCGGTCTGATCCTTGAACTGCTCGCGCGCCTCCTCGCCGATGCAGAACTGGAAATCTCTGACCATCAGCGGGAACGGATGAGGGCCGGCAGCAGTGCCGATACAGTACACTGCATCGTGGTACTCCTTCGAGTACGCCATGAACGCGGCATCCACGGCTTCCTTCAGAGTCTTCAGCCCGAACGACACGGGAACGACCCTGGCGCCCAGCATTTTCATGCGGGTCACGTTGGGAGCCTGCTTGGCGATGTCGACCTCGCCCATGTAAATATCGCACTCCAGCCCGAAATAAGCCGCCGCGGTTGCGAGCGCCACGCCGTGCTGGCCGGCACCGGTCTCAGCGATCAGCTTCTTCTTGCCCATGTATTTGGCCAGCAGACCCTCGCCCATGCAGTGGTTCAGCTTGTGCGCGCCGGTGTGGTTCAGGTCCTCCCTCTTCAGATAGATCTGGGTGCGGCCCAGCATATTGGAGAGGTTCTGGCAGTGGTAAACAGGGGTCGGCCGCCCCTGAAAATCCTTCCTGATACGTCTCAGCTCGTTGATAAACTGCGCGGACTGCGCGATGGTATTATACGCCTCGGCATACTCGTTGAACGCCTTGATCAGCTCAGGGTCATCCAGATAGTTGCCACCGTACTTTCCAAAATAGCCGTCGTTCGACGGATACTCCTTCAGATAATTGTCAAAATCTCTGTACTTATTCATGATATATCCCCTCTTATAGCAGGCACTTGTCCGGCAAATGCGTGGCTGTTCCATGCTGAAGATGTACTTCTGGCAGGCGCCGCCCGGCAAATGCTTGGCTGCTCCGTGCTGAAGATGTACTTCTTATAGCAGGACCCGCATTGCAAAAACCATTGCATAAGCTCGGACGCTCCACGCCGAAGATTCACTTCTGGCAGGCGCCTCCAGCCAACGCTCGGCAGCTCCATGCTGAAGATTCACTGC
>JAZUNG010000116.1:0-2964 GCA_045604025.1 Lachnospiraceae bacterium | reverse complement strand
TGGGCAGATTATTCTTGTAGAAGACCTTTCCGTCGTTACGGCACAAGGCGTGTGCATCCAGACGGCGGCCCATGACAAGACCTGTCTGCTTTCCGCCTCGCTGCTGATCTTTCAGCTTTTGGATCAGATTTCTCTGAAGCTGCTTAGATATCGTCAGAAGCGGTCCACAGATCTGATGATATTGATCCTGAAGTTCTTCATCCACCTCGGCGATCCGGTGAACTGCGATATTGACACCGTTATGGATATTTCCGTAAGAGATGCTCTGTGCAGCTTCATTCAGCTCCTGGATCCGCTCATTTTCCAGCTGTTTACAGGCAGCCTTTTCAGCCATCTGCTCCAGCATTCGCTCGATATCTGCTGCAGCACGGTCGCTCTGCTCCCGTTTATAGTCATCATCATACTGCGTTTCTCCGCCAACCGGCTCTGAAACACTGTCTGTCTGATGATATGGGATGCGTCCGCCTTCTTCTGAGGTTGTGGCCTGCTTTCCGGAAGTGCCGCCATCGATGGAATCCGGAGAAAAATTGCTGTCTGATTCAGCTTCGTCAGACTGATTTGTATTAGATTCACTCTCAGCATTTTCAGAATCTTCTCCAGACTCATTTTCATCTGACTTGTACTCGGCTTTTGTTTTTTCCCTTTTCTCAGAATTTACAGCAGGAGGAGCGTCTTTATCTGCACCCGGAACAGGTGTACCGGAACCTTCTCCCTGAGAGCTGGTACCAGACAGCGCCTGAAGCAGGCCTGCGAGAATCTCGCCTGCGCTGCTGCCACTGCCTGCAGAAGCCGCATCATCCTGATGCTCTTTACAGATCTCAATGTAGTCTTCGATATGGTGCCACAGTCGGATGAGAATCAGACTGACGATCTGCCAGCGCTCTTTTGCCGACGTGGTCGTCACTGCATCATCGATCTGCGGAATCAGTTTGAAGACAGTCTGGATACGGATGTCAGATAAAGGGGTTTCTCCGTATTTGATCTCACCAAACAGCGCATAGGACAAAATGATTTGCAGGATCGATTGGAAGATGTGGCCTGAGCCATCATCTTCCTTTTCGATCAGCTGTGTCACTGTAGACATATCCTTGAACTGATGATCCCGCATGATGGACAGGTTATATCCAAGCATACCGGGAAACTGGGCAAGGATCCGGCTTTCTATATAGCCATCTTCAAGCACATTCGCAATAAAGAAAGCGATCTGCTGAGCAAAGGCCATATTTCTGGGATCTGCCTTTACATACTCCCAAAAGTCCTTTTCGTTGCGGGCATCCTGGGCTTCCTTCAGCACAGGCGGTGCAGGAAAGAATTTATACGCAGACAGATAATTCATATAGGTCTGCTTTGCAAGGAAATCAGTGTACAGAACATGGCCCAGTTCGTGGGCGAACAGGCCACAGATCATTTCATAACGATTCATACGTCCCCGGATCTTCGTGACGGACGGATGACCGGCATTGATCCGAATGGATGTATTATTGGTGCAGGCGCCGTTATTGTCTTTCGGGTCCCAGTAGATATTGACATGGACACGCCGATTATACCGGTATCGTTTTGTTTGCGCCGCAGCAACGTCTTCGAAGTGGCCAGCAAGAATCCGGGAAGTAAAGAACTGCCGGTCTGTGATCTTGCTTCTCTTCTCATTGAGCAGCTGCTTAACGCGTCTATGGTTGACTCTAGCCATTTAGTTACCCCCTCATCAGGACACCTTTCGGCGCTTTGGGGTAAAGATCGGCTCCAAAATAGTGGTTTTCAATGCTTCCCTGTCTTCTTCATCAGAGGTAGCTTTACTGATCACCGTACTCAGAGCGGATTTGTAGACATCACCCGTGATCTCTGCGCTGATGATCCAGTCGATAAGACTTCTCATGCCGCAGGTACCGTCGGTAATACCGTTCTTACGCATGTACTCAGACATATCATTGACGACCTGTACCATCTGGGACACCTGATATTCGTCTGTTGCACCGGTGACAGCCATGGCTCGCTGGGTCATTACTTCCGGACTGGGAAGGTCGATATCTTCCACCAGACTCATTCTGTCAACGACGGACTGATTTAATCCGCGGCAGCCTTCGTAAGTCACATTTGTTGTAACAACCACGACGGTATCCGGATGGCGCTGAATGATCTCACCAGTGGGAAGTGTAATGGAACCGCTCTGCTCCAGAAGAGAGTTCAGACCGACCAGGACACCGGGCTGCATGATGACGGTAGGCTCCTGGATCTCTATGACATAGCCATTCTTCAGGGCCTTGATAAAATCCGTTTCTACATAGGTGTAAGTCTGACCGGAGGACTGCTCCCCTTCTGCGGGTTTGCTGAGCTGTTTGATCTTCTCGGCCACCATATCCATGACAACAGCCATACAGTCCCGGGAAGTTGCTTCCTCATTGGTAATGCCTGTAAGGCTCTGAAAGACGCCACAGGGGTCAAAGTCCATGTCTTCAAGGTCCGGGAGGTTCATAATTTTCGCCACGTTGGCGTAGTTGATGCCGCCCATAGCCATGACCATCTCCCGCTCCTTATCCAGCTGAGCATCTCCGGTGGTCATGGAATCCGTCTTAGGGAAGACCATGCCAACGAAATCAAAAACCTCAGTGGACGCAGAACAGGTATACTTCATGTACGGCAGGTGCAGACCAGCTGCGATTGCCCGGGCACCCTGGGTTTTACCAGTACCTGCAGGACCGCGCATCAGGAAATTACGCATCTGCATGGGTTTACCGGTTGTGACCTGTGCGTGCCGGCAAATATTGACTACTTGCTCCGGGATGATGTACCAGGAATCCAGTTTGGGAACCAGACTCTCTTCCAGAATAGAAAGCTTCCGACCGGAAGTAAGCTGATACTTCCCTTCAAAATCAGTATGGGGGATTTCTGTTTTGGCTGCACTTACCGTTGCCCTGCCAGTCTTGGCGAAGATCGTGAATTCACCTGCCATGACATTGCTGGGGGTAT
>JAZUNG010000115.1:0-18271 GCA_045604025.1 Lachnospiraceae bacterium | reverse complement strand
AGCACCTTCCTGTCCAGGTTCAGGTGCTCGGCTGCATGCGCGATGACTCCGCGCTCTATGATAATGTCGTAACTGTCATTTCCCAGTTCCAGCGATAATCTACTCATCTTCTGTATACGCTCCGACCAGTTTCAGCTGCTCGCATACCGCGGACAGCTCTCTCAGCATGTCTTTTCCATCTTCTGTGGTGACGTCGCCCTCAGCCTCGATGTAGAAATAGTATCTCCACAGCAGACCCTTCATCGGGCGGCTCTTCAGGTTCTTCATATTGTAGCCATGGGCTCCGAGTATATCCAGGGTCATGGCCAGCGCTCCCGCCTCGTCGCGTACGGAAAATACTATGATAAAGCATTTCTTTCCGCCGCCTATGGCCTCGTCCGGGGTCTGTACTCTGGAAAATGCGGCAAACCTGGAAGTATTGTTCCTGGTCGTATTGATCTTATGCTCGATGATATCCAGACCGAATATCTCCGCGGTCTCTGCAGACGCTATGGCCGCGATGGAATGATCACCGGTATCCCTTACATACATGGCTGCGCGGGCGGTGTTGGAATACTCCATCGTCTCAAACCCGTGCGCCTTGATATACTCATCGCACTGCTGCAGCGCCTGACTGTGGCTGACCACGGTCTTTATCTGATCCAGGCGCGCTCCGGGGAGCGCGAGCAGGTTGTGCTCTATATCCAGGTCGCGTACCCTGTTTACATGGAGCGGTCCTGAAAATGCCAGGTCCATGACAGCGCCTACATCTCCGGCATAGCTGTTTTCCAGAGGAAGTACCGCGAAGTCCGCCTCCCCTGCAACTACAGCATTGTAAGCCGGCTCGAAGTTGGTATATGATATGAGCTGCGCGTCAGGGAACATCTTGCGCGCCGCAATATAGGCATACGCGCCTTCCACTCCGCTGTATGCTACCTTGATGCCCTCCATGATCCTGGACTGATATCTGCATGATAGGTCAATGATATCCTTCTGCAGTTCGACATAGTACGGCTCGATCTCGCTGTCTGCTATGCGCTCCGCGCACTTCGCGTAGATCTGCTCTTCTCTGGAGCCGTCCCTGATGGGAAGCCCGAACTCCTTCTTGTATCTGGCTATGTCTGCGCTCACTTCCATGCGGGCCTTGAACAGTCTGGCCAGCTCGGAATCGATCTCATTGATCTCTTTTCTGTATTCTTCAATATTTCCCAATTAAAATATCCTCCGGAATATCGGTTGTTCGGTAAAATATTATTTTAACATTGCATGTCAGATTATGCAATCCAGGCTCACGTGGCGGCTGTCGTATCAGGATCCCAGGCTGTCATTTACCGGGATCACGTTGATACATCCGGGATATACTGCCGCATCAGAATCCCAGGCTGTCATTTACCAGGATCACGTTGATGCGTCCGGGATGTTTGGAGTATCTGGTGATCAGGAACTGGCAGCAGATAGTGTCGGCGGACTTGCAGTTCATGCATGAACCTGTAGCCGTGCACGGTGTGGAAATGCCGAATCTCTGCGCATTTACAGGTGCTGCTATGTTCCTTGCCCTCTTCATGGCGCTGTCAATATCGGGTGTGACCTTGTTCAGCCCTACGATCATCACGACCTTCTTCGGTCCGAACGCGAGAGCCGATACACGGTTGGCATTGCCGTCGATATTTACCAGGATGCCGTCCTCTGTGATGGCATTGGTGCTGGCCAGATATACGTCTGCGTCATATGCCTGCAGCATGGCTGCTCTCTTGTCCTCAGCGATATTTCTGTCGATAAATGTGTAATTGCCGCCCTTGACCGTGTCTACCAGTCCGATCTCGATGGGGCTCATTCCGCCACCCATGGTGACCACGCTGCCCTCGGGGTTCATCTCCAGAGCCATCTTCAGGGCTCCTTCTCTGTCTGCGGCATAGTATCCGCACATGTTGCGTGACTCAAGCCCCTTGATCACTTTCTGAGCCAGTAATTCATTGCGTTTTGTAATGTTCTCGTCCATAATACACTCCTTTTTCTGATGCAAATGATCACGCCATTGGTTTCTTAAAGCCATTATACAGTGCATTTTCATGTGTGACAATAATAACAGAACCTCCACAATGTATTCACAGATAATTCAATTTTATATAGATAATGTATTTAAATAAGACTATAATAATGTGGCAAATGGGCAGGCCGCAGGGCCTGTCATACTTACAGAAAGAGAGTGCTTCAGGCTATGAAGAAGACAGATAAAAGAAAAGTATTTCCGGTAGTTATCGCGCTGGTCATCGTTTTGGCTTTGGGTGTGACCACAGGCTGCGGAGGCTGCTTCGGTCTCGGTATGCTGGGCTGCATAGGCGGTTGTGTCAGAAACATCATCAAAATAGAGACCGAGACCGAAACTCACTCAGGAGGGATCGAGATACCTACAGGATCTCCGGAGACCAGACCGGACAAGAAGGAAAGTGAGACACAGAAGCCATCTGGCGGAGATGACCAGACCCAAGGTGGTGTCTTCGAACTGACATATACCGAGTATGACCCCGCCGGATTCAATGCCATGTGTGACGAGCTGTCAGCACTGGCCAAAGGCACGGATCCAGCTGCAGTCATCAGCAAATACGACGAAATCCTGCAGGAATTCAAGCATATCGACGAGAACAGCACCATGCTGTATATCCAGTACAGCTGCAATCCATCAGATGAATATCTAAACGATCAGTATCAGAAGGACTCCTCACAGGAAACCGCTCTGCTGGACAAGGCGCTGACTGCCATCAATGAAGTTTGCGAAGGCCCGTGCGCAGACGCGTTCAAGGCTCATGTGGGCGAGGTCGATTTCGAGGAATTCGACTCCTATGAGGCCATGACCGAGGAAGAGATCGCGATCGACGACAGGATCACTGCTCTGGTAGCGGAATACTACGCTGACATTGAAAAGGCGGAAGATACAGGCATGGATGACGACGAGCTCAACAGCCTGGTAGCCCCGATATATCTGGAGCTCGTATCACTGAGAAACAAATATGCGCAGCTGAACGGCTACGATACATATGTTGAATATGCGGATGAGCTGGTATACAACAGAGACTTTGACGAGTCCGAGATCGAAGCGTTCCATGACGCAGTCAAGCATATGTCTGCCAGAGCATATGACCTGATGTATTACAGTTCGGCTTATTCTGCTCCGTATTATATCGATTTCGATATGTCTGTGGATGATCTGCTGGATGCGCTGACCACATTCGGCGCACAGATCAGCCCTCTGGCTGAGGAGTCAGGCCGGCTTCTTCTGGACCGCAAACTCTACAACATCGGCAGTGACAATACCAGGATGAGCGGAGCTTATACCGCCACCATGGAAGAGACCGGCGTTCCTTATATTTTCGCTTCTTCAGAAGGCGCCAACGGATTCGTGACCATGACGCACGAGTTCGGCCATTTCACAGAGGCTACGATCAACCACAATCCCAACCTCCTTCTCTACGGTCTGGGGGCACTGGAGCTGTGTGAGATCCACTCCAACGGTCTGGAAGCGCTGTATTCCAGGTATTATGATGATATATATGGAGCGTATGCAAATGAGATGCGGGCATATGTCGTGATCGATCTGCTGTCAAATGTGACCGAAGGGTGCCTCTTTGATGAGTTCCAGAGAGCTGTCTACAGGAATCCTGACATGACAGTGGACGAGCTGAACACTCTCTACAGAGATATCTGCAATGAGTACGGCTCACCTTCAGGCGCTGATGACTACTGGTGGATGTATGTATCACACAACTTCGAAAGCCCGATGTATTATCTGAGCTATGCAGCCAGCGGCATCGTGGCCCTGCAGATCTGGTCGCAGTCACAGATAGATTATGACAAGGCAGTAGAGATGTGGGAGTCCATCGTAAATGCAGGCGCATACGATTACGGATACATGGAGCTGCTGGACGACCTGGAGATCAGCACATTTGACGATACCGCAACCGTTGCAGTCATCTGCGACCAGGCACTGAACTTCGTTGAGGCCAATTCGACATATTACGGCGGAGGCAACTACGAAGGTGGCAGTGAGTTTCCCGATTTCAACTTCCCCGAAGGCGGAGACTGGTCAGACTGGTTCAATGACTGGATCGATCAGTTCGGCGGATTGTTTGACTGATCCATTAACACTGCACATATTGATCGCAGGCACTGTAAACACTGATCACAGACTCTGCAAACAGACAAAAAATACTTCCCGCAGCCCATCGGTTCTGCGGGAAGTTGTATTTTGTCTGATTATTTCTTCAGATCATTTCATCAGCGCTTCTATTGCGGCCTGCAGCTGTGTGTCTTCATCATCTGTCAGGACGCCGTCTTCATAGACATCGTCAGGCAGGGTCACCACTATGTCAGGTGTTATGCCTACTCCGTTGATACTGTCTCCGCTCGGAGTGTAATACTCCTGTGTGGTAAACTTGATGCCGGAGCCGTCCGGAAGTGTGAATATGCTCTGTACTATGCCCTTGCCGAATGACTGCTCTCCGACTATGGTAGCGATATGATAATCCTGGATAGCTCCTGTAAATACCTCTGACGCGGAGGCTGAGTTGGCATTTATAAGGACTGCCATCGGCAGATCTACTCTGTGCTCCTGGTCGGAATTCTCGGTATTGATCGTACCGTTCTTGTCCTTGACTGTCATGATGACGCCTTCAGGAAGGACTCTGTCGCACATAGCTACTACTGTATCATAGTCGCCGCCGGGGTTGTTCCTGAGATCGAATATAACAGCCTCCATGCCCTGGGCTGTCAGCTCTGTCAGAGCCTCTTCGAACTGACCTACGGTGACATTGTCAAACTCTTCGATCAGGATATATCCGATATTGTTATCGAGCATCCGATAGGAAACCGTATCGATGGATACCTGCGCTCTGGTTATGGTCATGGGTATCTTCTCTCCAGCTCTGTCGATCACCAGATCCACGGTGCTCCCGGGCTCGCCTCTGACTATGGCTACCAGGTCGTCCAGTTCAGGGAAATCTGTCTCTCCGTTGGCCTCGATGATCAAGTCGCCCACATGGATGCCTGCATCTGCTGCGGGTGAGTTCTTGAACACCTTGTATACTTCCACCTTCATATCATCGTTCATGATGATACTGACGCCGATACCAGCGTATTCTCCGCTGACAGACTCCATGAGGTCGTTAAACTCTTCCGGAGTATAGTACACTGCGTATTTGTCACCGAGCGCTCCCATCAGGCCATCAGCCAGACCTTCTTCGATGGCGCTGTCTTCGATATCCCACAGGAAATATCTGTCCAGATAATCCTTGATGGTACCGAGCTTCTCTTCATATCCGCTGAATGAAGTGCTGCCCCCTGAAGCACCACCGCCGCTGTACCTGAAGACACTGGTGGCAGCAGCCATGACGACTACTACAACAGCAGCTATGACCAGGCCGATGATCATGCCTGCCCAGAATGGCAGCCCTGCACGTTTCCTCTGCGGAGGCTGAGGGTCAGAAGAAGGAGCCGTGTAAGGCGCGGCTCCTTCATTAAACTGAAAATTGATATGCTCGTTTGAATTACTGTTAAAATCACTCATAATACTTCCCTGATGATCATAATCCAAGATAAGGTGCCGGATCCACATAGCTGGTCAGAGCATACGCGTCACTGCCTATGCTGACTCCGAAATGCAGATGTGCTCCGAAACAGTATAATCCCGAATCACCTACATAAGCAACTACCTGTCCCTGTGAGACGGAATCTCCGGTGGACACTGCGCTGCTGCTCAGATGGTGCATCTCCGTAAACAACTGGTTGCCATGATATATTACCACATAATTGCCGATATAGTCACTCCATCCGCTGGTTACTACGATACCGTCCATGACGGCGTATACTTCGGTTCCCCACGGTGCATAAATATCGATGCCCTGATGGAAGGTCAGATTGGCGTCTTCCGGAAGATCCGGATCGTCTCCTCTGTATCCAAACCACGAAGTTACTTTTGTATATCCGGAAGGCAGCGGCCAGATAAATGAATCCGAGCCGGTTCCGGGTATATCCGGGGTGGTTTCATACTCGGGCTCTGTCGGGTCCTCATACTCGGGCTCTGTCGGATCTTCTACATCATCGATATACTCCGGTACTGTAGGCTCCTCGCCCGCTTCCTCTGCCCTGCGGGATTCTTCTTCATATTCCAGTCGTCTGGATTCTCTTTCTTCCTCGGCCCTGCGGGATTCCTCTTCATATTCCAGTCGTCTGGATTCGTTCTCTTCTTCTATACGTCTGGATTCTTCTTCATATTCCAGTCGCCTCGACTCATTCTCTGCCTCGATCCTTCTGGACTCTTCCTCAGCAGCTATTCTGGCGGCTTCGCGTTCTGCCTCCTGTGCTGCCAGCTGCGCATTGTACTGATCGATCAGTGAATTGATGGTTCCCAGATTGGCATTGATCTCTGCTGACATGGCGTCAACCAGCATCTGTGCTGTATCCAGTTCATCCTGTCTTTCGATCAGCTCGCTCTCCTTGAGGCTCTTGACCTGATCGTACATATCCTGCTGCGCGCTCTGTGCATCTTCCAGATCGTCTATGTCCTTCAGTTCTTTCTCGATCGAAGCTATCTGGGTCTCCTTCTCGGTCTTATCCTGCTCGACATCCTCGATCATAGACTTGACCTTCTCCATGGCCTGGCGGTCATAATTGGTCACTTCCAGCAGATACTGGATCTTCTTAACAGCCTCGCTGAATGATCTCGAGGAGAATATAGC
Organism: Lachnospiraceae bacterium; assembly: GCA_045604025.1. Taxonomy (GTDB): domain Bacteria; phylum Bacillota; class Clostridia; order Lachnospirales; family Lachnospiraceae; genus RGIG5612. The sequence continues at coordinate 11,561 of JAZUNG010000115.1, read as the reverse complement.
CTCGATATATGATTCGCCGACATTTTCATAGAGGAATCTGATACGCATCTTCATCAGCTCGTACTGATGGTCGATCTCATCTTCCTTGTCAGCGATCTGCAGATCCAGAGCTTCAACAGCCTCGTTCAGAGTATCGATATTGGCGTTCTTCTCATCTTTCTGGTCTTCCAGATCACTGATGATGCCGTCGATACGGTCCATTTCATCGTTCAGGCTTCTGATATAGCTCTCCAAGTCTCCGATATTTTCCTGAAGTTCGGCAATACGCGCTTCTTCCTCTGCGATCTGTTCCTGAAGGTTGGCATTTGCCTCTTCCAGATCGTCCACACCGGCTGTCATGTCATCGACAGAATCTGCCAGTGCGGGTGTAACTAAAAGCAATGCTACGAGAAGCAGAGCCAGAATGCGTATCAGAATATTTCTGTTCTTTGATCTATTCATTTCTCACACCTTTATATGCTTTCCGGTAGCTATGGAGCTTCCGATAAATCCTATTCCTGCACCGATCACCAGCGCAACCGGGATCAGTATGGTAAATACTTCTCTGACCGGCAGTACAGATATCACGGTAGATATAGTCTGGAACTGCTCAATAAAGAAGTTCATGGCCGACCTGTAAATAAAGAACAGGATGGCCAGAGGGATCAGGGCACCGATGATGCCGATAAATATTCCCTCAAATACAAATGGGGACTTGACAAAGAAGTCAGTAGCTCCCACGTATTTCATGATCTGCAGCTCTTCCTTACGCAGCGTGATACCCGTGATGATCGTATTGGTGATCAGGAATATCGAAACTGCCAGGAGCACTGCTATCAGCACCACGGATACTATAGCGACTATCCTCGCGATATCTCCCAGAGCATTGGCGGTCGTCTCGGATCTGTTGACCTGATGCACTCCGTCGGTTGCCTCGAGTCTGGCAACCACCGTGTTCTGATCTGCGATATCCTTCAGATAGATATCATATGAAGCTGAATTGGCCAGAGGATTGTCATCCTTGAAGCCTTCTGCCAGCTCCGGATAATTGGCGAAATAAACTTCCTTGTATTCTTTCCACGCGTCCTCAGCGGAGGTGTACTCGACCCTGCTGACCTCGCTCCAGCTGCCCGCCGTCTCTCCGATCTCCTTGATCTTTGCCTCATCCAGGCCATCGTCAAAGAAGATGGTGATGCAGACATTGGAAGATACCTGATCGACCATATGTGTCAGGTTCAGGGCTACCGCGATGAACATGCCGATCAGGAAGATACATACAGCTATGGTCGCGATAGACGCGAAGAAGAACACCTTGTTTCTCTTGATATTTACGAATCCCTGCCCCAGGCAGTAGAAGAAGGAGCTTCTAGTTTTCATTTGCCAGACCTCCCTCCTGGATATCGTTTACGACTACTCCGTTTTTCAGGTTGATCATACGCTTGTTCATGGTGCGGACGATGTTGTGGTTGTGTGTTACGACAACCACAGTGGTGCCCTGCTCATTGATCCTCTCAAGCAGTTCCATGATCGCCTGTGTGTTCTCCGGATCCAGATTGCCGGTAGGCTCGTCTGCCAGTAGTATAGCAGGCTTGTTGACCAGGGCTCTGGCCAGAGCCACTCTCTGCTGTTCTCCGCCCGAGAGCTGATCCGGGAAGCTTCTGTATTTTTCCGCAACGCCGCAGAGCGTCAGAACCTCGGTAACATTCTTTCTGATGTCTTTCGGATGTGCAGAAATAGCCCTCTGTGCGAAGGCTATGTTATCATAGACATTCCTGTCCTTCAGAAGTCTGAAATCCTGAAATGCCACTCCGATATTTCTGCGAAGCTTGGGGATGTTGCGTCTCTTAACATGGGTGACATTCACCCCGTTAATGAATATACGTCCCGATGTGGGTTCCAGTTCCTTGATAAGTAATTTGAATAATGTGCTCTTTCCGGCTCCCGAACCGCCAACTATAAAAACGAATTCCCCTTTTTCTATATGCAGGCTTACATCGTTCAGAGCCGCCTTGTCGTCATATTTTTTTGTGACGTTTTCTAAAATGATCATGTGTAATAGCCTTTCACGGCTGGCAAACTATTTCTGGGAATCGATATATTTCATATATTTCGAAACCATCAGAGCGATCTTGAATGTGATCGCATCCTCGAAAACACGCAGATCCAGACCTGTTGTCTTCTGGATCTTGTCCAGTCTGTAAACCAGGGTATTCCTGTGGATATACAGCTGTCTGGATGTCTCTGATACGTTCAGAGAGTTCTCGAAGAATTTATTAATTGTGACGATCGTCTCCTTGTCCATCTCCTCAAGAGACATATCGTCGAAGATCTCTTTGATAAAAAGCTTGCACAGCGGCAGCGGCAGCTGATACACCAGCCTGCCAATGCCCAGTTTGTTGTATGGATTGATGCTCCTGCCCTCAAAGAAGATATAGCTGACGTCCATGGCCATCTTGGCTTCCTTGTAAGACTTGGAGATCTCCTTGAGGTCGCCCACTATAGAACCATAAGCGATCCTGACTTCCTCGTCCGTATCGCGCTTGATCGCATTCTGGATCTTCTTCGCAGCATTGTCCAGCTGTTCATAGCTGTCCGCGCCGTCAACCTTCTTGATGACGATAACATCCTTCTTGTTGATAGCTGTGACGAAATCATCACTGCTGCCGGCAAAAACGCCCTTGATTATATCAATGATATCGTTGCGTTTTCTGTCTTTCAGCTCGACAATGAGTACCGCTCTGCTGGTCTCAACCTCGATGTGGAGTTTCCTCGCCCTGTCGAAGATATCGATCATCAGCATATTGTCCATCAGGAGTGATTTGAAGAAATTGTCCTTGTCAAACCTTTCCTTGTAGGCAACGAGAAGCGTCTCCAGCTGATATCTGGCCATAGCTCCGATCAGTCCTGTGTCCGAGCCGTTCTCCCTGACTGCAAGAATATACTCGTCTCTGGACTCATCCCTGATCTTGAAGAAATAATGGCCTGCTACCTCCTGATCGTCATCCTGTGATGATGCGAACTGGATGACCAGTTCGGGGTCGATAGCTTCATCGGTATATGTTCTTACAGCAACCTCTCCTGTAAGATCCAGGACAGCCAGATCAGCACCTGAAATGGCTTTGATCCTGTCGATAGTTTTCTGCAATAACTGATTTGATATCATATTATCACCCAATACCCTTGTATTATTAAAATTCACTAAATAATATTGCAAATATAGCTAAGAATCCACTAACCATAATAATACAAGTTGCACAAAAAGAAAAGTGCTTTTTTGTAATTCTATGTGCATATTGGGGCAATTGTATCAATTTTAATGCATTTTAACGGTTTTCTGTCTCAGATTCCTTCAAAATCTCCTCAGAAACGACCTCGGCATCCACTGTTTCAGAAGCCTTTGCAGTTCCTTCCTTCAGACCTTCAGCAAAATCAGCCGCATCCTTCTGAATGTTTTCCGCAGCCTGCTCTGCCTTTGCAGCGGCCTTCTCTACTGCTTCCTCTACCTTGGGACCGTTCTCATCTGCCCACTTCTCAGCCTTCTCAGCGCCTTCTTCTACGGTATTGGTCAGAGTTGCTCCCAGGCTCATCAGTGCTCGTCCGAGATTCTTGCCGGTCTCGCGCCATGATCCATCATTGAACGCATCGTTTGGCTCCTCGGCTGCCTCAGCTGCTCTGCCCGCAGTCTCCTCAGCTGCCTGATCCTGATCATCTTTCTGAGCCTCTGCCCAGTCCTCAGCACGCTCGATACCTGCTTTAGCAGTTCTGATCATAGTAGCTGCCAGGCCCTTGAAGGCTCCGCCCAGTTCTTTTCCGGTGCTCTTCCATTCATCCTTTGTTGCCACAGTGTCCTCCTTCCCGTAATGTCTGCACTCGCGGGACATTTCTCCCTGACGCAGAAAATGTGTTAAATCTATTTGTAATAAATTTAACACATTTGTCATAATTTCGCAATATTGTAACTATGTAAAGTCTGTGAATTCTGCTCACATATCTGCTGTCATTTTCCGAGATAGACGTCTGCCTTGTGCTGGATGGCTTCCATCTTGATATCCAGCTCGCGGCTCAGGTTCGCGCATTCATAGAGCTCTCCCTCCAGTTCCTGCGCCACATGCTCGGGGAGATCCTTCTTGTATTTGATCTTGTGTTCGAGGCTGGCCCAGCAGTCCATGGATATGGTCCTCAGCTGTACCTCGACCTTCATGTATTTCTTGCGATCATGCAGGAATATAGGTGTCTCAATGATCAGATGCAGGCTCCTGTATCCGTTCTTTTTGGGGTTCTGTATGTAGTCTTTCTTCTCGACCAGGGTGACGTCGTCCTGCCTGAGCAGAGCCTCCGCTATCATATAGATGTCTGATTCATATGAGCAGATGATCCTGACACCTGCTATGTCCGTGATGTTCTGTTCTATGGACTCGACGGTGGGATAGATATTCCTGCGTCCGAGCTTTTCCACGATGCTTTCAGGTGTCTTCAGGCGGCTCTTGATAGTCTCTATGGGATTGCGGTCATACTTGAGCTGCAGTTCCTCGTTCATGACTCGCATCTTGGTCTCAACCTCCATGATGGCGCAGTTATAAAATGTCATGAGTTCCCTGTAGGGCATGGCATTTTCATTTATCCATTTAGCTATTTCTTTCTGAGGGATCCGGGACGCGATCGCTTTGGCGAGATTTTCCTTGTTGATATCCGGCAGCTGCATGATTTTCCTCCAAAGATATGATCATCTGAAGAGATCTCTTCTATAGACATTATACACTGTTTCTTCTGAAAAAGTAAGGGGAAAGGGCACCGCATCTTTAGGGAATAGACGCGGTGCCCTATATGAGGGGATGTGGTAAAAGCTTAATTAAGAATGCCGGTTAAGACAGTATCCTGTACAGAAGTCTGTAGAGCTCCTGAGCCTCTTCCGGCTCCAGTCTCATACATCCTGCCAGACTCTGCGGGACTTTCAGGGCATCGTCCTTAAGTGCCTCTCCGGCTTCGGTCAGGGTGACTATCAGGACTCTCTCGTCCTCCTCGCACCTTTTGCGGGTGATCAGGCCCTTGGTCTCCAGGCTCTTCAGCACCGGAGTGAGGGTTCCGCTGTCCAGGAACAGCTTCTTTCCCAGGTCCTTTACACTGATCTTTCTGTGTTCCCACATGACCATCATCGTGATGTACTGAGTATATGTCAGACCCAGCTCATCGAGAGCCGGTCTGTACTGCTTAATGACCTCTCTTGATGCAGCGTACAGTGGAAAACACAGCTGGTTATCCAATTTCAAAACATCATATTTGTCCATTAAACTATGCCTCTGACTGTTTTTTACTTAATTCTGAACTTCCGGTTGCTGTTATATCTGCTGTGGGCAGACTTCTGCTGCTCTCAGGCAGTATGTGTGGCATCATAAGCCTTCCTGACTGCGATCGCCAGCTGATCTGCGCATGAGGTAGGCCTGGCTCCACAGGTGTTGCCTTTCAGATAATCCTCGATCTGATCAACTGTCATGCCGTCCACGAGTTTGCCTATAGCCTTGAGGTTGCCGTTGCAGCCTCCTGTAAAATGAACATTGGTGATCACGTCTCCGTCGATATCAAAATCGATCTGCTTTGAACATGTCATCACTGTGTTGTATGAATACTTCATGTTAACAATCCCTTCTGTTATTTATATGCGTCCACATTATATATGATTCAATGCGATTGTGCCAGACTTGTTTTACAGCAGGGCAGCTATCTTGTCGTCAATCTTCTCAGGTGTTGCTGCGGGTGCAAATCTGTCCACAACGTTACCGTTTCTGTCTACCAGGAACTTGGTGAAATTCCATTTGATCCTGCTGCCGAGAGCGCCGCCTTTTTCTTTCTTAAGGAATGTATACAGAGGAATCTCGTTTTCTCCGTTTACATCACACTTCTGGAACTGCTTGAATGTGATACCGAATCTGCCTGTGCAGAAGCTTCCGATCTCTTCCTGAGTTCCGGGTGCCTGGTTGGCGAACTGGTTGCAGGGGAAGTCCAGGATCTCAAATCCCTGCTCTTTATACTTGTCATAGAGTTTCTGCAGGCCTTCATACTGAGGTGTGAAGCCGCATCCTGTTGCTGTATTTACGATCAGCAGTACTTTATCTTTGTAGTCAGCCAGGCTGACGTCGTTGCCTTTTGCGTCCTTTACGTTGTAATCATAGATACTCATTGTATTACCTCCTGTATATTACTCTGTCGAGTTTATTTATATGCTAATATGTCTTCGCTCATGTCCAATTCGATTGTGCTCAATTTAATTATATCCATTTATTCTGGATTGTCAACTGTTTTTTTAATAATTCTTGGTCTCTATTTTGATCACTTCTTTACTGTTTTCCAAAAGCTCCGGCTGTGACCAGCTTCTTCTTTCCTTCTCTCCAAAAACCCCAGCTGGGACCAGCTTCTTCTTTCCTTCTCTCCAAAAGCTCCGACTGTGACCAGTTTTTTGTGATGTTTACTGGTCATTGCCGGAGTTTTTGGAATTTATTAATTAACTAGCTGGTCATAGCTGGAGTTTTTGGAAAAGTTCAAACTATATACTGGTCATTGACGGAGTTTTTGGAAATATCTCTCCTATTTCAGATCAGGCGCATATCAGGAGGACACTCATCCTGCGGAGGGATCTCGAATTCAGCGGTATCCGGTATCTCATACAACCCAGTTTCCGGATTCAGCATCAGATCAAACCACCACTGGCCACGCTTCTGCTCTTCTGTCTCGAAGTTGTGGGCACGCAGATAATCCGCTCTCTTGTCGACCATGGCATGCAGAGCCTCTATGGAGCCATCCCAGTCTCTGAAATACTCAGGAGCACTTTCAGGCCTGTTCCATGGACACATATCTGTGCAGCGGCCGCAGCTGGTCGTGTATGGATCTACATAACTCAGCAGAATATGTTTTTCATAATCGATCTTATATTTCAGATAGCCATTGTATAATACCTGCTCATTATCCTTGCTGATAGCGCCTGCCGGGCAGACATCCGCGCAGATATAGCAGCGGTCGCAGTAACTCTTCAGGCCGAAATCGATCGGCTTGTCAGGCACCAGCGGCATATTGGTCAGGACCGCGGCGGACTTGAAGTTAGAGCCGAAGAAAGGATTCAGGGCAAATCCCATCCTGCAGCTTTCACCCAGACCCGCAGCTATGACCAGTGATGTCATAACCGTAACATAATTGCTGTTATTGGAAGCCAGCGCGTCATGTCCCAGACGGCGGATATACTTCGTCATAGTCTGTGTCCATATGGCCAGAAGCTGGTATGCCTGATGGCTGCATGCGTCAAATATCCTGTCTCTTCCGGTAGATGCCAGGGTCGTTGCAACGCTTTTTCTTTTCAGCAGGACTATTGCATATTTATATGGATTCTCGAAGGGCTGACCTTTGGGATCGTCCAGAAATACTGCATATTCCGGTATCTCACAGACACCTACCGCATCTGCTCCGAGGAAATAACCGAAGCTCTTGATATGCCTGGTGATGGCACGGGGGTCGTCGGGAATCGGAGCCTTTTCTTTCGCCGGTGGATTCTGGGCATCACGCAGGTTTACAATGTGCGGACGCATGAATTCTGTAAATGACTGAGCGACCGGCTCTCTCTTTCCGAAAGGAGTGTTCAGGATGATGTCATTCATCTTTGCGGAGTATTTTCCTTCTCTTGCCTTCTGCTTAACAATAGTATTAACTGTGTCGCTCTGGCTCTTGCGTTTTGAGCCTCCGACCATATTGGTGGGCTTGTCAACCCGCTTAAGGAGATGATCCGGATAAGGACCCAGCTGTGCGTCATTGTATAAGATATCTCTGTTCTTCAAACGGTAATACATGTTTGTACCTCTTTCTTTCATGCCCGGGATCTGTCACAGACCACACCGAACATCCGATATAACACTTATAGTTATATAAATAATATCAATTTAAAAAAGTTCTATTCAATTCAGATGATAATGGCTCATTGCAAAAATCGCAACAGAGCATCTGTTTCCTTGCATTTTCTGCAATTCATGAATAAAATATGGATGAAGGGGGGAATATCTTATGCGACTGGAATATCTTCAGGATTTTATCACGCTCGCTGAGACCATGAACTATGAGCAGGCTGCATACAGGCTGTATACGTCTCAGTCAACTCTTTCAAAACATATTCAGAGCCTCGAAGATGAGCTCGGAGATACGCTGATCTACCATGAGAATGGCAGATCGTTTCTTACTGAATTCGGTAAGGAATTTATTTATTATGCCCGAAAGCATGTAGAGCTGGACCGGAGCTTCCATGCCAGACATTCTGCTTCAGGCACCTCCCGCACAGTCATCCAGCTGGGATTTGAATCTCATATCATGCCATATAACTGTTTCGAAGCAGTTGAAGCATTTCAGGACGACTATCCGCACTGCTCTGTCACCATTTACGATAATTCAACCTGGGAACTGCTGAATCGGGGCATCGTGGACATGGCTATCGTAATGCAGCGATCTGAGTTCTCACCTTCATATGACCAGATGACCCTGGCACAGGATCATTTTGTTTCAGCCGTACCCTGTTCACACGAGCTGGCAGAAGCAAACAGGATATCTATTGACAGGCTTTCTGATGAGAAGTTTATACTGCTCCAGAAACGCAGCGATCTCAATCCCATGATCAAATCCGTTTGTATGGAAAATGGTTTCATGCCCAGAACAGTTATGACTCTTCCTTCGTGTCACAACGTACTTGAAATGGTCAGCAAAGGATACGGTCTGACCATCCTTCCATCCAGGATCGCGTACAGCCTGGCTCCTTCCGATACCCGGATAGTTGAACTGGATGAAGAGATCCCCGTAAATATCAATCTTATATATGAGAAAAACCGCGCGCTGACCAATATGGAACGTGAGCTTGCGAACCGGCTGAGCGAGGAGGCCTGCAAATGAATATTACTTACCTGAAAGAATTCATACGTCTGGCAGACAAAAAGAATTATCAGGAGGCGGCTCAGTCTCTGGGAATATCGGCATCCTCCATGACAAGACATATCCAGGCCCTGGAGCAGGAGACCGGGACGACTCTTATCAACAGAAATACTCATTCTCTGTCGCTGACAGAAGCCGGTCAGGTTTTCTTAAGATACGCAAGACCAATCGTTGAATCACAGAATGACCTCATGCAGGATCTGAAGAGCCTGCAGTCCGATCACACAAGAAATCTTTCGATAGGTATACCTCTTAACCATGATGAGGGTGCCTTTGAACTGTTTATTGAAGGTTTTCACAAAGCCCACCCCGAGATTTGCGTAGACTTCAGCGCTTTTCCTGCCAGAAAACTGTTCCAGTATCTGCAGCAGGAGGAGCTGGATCTGGTCTTTTCACACGAATTCGACTCAGACGATGAATCCCTGACATACATGCCGTTCACAAGAGATGAGCTGTATCTGCATATTACCGAGGCCAATCCTCTGTATGACACGCCTGTCATCGACTACTCTCTGCTTGAACACCAGCGTATCTATATGCGCTACAACCCGCAGAGCACATTTACCAGATACATCAATATAGTTTTTTCAGAGCTGGGTATAAATACGGTATTTCTCAACCTGGAGGGTGTATGGCCCCAGAATCATTCCTCAGATCTGTTTATGACTACAGGCAACAAGATACATTCCATAAAGCACTCAGGACCGGTCCGTATCGTCCCGCTGAACCCGCCTATCACATTTACCTACGGTATCTTCTATGCGCAGGACAGGGCCTTGTCTCAGGAAGCTGAAGTTTTCCTTGAGTTTTCCAAAGAATGGAGCGGGCGGAACCATCTGCTCGATCCTGCAGATTGATCGGTTCCATCGCCACTCCATCTTCGAAATATATTATTTATCAGGAGAAAAATGATCATCTAACATACCAGGATGTTCCAGCAGAAAGTCTGTGACTATCCTGGTTTTTTTATCTGTACTTAGGTCCTCGCAGGCAAAATGATCCTCCGCAAAATGCATCGTCAGATGCTCTTCCTGCGTATATGGTTTCCATTCAGGCAGTCCCTCTCCATTCGGATCGCCTGTTTTGGCGAAGTTTGTCACATAGGAGACCATAGCCCGGCTCATTTTCCTGTCATACTCTGTCCACGGCCAAAGATATCTGTCCAGCGTTCCAAAAACATAAGGCAGTTCATCGCCATGGATCATATTCCGCTCGCCACCCGGCATCGGACGGTCGAAGAAGTACGCATACATGGGCTTGATGCCGCGCTGCGCGTAGCGCTCCGCCCATGACAGGACCGTTCCGAGAGCGAACTCCCTGTTGTAGCCCTTCAGTCCGCCTGGGATCTGGCAGTCATGATTGCGCCATTCTTCCGCCAACATGCCTCCCATTACATCGATACTCTCATCCACATCCCCGTCATAGAGTATCTTCCCATGATAATCATGTATCAGCCAGTCATCGACCGATGGCAAAAACAGCGTATCCAGCATTGACTTATGCGGCAGCGGAAGTGTTCTCTCCAGCTTCGTCAGAGTCTCGTAAACTTCCTCTGTAGGTTTGGACATCAGATCATCGAATGTCCACCCTGCCATATCCAGGAGCTGCCTGCACAGGGAGCACTTGCTCTCTCTTGTATGTATATAATCTATATCCCAGGTTCCGCCTCCGGATAATGACAGCGCATGCCTGAATTTCCCGCGCGCCTCAGAGCATCCCAACAGCCACTTGGTATATATGCCTCCGGCTGAATGTCCGAATACGGTAATATTCTCAGGATCTCCTCCGAATGCAGAGATATTGTCCCTCACCCAGTCTATCGCGCAGAGGATATCCGTCAGGCCATAATTGCCGGTGCTGTGATGTTCATCCCTGGCAGCCAGTTCTTCCAGCCCAAAGTATCCAAACAGACCTATCCTGTAGTTAACCGTGATCAGGATACATCCCTTCTTATTGAAGGAAGCTCCGTCTATATAGGCAGCGTGATTGCCTCCTCCGGCTCCATACATAAAGAACATTACAGGCAGTCTGGCGTCATCGTCTATATCAGCAGGCGCCCAGATATTCAGATACAGGCAGTCCTCGCTGTATACCTCTTCGGGCTTTTCCCTGACCATTGACTTCCCTACAGGCGGAAACGGTACTCTGTAAGACTCATTGGACCATGTATCACACAGACGCTCCCCCTCCCAGGGTTCTGGAGGGGCCGGTGCGGCAAATCTGCGCTCACCGACCGGAGGAGCTGCGTATGGAACTCCTTTGTATATAGTGGTATTGCCTTCAACCACTCCTACAACTGTTCCCTGCTTTGTTTCTGCTTTTGTTTTCATGACCGCTCAGGCCTCCCAGAATGTCACATTTGCCGCTGCCTCAACACCATCCAGTACCATGAATGCATCCTGCAGTCTGCCATTTTCACCCACAGGCATGGCTATGACTTTCTTAGCAGCCATCAGCGGAATGACTACAAACCTCTCATCCGGAGTGAAGGCACATCCCCTCGACAATGCCTTCTCTCCTTCACCCGCCAGACGGATCGTCTGAACTTTGGTCAGTTTTCCGGTCTCTGTATCCAGATCAAAAACAACCATCAGATCCGGATTTCTGACTATGTTGTACAGAGTCTTTCC
>JAZUNG010000114.1:0-17872 GCA_045604025.1 Lachnospiraceae bacterium | reverse complement strand
CATGCTCCTCACTCGGTCCGATACATGTCTGCATGATCGGGTTCTTTCTGGTAGTCACTGCCTTGACCTTGATCTGCCAGCAGACATTGCTGGCCTTGCCGTTGTAACCGGGGAATTCAGGCATGGCATAGCCTGTATGGCTGTGCTGGTCCTCGGTGATCCTTACGCCCGGGATGATCTCGCCTTCGATGACGTACTCAGCGTTGGCGATCGCATGCTCGTTGATGGTCAGGCACTTAACAAGCTCGACCGGTCTCTGCCTGAGCGCGCCTGCCAGTGACAGCTCATTGAATCCCAACGGAGTTGTGGGAGGCTCGAAGCATGACAGGATCTCGATAGCCGGATCGACGCCTATGGAGATAGAAATCGGCAGGGTCTGGCCCAGCTCCTCCGCGCGCTCTGCCATGGCTCCGATATGTCTGGAGCCGGGCTGCAGAAAGATAGACAGCTCGTCCTTACCCTGGATGCACATCCTGTGGATAGTGATATCGGACAGACCTGTGTCTGGATGTGTTGCATAGCACATGCCCAGAGTGATATAGGGGCCTGCATCCACCGGTGTGTTGGTAGGCGCAGGGATCAGCCTGTTCAGGTCAAAATCAGGGTCGCAGGCTTTGTAGACGATTTCCTGGACCGGGGCCGGTCCGTCTATTACTACAGGTGCGACCGGTGCGTCAGCGCAGCTTTTTGCCAGCCAGCCGAGCTCTTCTTTTCTGCAGCCAAAGAGGTCTGCAACTCTCTGCCTGCTGGCCAGAACGCCTATGGCAACTCTGGCGCCGGGATGCCCTGCGATGTTGTTAAAGATCATGGCAGGACCGTCTACTGTGGTCGGTCTTTTTACTGTGCCGCCGGCCCCGACGTACCTGTATACGCCTGACAGCTCTGCAGCCAGCTGAACTTCTTTATCGGTCTCCACGAGCTGCCCCGGAACTGTTTTCAGATAATCCAGTGCATCTCTGAGAGATAAAATATCTGTGCGGTTATTCATGTTTCCCTCCCTTTTTCGCAGATATCCCGCGCCGCCGGATAACAGCGGGCTGAAGGTTTCTGCGCCTGAACATTTTTTTAGATTATATCATTTTGCGGATAACTCCACAACTGATCAGCCTTCACCCTGCAAGCAGTGTGGTGAAAAGATCCCATGCAGTCAGTTCAGACTATCACTCCGCCGCCCAGCACTATGTCTCCATCATAGAAAACTGCTGCCTGTCCGGGTGTGATGGCACGCTGCGGCTCATCGAACTCGACACGTACGGCATAGCCCGTCGCATCTGCGGAGTCATAGTACTGTCCGGGCCGCGCATCTGCCCCGCAGGCAGCGAGCTCGCCCGCACTCACCGGGGTGACCACAGCCGGCTGCTCTTTGTGTCTGTATCTGATCTTTACGTTGCATCTGACAGGGCCGACCGGTTCAGTACCGCATATCCAGTTAACATCCTTCACCAGTGCCGAGGTGCTCATCAGGTCGCCGTGCCTTCCCAGCACTACTGTATTGTTCTCGGGGCATATCCTGCAGACGTAATAAGGCTCGCTGGATGCTATTCCCAGGCCTTTCCGCTGTCCGATCGTATAATGGATGATTCCCTTGTGACGTCCTATCAGCTCACCATCGGTTCCTATGAAATCGCCAGGTTCGGAGCCGGCATGGGTATACATTTCCACCACTCTGGCATAGTCGCCGTCCGGGACGAAGCATATATCCTGGCTGTCGGGTTTGTCAGCATTGATGAAACCGTGGCTGTCCGCTATACGTCGCGTCTCGGTCTTGTCCATGCCGCCCAGCGGGAACATAGTATGGGCAAGCTGCTCCTGTGTCAGCTGATACAGAACGTAGCTCTGATCCTTGGAAGGGTCCGAAGCCTTCAGCAGTACGAACCTGCCATCTTGTTCTTCTATCCGTGCGTAATGCCCGGTCACTATATAGTCGCACCCCAGCACTTTGGCCCGTTCATACAGTCTGTCGAACTTCATGTACCGGTTACAGTCAATGCAGGGATTGGGAGTGATGCCGTGGATGTAGCTGTCCACGAACTTGTCGATGATCTTCTCTTTGAAGTCGTCACGGAAATTGAACACATAGTAAGGCATGTCGAGACTGAACGCCACGCTGCGGGCATCCTCTACATCATCCAGCGAACAGCAGGTATGTCCCCTGGAAATACCTGCATCCTCATTGTCATACAGCTTCATTGTGCAGCCAATGCACTCGAAGCCGGCCTCTTTTGTCAGCAGAGCGGCCACGCTGGAGTCCACGCCTCCGCTCATCGCGATCAGTGCTTTCATGTGCCCTTCCTCATCTGTTTTGAAAAGTATAACCGCAGACGGGCCAAAATTCAACTTTCACAGGGCTTTTTTGCACTAAACAGACGCGGTTTTTTGATGAAACTTTCACATATTTTTACTTTCAAATGAATATATTGTGTGCTATAATTATTGACTGCGTGTAAAGCAATATTTTAGAGAGGTTTATTCTAATGAGTAACGAAAATAATTTAGTATCAGATATCGCTGAAAATGTTGAAGCTGCAGCTGAGGCTGCTGAAGGAGCTGCTGCAGAAGCAGTAAGCGGTGCAGAAGAGGCTGTTGCTGATGTTGCTGAAGAAGTAACAGGCGCTGCCGAGGAAGCTGCAGCTGAGGCTGCTGAGACTGCAACCGAAGCTGCAGAAAATGCTGCTGAGGCCGTAGAGGAGAAGGCTGCCGATGTGAAGGAAGCTGCAGAAGAAGCAGTCGCTGAGGCTCCGAAGAAGGCCGCTGCCGAGGTTAAGAAGTCCGGAAATCATTCCGCTGTCAGACAGCCCGACATTATCAAGAAGAAAAAAGGCGTGAACAGGACCACCCTGATCGCTGTCATAGTCTGCGCAGTGATCGTTCTGGCATGCGTTGCATTCGTCGGCTGGAGACTCGGATGGTTCCATGTTCCTGTCAAGAACAGCATGACCATGGATGACTACTCCACTATCGAGATCTATTCATCCGAGGTGGAAGTCACCGATTCAACAATTGATTCATATCTGTCCAGTATGCAGACACATTACAACACTACCGAGAACATCACTGAGGGTACCGTTGAGGAAGGTGACAAGATCCATATCGTATACACCGGTTACAAGGATGGCGAGGCATTTGACGGCGGATCCACAGGCGACGCAGGTACTGATATCACAGTTGGTTCCAGCGGATATATCGATGGATTTGATGACGGTCTGATCGGTGTTAAGGTTGGCGATACTGTTGACCTCAACCTTACATTCCCTGAGGTATACGAGAATAGCCCCGATCTGGCAGGCCAGGACGTTGTATTCACAGTTACTGTTGAGCACAAGGTCGTTACCAATACTCCCGATCTGACAGACGAGTTCATCAAGGAGAACTCCGCTGACTACACTCAGTACTATTATGGCGAGACCACTCAGATCGATACTCTGGATGAATACCGCACATTTGTACATGACAAGCTCTATGATTCATATTACAAGAATGCTGTAGAGACTTCCCTGCTTGAGAAGGTTCACGTAAAGACATTCGACGAGAATTATTATGAGACTCAGCTGAATTATCACACCACAGTCATCGGCTACTATGCACAGATGTACGGCATGGATGCTGATACATTCGCTTCATACTATGGCTATGACACAGCTGCAGCTTATGCCGAGGGTAACACCAAGGACGAGCTGACACGTACCATGATGTACGAGAAGCTCGGCAAGGATCTGGGCATCACTTTCACTCAGGAAGAGATTGACGCCAGCATCCAGGAGTTCATGGATGAGCAGGATGTTGCTGACCAGACGGTTGAGGAGTTCAAGGAGTCCAACGGCGAGTACTGGCTGTACTCATATGTAAACTACACCATGACCCGCGAGCCCGTTATCGAGGCACTTGAGGACCGCGTCGTGATCGTCGAGGGCGAGCGTGAGACTGAGGCTCCTGAGACCGAGGCCGAGACTGAGGTTGAAACTGCAGCTGAAGGCGAGACTGAGGTTGAGACCGAAGCTGAAACCGAGGCTGAGACAGAGACTGCTGCATAAGATATGCATAATGACGCGATGTAGTGGTCACAGACACTGACTATACGCTGACAGACACATATATTTCGACATTAAAGGAGACCTACTATGAAGGTTATAATACAGGATGGCTCAATAATTGAGTGCACATGGGATGATGAGGTCGGCCGCGAGGCCTTCAGACATACTGCATCCCACATACTTGCTCAGGCCGTAAAGAGGCTCTACCCCACCGCCAAGTGTGCGATCGGTCCTGCCATCAAGGACGGATTCTATTATGACTTCGAATTTGATTTCGATTTCACAGATGACAATCTGGCTGACCTTGAGAAGGAAATGAAGAAGATCATCAAGGAAAACCTCAAACTGACTCATTTCACCATGGAGCGCGAAGAGGCCCTTAAAGTAATGGCTGAAAAGAACGAGGACTACAAGGTTCAGCTGATCAACGATCTGCCCGAGGATGCTGTGCTCAGCTTCTTCCAGCAGGGAGATTATCTGGAGCTGTGCGCAGGCCCTCACGTAACATACACCAGCGCGATCAAGGCATTCAAGCTGCTGAACGTTGCAGGTGCTTACTGGCGCGGCGACGAGCACAACAAGATGCTAACACGTATCTATGGTACAGCTTTCCCGAACAGGGAGATGCTGGACGAGTACCTGACCCGCATTGAGGAAGCCAAGAAACGCGACCACAGGAAGCTCGGCAAGGAGCTGGGACTCTTCACTCTAATGGATGAGGGCCCTGGATTCCCGTTCTTCCTGCCCAATGGTATGATCGTCAAAAACCTGCTGCTCGACTACTGGAGAAAGCTCCATATGAAGAATGGTTACAAGGAGATCTCCACTCCTATTATGCTGAACCGTCAGCTGTGGGAGACCAGCGGTCATTGGGATCATTACCGCGACAATATGTATACCACCGTGATCGACGATGTGGACTTCGCTATCAAGCCGATGAACTGCCCCGGCAGCGTACTTGTTTACAAGTCTGAGCCCCGCTCATACCGTGATCTGCCGCTGAGACTGGCAGAGCTCGGTCTGGTACATCGCCATGAGAAGTCCGGTCAGCTGCATGGTCTGATGAGAGTCAGATGCTTCACCCAGGACGATGGACATATCCTGCTGGCACATGACCAGATCCACGACGAGATCAAGAGGATCGTCCGCCTGATCGATACAGTATACAACAAGTTCGGGTTCAAATATCACGTTGAGCTCTCTACCCGCCCTGAGGATTCCATGGGAACCGATGAGGAGTGGGAGCTGGCTACAGACGGTCTGAGGAGCGCTCTGGACGACCTGGGCAAGCCTTACGTGATCAACGAGGGCGATGGCGCTTTCTATGGTCCGAAGATTGACTTCCATCTGGAGGATTCGCTCGGACGTTCATGGCAGTGCGGCACCATCCAGCTCGACTTCCAGCTGCCTCAGAGATTTGAGGCTGAGTATGTGGGAGCTGACGGACAGATGCACACACCTGTCATGATCCACAGAGTATGCTTCGGCTCAGTCGAGAGATTCATTGGTATCCTGATCGAGCATTTTGCAGGCAAGTTCCCGTTCTGGCTGTCACCGGTACAGGTCAAGATCCTGCCTATCTCTGAGAAGTATGCAGATTATGCTGCTCAGGTCAACGAGGCTCTGGAGGCTCAGGGCTACCGCACCGCGGTTGACAACCGTTCCGAGAAGATCGGCTACAAGATCCGTGAGGCCCGCAACGAGCGCGTACCTTATATGATCGTAGTTGGTGAGAAGGAAGAGGCCGACGGCACCGTTTCAGTCCGCAGAAGGGATGATGACAACAAAGACCTCGGCGCTATGACACTGGAACAGCTCTACGAACTGTTTGACAGCGAAGACAAGGCATGAATAGCTAAATGATCAATTGATCCACAGGCCACCGTACTCAAGCGGTGGCCTGTTTTTATGTATGAGATTAAAAAGATTCACGGATTTTTCCGTTTGGGACCTGTTAACCTATCTTGACAACAATATAATTCACGGATTATTCCGTTTGGGACCTGTTAATCTATCTTGACAACAATATTATTCACGGATTTTTCCGTTTGGGACCTGTTCCTATAAGGGTTCATAGGTCCTAACTGGAAAAATCCGTGAAATAATACTAGTTTGCATACATTTGTAAGTCCTAACTGGAGAAATCTGTGACTGGCGATTAATCTGCAGCAAATTAATGGTTAATAATAGGGCCTAACTGGAAAAATCTGAGGAGACACATTTCATTTATACGTATGTACCACCTATATTGGCAAAGAAAGGGCCGTCGCTTATCACGACGGCCCTGATCACTCTATGCAAAATGATATTAAATATTCACGTTACAGATTGCTAGTAAACTCACCGCAGTCTGTTTACCACAGCAACCACTAAATCGGGTTATTTCGACAGGTTACCGAAAAGGCCTCTGATCAGTGAGGAGGTGCCTGTCCTCATAACTGAACTCAGTGCGTTGGTTGCTGCGCGTTTGCCGATGGTAGCAGCGCTGGATACCTTACCCGTGCCTGTGATCGAGTTCACGATGTTGGTGCTTAGCGATCTGGCGACTGATGAGGATGCGTTGGTCACTGCGGACTTCGCGGCCTTGACTGCGGTCTTCTTCACCGCACTGCCAGCATCGCTACCCTTCTTGGCAGCCTTCAGTTCTGCAACCTTCTTCTCAGTAGCAGTCATAGGCTCTTCTTCCTCAACAACTTCAGCAGGAACTTCTTCCGCAGCCTGTTCCTCCTCGAGCACCTCTTTGGCCTTCATGATGATCTCATAAGCAGACTCTCTGTCAACGCTCTCACGGTACTTGAGGTCAAACTCACCGGCGGTGATCACACGCTGGATAGCGTCTTCCGGAGCAGCTCCCATCAGGCTCTGCGGAGGCAGGATCTTCGCACTCTCAACGATAGCGGGAACGCCGCCCTCATCCAGGAAGCTGACCAGTGCTTCGCCGGTCCCAAGTGCCTGCAGCGCTTCCTCAGTCTTGAACTCAGGATTGACTCTGAAGCTCTGAGCAGCAGCTCTGATGCCCTTCTGCTCTGCGGGAGTGTATGCTCTGAGGCCGTGCTGAACCCTGTTGGAGAGCTGTCCCAGCACTTCGTCAGGAATATCTGAAGGATTCTGAGTTACGAAGTAAACGCCCACGCCCTTGGAGCGGATCAGCTTGATGATCTGGGTGATCTTCTGGTGCAGTGCCTTCGGAGTCTCGTCGAAGAGTACATGAGCCTCGTCGAAGAAGAATACCATGCGAGGCTTGTCGAGATCGCCCACCTCGGGAAGCTTCTCATACAGCTCGGAAAGCATCCACAGCAGGAACATACCGTATGTCATCGGGCTCTGGAACAGACGTACGCTGGATAGGATGTTGATAGTGCCGCGGCCGTTAATGTCGGTGCGGATCCAGTCCTTGACATCGAGTGCTGGCTCGCCGAATACATCAGCACCGCCCTCCTGTTCAAATGTCAGCAGAGCTCTCTGGATAGCGCCGATGCTGGCGGTGGAGACATTGCCGTACATAGTGGTGTACTCGTCGCGGTTGTCGCCAACATACTGCAGCATAGCGCGCAGGTCCTTCAGATCAAGGAGCAGCAGGCCCTGGTCGTCGGCAACCTTGAACACGATGTTCAGCACACCTTCCTGCACGTCAGTCAGCTTCAACAGTCTAGAGAGCAGCATGGGTCCGAGGCCTGACATGGTGACACGCACCGGATGTCCCTTCTCTCCAAACAGATCCCAGAAGCATACCGGGTATGACTTATACTCCCAATTCTCGATGCCGAATCTTGTTATTCTCTTCTGCATATCTTCGGTGTCAAGACCAGGCTGGATCATACCAGAGAGGTCACCTTTGACATCACTGAAAAATACCGGCACGCCCATGTCCGAAAAAGACTCGGCCATAACCTTCAGAGTGATCGTTTTGCCGGTACCGGTAGCACCTGCGATCAGTCCGTGCCTGTTTGCCATCTGAGGGAGGAGATATAGCTCCTTGTCCCCAGCTTTTGCCATCCAGATCTTTCCATCCTTTAACATAACTCTTCTCCTTATATGTAATGTCGTTGTCCGGCGGGACAGACCCTGCGCGGAACGTATTTTCTTAATACAATAATATCATCACGCCTCGTCTTTTACAATGTGTTTTCTGGTCTTCCACTTGCCTGTAAAATAGAACACGACAGCGATGAAGAACGGCGTCGTACCACTGAGCGCATCGCCAAACCAGAAGCCTCTGTAGCCATATCCCAGCACCAGACCGAAGAGAAGGCTCAGGCTGATCCTCAGGACCAGAGCGTCCAGCAGAGCCACGGTCAGGTTGACTGCGAAGTTGCCGCTGCCGTTGATCAGGGCATTGGCGCCGGAGCGCAGCGCGCTGGCGATCATCATGATCACGGCGATAGGTACGAACTCCATAGCCACTCCCATGATACTCATATCCTTGGTAAAGAGCTGGAAAACCCACTCGGGGAAGCCCACCAGGATACCGATCAGTATCAGCGTCAGGGAGATATTGATAATCCATACAGAGAGCATGATCTTTGGTACGCGTTTGTATTTCTGAGCGCCAATATTCTGGCCGACCATAGACGAGCCGGCAGTGTTCAGTGAATTGGAAACCAGATTGCCTATCTGATTGAGCTTCGAGCCGATACCAGTGACCGCAGCTACCTCTACTCCATAGCTGTTAACGAAAGAATTGGTGAACAGCCTGGAGAAATGCACGGCAGCGCTCTTGAGCGCCATCGGGATACCCAATTTGATGAGTGTCACGAAGTGTTCCTTATCGAAATGGATGTCACTCTTGTGGAATTCGAATCCCAGCTTCTCACGGTTTCGTACCAGGTAAATGACGGCAATGATGAAGCTGAGCGCCTGCGCCATAACAGTCGCCAGAGCCGCTCCAAATGCCCCCATGCCCAGCCCTGCGACGAATGCCACATCGAGTGCGGCATTGGTCACTGCTGCGATTGCGATAAATATGAACGGTCTCTTGGAGTCGCCCAGTCCGCGCATGATCGCGCTGACGGCGTTGTAGCCGAATACGAAGATGATGCCGCTCATCGACATGACGGTATAGTTGAGAGCCTGCTCGAATGCTTCAGGCGGCGTGTTCATCCATGTGAGCAGCTGGCGCCTCAGGACCAGCGAAATCGTGGTATTGATCGCAGCTCCCGCCACCAGTGTGATGATGAACGTGCCCATAAACCGACCGATCTGTTCGCGGCCCTTCGCGCCGAGCAGCTGCGAGATAATGATCTGGGCTGCGTTTGCAAATCCTATGACCAGTACGGTGAAGAAGTCCGTGATGCTGCCGCCTACAGACACGGCAGAGAGGCCCGCCTTGCCAACCACATTGCCTACCACCATCATGTCTACCATGTTGTAGACTATCTGCAGGAGGTTTGCCATAAACAGCGGGAATCCGAACCTTATAAGGGGCTTCGTGATAGGCCCCTCGGTGAAATCATTTGTAAAATCCTTTGCCATTCCAACTCCGATAATATTCTTTTTGGAAATATTTTATCACTTGTCAGGGGCGGATTCAAGGCAGGCTGACGGGCAGAAGCCAGCGTAGATTGCACTATTTTTGTACAATTCCTAGCAAAAACAGCCGGTGCAAATGCTGCACCGGCTACCTGGAAAATGATTCTGAAAGGAGAATGAAAAGTATTTATCCGGAGGCTTTCTTTCGCCTCAGTATGATCAGTGCTGCTCCGCCGAGGAGCATAATGCTGCCCAGGATAGTGAAAACTGTGCCTCCTCATGAAGATGAACATTACAGCGGCAGACTGCATGAGTCTGATGCCGCTTAATGATCCATGTGAACATAACTGCGCCTTCCTGCAATTACTCTGCGTGTGTTTTGGATGCCTCGCTGAAATAGATCTCCAGCCCCCTGATCAGCTCTTCCTGCTCAGAGCTGTTTAGCTTCTTCTTCAACAGCATCATTGCGTTGTTCTTTGCGAAATAGTTGTCCTCCTCTTCCTGGTTGCCCTCGCCCATCAGGAACGATACGGATACACCCAGGACCTCAGCCAGCTTCACCAGCCTGGAGATCGGCACGTCCGACTTGCCGGATTCGATCTTGTTGATGGTGGAATTGCTGGTGTTGGAATGATATCCGCACAACTCTGCCAGCTGGCACTGCGTCAGGCCTTTGATACGGCGCAGCTTCCTTACTCTTTTGCCTAATTGTTCTAATAATTCGTCTTTTTCCATTTTTGCGGTCTTTAAAGAAGCCCTACTAAAGTAGCGCTTACAATCCCCTCCTAATAATTCTCATTCAATAAAACATTGAGGTGACCAGACAATGACCCAAGTCTGATCTGATGCTATTCTACCAATTGTACTTTAAAAAATCAATCGTTAAATAAAAATATTTGGGAGTTGTTAAAGTACAATAAATAAATTGTTGAATATTAGTGATGTTAATAACATTTGTTTGGATTGCTATTCCATGTATTGCAAGCAATGATATTTTTTGTAAGAATATTCCTTTCGGTGATACTGTGTCAGTCACACAAAACACCCTATCTCACATAAAAAACCTCCGGAGAAACATACATCTCAGCGTACGTTTTCCGGAGGCGTTTCTTACCTTATCTATGATCAGATATTTTCGTTCTTCAGCGCGTCGATAGGGTTGTCCTTGCGGATCTTGCCTGCTGCGTACCACATGGCCGCAAATACCACCACGAATACGCTCAGCACTGCGATCACTATGCTATGCCACGGAATGTAGAAGTTCATATCCACACTTGCCCCGACCGCTCGGAAGATCAGGTATGTCATGACTATCGAGATAGGCAGTCCCCACAGGAGTCCACGCAGTCCGTAGATGATACACTCGTAGTTCATCATCTTGTAGAATCCTCTGTTTCCGAGACCGATGGACTTCAGCATCGCGAACTCCCTGCGGCGCAGGCTGATATTGGTGGAGATGGTGTTGAATACGTTTGCCACCGCGATCAGCGAGATCAGAATGATGAATCCATAGGCAAATACGTCCACTACGGTTACCAGGAGCCTCTGTGACTCTTTGCTCTCGGCCAGGTCGTATACTGCACTGTTGCCATCGATGCCCACGCTGTCCAGATACTTGATGATATTCTCGGCTGCAAGGGTGTGGTTCGGTGCCTTGATGTAAAAGGTTGCCGGCGGGATTTCTGCAGGCTGATACATCGCATTCAACGCAGAGTAAGGGTAAATCAGAGCCAGACCGCTGCTGTAGATATAGTAGTACTCTGACGAGCTGCCCAGTGTCTGTGCAACCACCACGTCCTGGCGGATGCCATACTTTTCAAACGGCATCTCAATATCAAACTCTGAAACTGTCACACCGCCCGATCCGTCTTCGGCACTCATTTGACTGTCGAGCTTCATATAATAGATATGAGGTGTTCCCTCCTCGTCCAGCTCGGTACGCGAATACATATACTCCACACCGTCCACCATGATGATCTGCTCTGCTGAATATAACGGGGCTGTGAATGACTTGATGTCGGGCTTGATCGAATGTATCTCCTGGTATCTGACCTCGCCTTTCTCCTCGTTGTATATGCCTACTGTCGCAGCTGTGAATGCGATAGCCTTCGGCGCACCAGGATCGAAGTAGCCGTCTTCCGCTATGCCATTATCCTTCAGCAATTCTCTGAACGTGTCGTCCTTCACGAATACCAGTCCCAGCTGCAGGCAACTGTAGTTGTCATCCGCGTACATAATGAATGGTGAGTCCACCGTGCCATCTTCGTTAAAGCTGCCTTCTGCCATCATGTCATTGGGTACGAACACTTCTTTGTAGTCCTCGACTACGTAGACAACGTCCTTCACTCCGTCCAGGTCTGACAGCTCCTCATAGATGCTGTCTGTGTCTGTGTTTGTGCCCAGTCCGCTCACATGGATATCGTATCCCTGGTCTTTGAACGAGTAAGCACCGATCGATTTCTTCAGGTAAGACGTAAATGACGAAGCAGTGATAAACAGGACCAGGCTCAGGAACAGCGAGATAATGACGCTGCGCACACGTTTCCTGTTGCGTTTGAAGTTCTTGGAGGCCATCATGCCCTCGAAGCCAAACAATTTCTGTGTGAGGCGTGATGTGCGCACCTGGCGGCTTTTGATCTGGATGTCTCTGCTCTGCCTGATGGATTCGATAGCGGAGATGCGTATTGCTCTCAGCGCTGGGATCCACGCGCTGATCAGCACTGTGATCAGGCACAGGATAGCCGCGATGAGGATTGCCCAGATGTTGAACTCGAGGCGCATTTTGACATTTCCCGCCTCGGGGAACAGTCTGGCAAACGATCCACTCAATGACGACAGCGTGATGCCAATACCCACGCAGCCTACCACGGCTCCGATCACGATGCCGATGAGTGCCAGCAGAAACGCCTCGTAGAGCACGGTCTGGCGGATCTGTTTTTTGGTCGCTCCGACGGATTTCAGGATACCAAACTGCTTCGTTCTCTCACTGATCGAGATGGAGAACGAGTTGTAGATCAGTGTGACCGAACCGAACACTATCAGAATCACGAGTATGGCAGCCATCATGAACAGTGTTAGGTTGATGCCGGAATTACTGCTCAGTCCATAGGTGCTGATAA
The DNA here is from genome assembly GCA_045604025.1 of Lachnospiraceae bacterium. GTDB lineage: Bacteria > Bacillota > Clostridia > Lachnospirales > Lachnospiraceae > RGIG5612. The sequence continues at coordinate 5,253 of JAZUNG010000114.1, read as the reverse complement.
GGTCGGAGTTTGCTACCAGCGAAACTCCCTCATTCATGGTGTACTGCTCGGAGTCCATGAAGGTTAAGAAGCTGCGAGGATTCTTTAGTGTGAAGAATAGCCTGTAGCCGCCGTTTACCTCGCCCATGGTACCGGGGAGTCCCTCCACATATGTGCCCGACATGTAGTCGTAGTATTCGGGAGTGCCGGTGGTGGAGCCTGTTCCGGTTGCCTCGTTGGCGTCGGTGCCTGCATTGTCGGCATCTGCGGCCTCTCCGGATTGCGAGCCGGCGCCGGCAGCCTGTCCATCTGCTGCATCTGCACCGCTTCCTGCCGGCGCCATCACCGGCTCATCGTTTACTGTCAGCGCCGTATACCCGGCACATGAAAAGTCCTCCAGATAAATACTGAACCTGTCGTAAATACCTACGACAGTATATGTTCTGGTCTGCGCGTCTACGATACTTTCCTTTATCTGCGTGTCGTGCCAGTTCCTGGAGCCTGCCTCTGCGCCTGTGTCTGCATATACTCTGCGGCCCACCTCGAGCGTCAGTTCGTCACCGGTCTTGTATTCAACTCCACCGTTGGTGCTCAGGTGTCTGGGGAGCAGGATCTCTCCCGCCTTCTCCGGAAAACGGCCATCGCGCAGGTGCACCTTCACCAGGTCTGTCAGATCCTCACTGACCGACTCTATCAGCAGATAGGGCTTATATTCATTGCCACCACCAATATCTGCCCAGCCGATCTGCTGCCATCCAGTGGTTTTCGCGATCTTCTCGTCAGCGATCACCTGGTCTCTGACTTCTTCCGAGAGGCCGTAGTATTCGCCCATCCAGGCGCCTTCCATCTCGATCACTGACCTGCGGATAAAAGATATGCCGCTGTACGCGCCTTCGATGACCGCGGTCAGCAGCGCCATGGACAGCACGATACCAATGATCGTGACCAGCGTCCTGGTGCGGTTGGCCTTCAGCGACTGGCGGGTATATTTATAGAAAACATTTCCGTTGAATGTGTTTTTCATGTCTGCCACCTTGTTGTTTTTTCAGCATGTTCTTCGGGTTCTGCTCAGGGCTGCCCCTGATGCAGTCCTACCTGATCCTCTCGTCGCGGACGATGCGCCCGTCTTCAATAGAAATGATGCGGTCTGCCTGCAGTGCGATCGACTCATCATGAGTGATCACGATGAGAGTCTGGCCGTATTTTCTGTTGGACATTTTGAGCAGCTCGACGATCTCCTGGCTGTTTTTGGAGTCCAGGTTGCCGGTGGGCTCGTCGGCCAATACAACGGCGGGCGCATTCATCAGCGCTCTGCCGATCGACACTCTCTGCTGCTGCCCGCCGGACAGCTGGTTCGGCAGGTTGTCCCTGCGGTCTTCAAGTGAGAGGGTCTGAAGGAGTTCGTTCAGCCTCTCTTCGTTGACCTGGCGGCCGTCCATTAGCACCGGAAGTGTCATGTTCTCCACAACATTCAGCACGGGGATCAGATTGTAGAACTGATAGATCAGGCCCACCTGTCTGCGGCGGAATATCGCCAGCTGTTCCTCGTCCTGCGCATAGACGTCCTGGCCATTCATCCAGACCTTTCCGGACGTGGGGCGGTCAACACCGCCAATAATATGCAGCAAGGTCGATTTGCCCGAGCCCGATGGTCCGATGATCGCCAGGAACTCACCCTTCTCCACCGAAAATGACACGCCGTCCAGCGCGCGCACCTCGTTGTTCCCCTCGCCGTAGATTTTAGTAAGATTCTCGATTCTCAGGATTTCCATGTCTTCCCTCCGTATTGTATGTCATTTGAATGCCTTGTAGCTCTGATAACTCATCCTTTGCTTTCAGTATAGTGACACTAAGTGACACGACGGTGACAGGAAACAGATTTTTCGTTAGAGACGGAGATATTACATATCTTTTCACCCTCTACACCCCTCAGTAACAGATTTTTCCGGTTGGAACCTGCTGGTAATGCGATCAGGGAACTATTATTGATTTCTTTCACAGATTTTTCCAGTTAGGACCTGCTGGTAGTGTGATCAGGGAACTATTATTGATTTCCTTCACAGATTTTTCCAGTTAGGACCTGCTGGTAATGCGATCAGGGAACTATTATTGATTTCTTTCACAGATTTTTCCAGTTAGGACCTGTAATGATCATGATGACAGCTGCAAGCTAACCATTATTCACAGATATTTCCACTTAAGACCTGTTATGTAGTCGCTCTCTAGGTCCTAAGTGGAATAATCCGTGAAAAATTTTTATATATGCTAGAAATAAAAAGTCCAATCGGTCCTAAGTGGAAATATCCGTTACGATTTATAAGGACATACGCATTATTTCGTGCGTTTTAGCTTCCAATCAAGTGGAAGCCCCTTTTGAGTATTCTTATTGGTTACGTCTCAGACTTCTGCCTCCCTGCCAAATACTATCTGATGTACAACTTTCCATCTCAACTCAAAATACTTCTCTAGTTCTTTATTCATTGGATTGCAGCCCAACGCTCGACGTATCGTGCGAAATAGTTTTTCAATGTCTCTGAAGCTTTTCATATGCTCGGAAGTAATGGTGACTACCTTATACCCTGACAGTACCAATGCAGTCATTCGTTTTTTATCGTGCAGAAACTGTCTATGTTCCATATGGTATTGTGTACTGTCATATTCACCCACAGTTCTCTGCTTCTCCCATACAAAATCACATTCACAGCTATCCCGTCCCAGATGAGATGCCGCGATAGCATTCAAATGAATTACTCCATTCAGTGAAAACCTCGGAAGACGAAATCCTCCCCTTGATATAGGAAGATTGGCTAACAGTGCAAAACAGGTTTCCATAGGGGAATTTGAGTCATCCATCACATACTGTATTGCCTGCCTGGCGAGTTTGATCCCTTTAATGCCCGATGCTGATTGAATATAATCCTTTATTTTTCGAACAGTAGTTATTGGCTTGATAGTTACCTGCAATTTGCTGTCAAAAGGATCTGGCCGGTACTTGGCGCATAGATCAAATCCCAGCTTTACTAACTGAGCAAACTCCAACTCCCTGGCAGCGATCACAAAGCACAGCTCCGGACTGATGACATACAGGTCTTTTGCCACTTGAATTATGCTGTTTTCGGGCAGTCCTCCAGATTCAATATGTGCGACACATTTGCTGGATCTTCGCCTCTGCCGCTGACATGAAACCATGATATGCAGAGGAAAACGTACTTGATATACATACGCTGCATCTTCATACTCCTGAAGATCTGCACCCATGGTTTCTAAAAATGATTCCATAGATGCTGCTTCAATTTTAACGTATTCATAATAAGATGGATCGTGGGCGGGATTCAGCCAGAACTCAAGTGCGCTTGGGTATGTTAACACAATATTCATGCTCTTACCTCAACTTATATTACAATATACAATCTGCAAATTCCGGGAAATTCCTTCGAATAAAGGATGAGATCAGAATTAATAGATATCAGAATATTATCATAAAAATACATTGTTCAGCAAGTGCTTCTTCACAGATTTTTCCGGTTGGGAGATGTTGATGGTGCGCGCAAGGTACTGTTATTGATTTTTTTCACAGATTTTTCCAGTTAGGACCTGTAATGATCATGATGACGACTGCAAACTTGCCATTATTCACAGATATTTCCACTTAGGACCTGCTATGTAGTCGCTCTCTAGGTCCTAAGTGGAATAATCCGTGAAAAATTTTTATATCGCTGAAAATTAAAAGTCCAATCGGTCCTAAGTGGAAAAAACCGTGAAAAACATTTGTATATGCTGGAAATGAAAGGTCCATTAAGTCTTAAGTGGAAAAATCTGTTACATCTCACTTAGGAAAAGAATAATTTAGAAAGAGGTCAGTTTATAAAGTATGAAAAACACAAAAACAACGTATATTTCACACGATGCTCTTATAAAACTTGATCTGGAAGCGCGCGCCGCCTTCCGGGGCATTGTCGGCTGTGATCGTACCGTTCTGCTCGGTTATGATAAGGCGTGACAGCGCCAGACCTATGCCGATGCTTTCGGCAGAAGCGTTGCTACCCTTGTAGAATCGTTCAAAAAGATATGGAATATCAGCAGAGTCGAAGCCCTCTCCGGTATCTGTGATCGTGATATTAGTGCTGATGGCAGTTTCTTCGCATGCGATCGATATGCGGCCGCCCTCAGGGGTGTGCTCCATGCAGTTTTTGATCAGATTGGCCAGTGCCTCCACGGTCCAGCTGGCATCGCCGATAAAACTGATGCTGTCAGAAGCAGCTACGGAACCTGCCTTATGGCTGGTAGCAACAGGATCTGTCTGTTCATGGTGTGTACTATGGCTATCAGCCATGGAGGTCAGCTGGCTTTCCTGCCTAATATGGCTGGCGGTACTGAGATCAAGTTTGCTGCTGTCTGCGTTGGAAGCGTCTGCATATGTGATCTGCAGTTCCTGCCCGCGCAGCTCCATCGGGATCAGGAATGGCTGCGTCGCATCGTGTATCACATTCTTCATCAGCACTCGTTCACTGCGGAATGTTGCGGTTCCTGAGCTGATCTTGGACATCTTAAGGAGCGTCTCGATCAACCACTGCATACGCTCGAGCTGTCTCTTCATCTGGCGGGTCAGCTGCAGCCGGCGCGCCTCGTCCATCTCCTCTTCGCTCAGCATCGTGACGATCAGATTCATGGAAGTCAGCGGCGTTCTGAGCTGATGGAAAATATCCTCGATGGCAGCCGTCAGCCTCACCTTGTCATCTGACAGCTGGGCAGTCTGCTCTCTGAGGCGGGTCAGCATCTTGTGGATCTCGCTGTTCAGGATGGACAGCTCTCCCTCCTCACTGCCAGTAATCTGTATTCCTTCCTGCCCATGCAGGATGCTGTCAATACTGCGGCTGAGCTCGGCGATACGATTGTAACGTCTCTTCAGAAAAATATAATGTATAACTATCAACAGGGTCCCGCATGACAGCACTATCAGCGCACACCATGGTTCAACAAACAGGCAGCCAACAGCGGCTGCCAGTGTTATCACTATGCCGATGATCAGTTCCTTCAGAACTTCGGGGTTTCTGCTCTGCTTCATGATCGGTTACAGGTCTATTTCATACAAGTCAGGTCGGTGTCACCAAACGTATACAGCACTCGTCCCACTACTCTTCAGTTTCAGTCCATACGGTAGACGAGGTGGCACACTGTATTAATGGTCAGTCTATGCGATGGCCGAGGTGGCACACTGTATAGATGATCGATCCATGCGGTAGCCGAGGCAGCACACTGTATTAATGGTCAGTC
>JAZUNG010000113.1:0-39388 GCA_045604025.1 Lachnospiraceae bacterium | reverse complement strand
AGAGATATAATAGAAATCGACAGCATAATGATCCGTATTATTCCCGGCAGCACGAACGGCACACAGAAGACCGTCTTCAACAGCTATCATACCCAGTACCTGCAGATGCGATGCAGCATCAACAGGTGAAAAGGTATCTTTTTGTGTGTCTGCGTCCATGTTCAGATCGATCGTTTTCAGCGAACCATTAGAGCTGTTAAACATATACAGGATATCTCCTACAAAACAGGTATGAAAACTGCCATATACGTCTGCGTCCTCTTTATAGATGACCCGGGACTCATCCAGACTGCAATCGTATAAGATAAGGTTTCCTGCGTTGTCGTCCCACATTACCACACTGTCACCCTTGGTTCCACCGGTGGGGCTGGCATTTTGGCAGGAAACTGTCCGGGACTCAGCATCTGACGGGCTTTGTGCCTGCGCATCTTCCTGTAACAGATAGAGAGAATTGTCCTGTTTTCGGATCATGATAAAGTGCTCTGTGATCATATCGATCTGTTTGCTTTTTTTATCGAGCCTGCAGATCTCCTTCTCGCTGCAGTCCGTCGGATCCAGCAAAAATAATCTGTCATTTTCTATAAAATAGAATATCTGATCATCCTGGTAGAAAAATGGCTGTCCGCCCCATTTAAAGGTGCGTACCGCTGTCTCAGCCTTATCATTTCCTATCCGGTAAAGCACGACCTTCTCTCTCGGTTTGCTGCTGTCCGGCCTTACGCACCACCATTCGCCGTTGACGGAGAAGATATCGATGAGATGTACCTCTGCACCGGTCCATTCTTTCGTACAGCCAGTTAACACGAAAGTAAGTATCAGGAGCAATGCTGTTACTATCAAGATTATGGGACTGACAATTTTGCGGTTGTGTTCTGTATTCATGATTTCCCCCTCATTTCCTTGATATCACCTGCTATTAAATACTTCCACATAATAGCATATGATAGTTATTCATGACTATTATACTATCATTTTACTATATTCTATTAGTGCAACTATTGTTTATCATCTATATATTAGAGGTTACTATTTGTGTCCCATTATCCCATTAGCGATCAATCACTCCGTAGTTTCTTGTATAAGCTTTATTATGTTTATTATAAATTATTTTTGATAGTAATGGTGTTGCTTTTTTAGCAAAACTATATTGCATTTTAGGTAAAACCACATTCGCATTGTTATGCAGGTAAGACAGGACCCTATCTAAAGCTGTTTTCATATATATCCAGGAAGCGTGTTATAAAAAAAGCCTGTTCACGGGCTAGTTGTTCTTCTGTTGTTACTTGCCATCCATACATAGCATATTGTTGATAATTATATTGGGTCAGCGGCTTTAAATGGAACTCTTCTCTGATCAGGTCAATACCCTGACTATAATTCTGTCTCAGATATTTAAACGCTCCCTTGGGGTCTTTGAAGACAGCGGTGCCATTTTCATCCGCCCCAATATCAAATATCTGTGAAATACCTGTAAACTCACTTTTTCTGACACTGCCACCACTGTCAGATGTGTATTCCTGAACATAGGGGTGTCTGATAACAAAGGGGCTGATCAGCAGAAAATATATAATACATCCAGTTACAAGAATAATAGCGATGACAACAGCAATTCGGAATCTCCTGCTATGTTTTCTTTTATTTGCTGCCATTATGATCTCTACCTTCTAACACGCCCATATTTCCCAACAGAAACATCCCAATTAATATCAAATCATTTGACAAAATAGCTCCCTTCTCTGAAACAATTGTATGTATAACAGCGTTACATTCCGTATTTTCATAAATGTCGAAGAAATCTCGCAGCATAATAAATTGATCATTTGATTCTGTGTACCATTCCGGACACTTATGGTCATCTAACAGCGAAAACATTTTTTCATAATATTTTTTCCATGTTATAGTTGAAAAATCTTTAAGTAAATATCTGTTTTGAATTGATGTTATTACATCCGAAGAATATTTACTTACATTAATAAGCGCATCTTCTGGATTATCAAATGTAGCATATAAATCATAGCATTTATCATTTAGTTTTAATTGCTCTTTTATTGAGATATGTCCAATTTCCTGTAAAGAACCGATTAACATCTTTTCTTCATATTTGTTTTCAAAACTATATTTATCATTAATTTCAATTATTTTGTCCTTTGCGAATACACTCATACTTGATACTAATATCATAATAACTCCAAGCATAGTTGCCATTAGTCTTTTTTTCAAAAATTAATCCCCTTTCTTAATTGTTTAATGCTCGTTATATAATTATGAATATAATTCAAAGGTTCTGTTAAATTGTCCATCGGTTCTGTCCTCCTTATCTCTAAAATCAAGTCAACCATATCATCTAACCGCAAGTAATGTCACGCAACGAAAGTTAACATCAAGGCAACGATTTTTAACACTGTGCAAAAGCTGATATTTCATGCATAAATATAATAACATTTTCTATAGCAAGATAATGTAAGTGGCGAAATTTGACCTCTAAACGGCGAAATTTGATCAGTGATCTTATAATAAACTGTTCACCATATCAGCGTCGCCTCGAACTATCAACAAAGCACATCCCGGGCTAACTGCCCAAAGGATGTGCTTTTTCAATATAACGACATGGAATTGATCAATATCAGCGATCAAATGTTTTTTCCAGCTTCATCTCCTCACCAGTATTTATATCTTTCATAGACATCTTATTCCCATTAAGATCATAATCATAATTGCTGATCACTCCGTTACCCCAATCTATGATCACTTCCTTTTCTGATAATTCATATGAAAAGGTTCTTTCAATACTTTGCTCCCAATCCGCCTCACTTTCAAATGGATCAGGAAAGACGGTATAACCCGTATGGTCGTCATTAAAAATATAATAGTAATACGATACAGTTTCTGTTCCATCTTCCATGCCGCGCCAGTAACCAATCGAAGTAATCTGTTTCCTCCAGGTTCCACAAATACTATTCTTATCACCACAGCTACAGCAGAACAATATCAAACCCAGAACACTGATCCCTATTATTTTTCTAATGAAATAATGGCTCTGCTTATTTGACATGATACACGACCGTTTCTTCAATATATCCATTTGTGTGAATTGTATAATATATTGACATTTTAACCGAGCCTCCCGAGAAAATCTTGATACATCCATTATTACTTGTTCCAGAATAATAAGTATAAGCATAATAAGAATTATCTGAAACATTTAAAGAATAATTAATAAAATTAATTATAGCATAGCCATCAGCTTGAGAATATACACCATACACATTATCTTTAATATATCCTATAGGATAGCCATTTTTATAAACATAATGGTTGCCATGATGCTCTACCGAATGTTCCGGATATGAACGAGTACCGTCATCCTCAGGCATTGTTGCAAATACTGTTACTCCGGACAATATCGTGATTAATGCCATTAAACACATTAAACTTACAATCCTTTTTAGTTCTTTCATTAATATACCTCCCTATATAAGATAGTTGTTTTTCTTAAGTAAATTTATAGCAATTTGCATTTTAAGAAATGTCCATTGGGCTGCCCTCCTTATCTCTAAAATCAAGTCAACCATATCATCTGACTTCAAGTAATGTCACGCAACGAAAGTTAACATCGACGCAACGAAAATTAACATAGTGTAAAAAGCTGATATTTTATGAGTAAATATAATAACATTTTCTGTAGCAAGATAATTCGCTAGGCGAAATTTGGCCTTTAAGCGGCGAAATTTGACTAATGATCTTATAATAAACTGTCACCATATCAGTGCCGTCTCGGACTATCAACAAAGCACATCCCGGTCCAACCGCCCAAAGGATGTGCTTTTTTATTTATTGAAAATCACCTCCTCTAACTATATAAACCGTTAAAGAGGGTGATTTTGGACACTTGATATTTAAATTTATAATTTTTAGTAATTAACACTAATTATTGACCAATTGATTTGTATATTATTTATCGGCTATCTTTACTGTTCCAGATAACAGTCTGTAAAATAGTCTGAGCCAGTACAACATCCGGTCGGGCTGGCTCAATGTTCCACTCAACTGTTTTGATCGGTGTTATTCTCTTTTAATAGTAACTCTTTACGGTCAGTTTTGACTTTCATCTGTTTTGACCGGATATTTGTTCACAGTCTTCTTCGTTATGTACGGTCAATTTAGAAAGATAGCACATTTGACCGTATTTCTTCATAAATTGCCTCTGGCTGTTTACGGTAAAAATCCAAATCATTAATGTTTTACCGCATATTCCCCGAAGATCAGCTCAACTACATACGGTCAACAACTATTATTAGTAATATTGACCGTATATTTTTCAATCACCTGCTTCATCATATACGACTAATAATCCGAAGTATATATAAAAAAGCCGGCACTATATCAGCGCCGACAATTTAAAAGATCAGTTATTATTTACATTAATTGTTGTAATAAACCACCTGGGTTTACTCCCGGTGAAAATCCCCATGTACTCCGCCAGTCTTCTCCAACAGACATACATCGGTGATAACCATATCCTTCTGCACCGCCTTACACATGTCATAAACAGTTAGCGCAGCGACCGAAGCGGCAGTCAGTGCCTCCATCTCTACACCGGTTTTGCCAGCGCATGATACAGTGGCTCTGATCTCTACCGACAACTTCTCTTCGTTCAATGACAGGTTCAGATCGATCCCCGTCAGCCCAATAGGATGGCACATCGGGATGATATCAGGTGTTCTCTTGGCACCCATAACGCCAGCAATCTGCGCCACAGTCAGTACATCGCCCTTCTTCATGCCGCCTGACCGGATAAGGTCAAATGTCTCCCTGCTGACCAGCACGCTGGCCATAGCTGTAGCCGTCCTTACAGTTTCAGGCTTCTCGCCTACATCCACCATCTTCGCTCTGCCCTGTTCATTAAAGTGTGTGAAGTCTTCCATGTTCTGCATAAGTCTGTCCTGCTTTTCCTTGATTGTGTAAATATTGTACCACGCGCAGATGGCTGAAGAAAGCAATAATTCGTACCTACTGAGAACAAGCTCCTCTCTCTTCCGCTAATCTGCAGCCATAAAGTCATCCATTGTATAGAAATACTGCAGTTAATCTGCCTCCTCATCAATGGTCGTACTTTCCTGCGTTTCATCAACGTCAACTGCCTCCCATGTTGCGCCAATTGTATATACGGAATGTTCTTCCATTGCCTTATTCAGTTCCCTTTTGTACATGCTGTCGCTTACAGTCACCACCCATGGTCTTCCTGTAGCTGCCCAGGTTGCCAGATTGCTCAGGACAAAGCATATTAGCACAGCCGCTGCGATCAGAGTGATCTTCAATAAGACAGCCTTGTGTTTTCTTCCCCTGGCACTTGGGATATCCATTAGCCTTTTTTTAAGCTCTTCGGGGGCGTTAATCTTTGAATAGGCGTTTTTATATACAGACTTTATGTATTTCTTTTCATCTCTCATTCCCAGTCTCCTTTCAGCAGATCTTTTAGCTGTTTTCTTGCACGCAGCAGTCTGGTTCGGACATTTTCTTCAGAGATTTCCAGAATCTGAGAAATCTCCCTGGTACTGTAGCCTTCAAAGTAAAACAGATGTACGATCTGCCTGTATTTCACTGAAAGCAGATCAAGTGCCGCCATAAGCTCGTTCTCATCTGGTGACAGTTCCTCACTGAACGATGCCGTTTTTCCCAGGGAAAATGCTTCTTCATTTATGGCTACATCCTCCCGCTTACGCTTTCTGTAGAGCATGTGAGTCTCATTGATCGCAACACGGATCAGCCATCTTTTGGCATGTTCATCATCTTTGAACTTCTTATGCTGTTCCAGCAGTTTGACAAATGTATTCTGGACTATATCTTCCGCATCAGCTTCATTTCTGCTGCTGCTTAAAGCAATCCTGTACACGGTATCCAGATACAGTTCTATCAATCTGCTAAACTCTCTATTATCCAAACACTAACTCCTGATTTACAAAACAGTCTATGTTTTCTGATCATTAGGGGTTTTCTATTCCCCATCTGTTTTTTCTGATTAACTTTGCAATTAATTAATGTTCTAAAAGGCCTTTCACTATATAAATGCTTCTAAGGGTGAAAAAGTGACAAAATCCCTACAGATATTTTTTCACCGTCTTGTATTTTCCAAAAGCTTCAGCAATGACCAAATCATTATTATTTATTTTCCAAAAACCTCGGTGATGACCAGATAACTATTATGAGTTTTCCAAAAACTTCGGTGATGACCAACTATCTGGCATATTTTTTCCAAAAAAGTCAGCAGTGACCACTGCAACCTGGTCACTGCTGGACTAATTGGAAAATAGTTGTTATTAAACTGGTCACGGCTGGAGTAATTGGAAAACTGTCTTTATCTAACTGGTCACTGCCGAAGAAAATGGAAAACCTTCTCACTCTAACTGGTCACAGCTGGAGTTTTTGGAAAAAGCCCTTTACAATACTGGTCACTGCCGGAATATTTGGAAAGAATTTCTGTTTTTTCTCCCTGGCTCTGATATCGGTGTCAAAACTGAATGTTTTATGATAATAATCGTAAAAATCTCAGCAGGTACTGAATTGTGTCAGATTGTCTGTTATGAAGGTTACGATCTCTTCTATATCATCAAATCCAAAAGTGGGAATCTGTCTGCTTGTGCTACCGGAATTGCTTGCAGCCTCTTTGGCGATATCCTCATCATCTGTAACAACCGCCACGAACCTGCTGATATCTGCTGTCAGCCCTTTACCCGTGGCCTTCCGGGCAATGCCTATCTGCGAAAAGTTCCCCTGCTTGTATCCTTCTACGAGGATCAGATCTGCGTTCGGGACGAACGCAAATGCTTCCTCCGGCGCAAGAGCCCTGCTCATGAATACTGCTGCCTGATCCGGTCCGCTGACTATGGAATAGTCCGCACCGGCATGTGAAAAGCGCCAGGAGTCCTTCCCTTCATGGTCGAAAGTCAGTCCGTGTGCGTCGTGCTTCACAACTGCGATCTTCAATCCTCTGGCTTTCAGTTCGGGGATCAGTTTCTCGAGCAGTGTAGTCTTTCCGGTTCCGGAATAAGCTGCAAATCCCAATATAGGTGTTTGTTTATTATTGTCCATCGCTTGTGTAATTTTTTTGATTCAGTATGATCTACTGATAATACCCGTTCTGTCTATCAATGCTTTTCTGTCTGTCAACCCTGTTCATGGCTCTGCGAATATTTATCCTATTCGCCAATCTGGTTCATAGCTCTATGAATACTTATCCTATCCGCCAATCTGGTTCATACCTCTATGAATACTTATCCTAGCCGCCGATCTGGTTCATGTCTCTGTGAGTATGCGTTCTCTCAGAATATGACAGCTCACCGTGCCACTGGGGCTTGCCCAGGATGGCCTGGCGCAGCTCTTCTTTCATGCCGTCGTAGTCCAGACCCTTCAGACAGTACTCATCATCCGAGTGCAGACACGGCTTGATCTTGCCGTCCGCAGTCAGTCTCAGACGGTTGCACTCTCCGCAAAAGTGCGCGCTGACAGGGCTTATGAGACCCACATTTCCGAGCGCACCCGGCAATCTGTACAGTCTTGCAACTCCGCCGTCCTGTTCTGCAGGGACCAGCTCCGGCAGAGCTGCCAGCACTGTGTCTCCCTTGATAAACGCTTCCGGTCCGAAGTCACCACTGTCATACATAGGCATCAGTTCAATGAACCTGACATCAACAGGCATCTTCAGCGTCAGCCCTGCCAGATCCGCGATCTCGTCATCATTGAAGCCTCCGATCAGGACCGCGTTGATCTTGGTCTTTTCAAAACCGGCGTCCAGTGCTGCCTGAATACCTGCCATGGCCGTGTCCAGATCTCCGATCCTGGTGATGTATCTGAATTTCTCGGGATTCAGGGTGTCCAGACTGATGTTCAGTCTGCTGACTCCCGTATCCTTCAGAGGCTGTGCCAGCTTCGGCAGAAGGGTCGCATTGGTAGTGATGCAGACCTCGCGTATGCCCGGAACCTGCGCTGCCCTCTCACAGATAGATAGGATATTCTTCTTGACCAGGGGCTCACCGCCGGTTATGCGGAGCTTCGTGATGCCGAGCTCTGCTGCTGCCTTGACCGCCATGATCATCTCATCTTCGGTCAGCATATCGCTGTGCTCCAGCTTGCAGATGCCGTCCTCCGGCATGCAGTAGCGGCACCTCAGGTTGCACAGCTCCGTCACTGACAGACGCAGATATGTGATTTCTCTTCCATAATTGTCTTTCATCGTTCTATTATCCAAAATTGGGAGTGGTCTCCGGTTTTCACACCTTCACCCTTTCCTGTATATCTTCTTTCCAAAACCGGGGGATCTCCGGTGTTCATATCTCCACTATTTCCTGTCAAACTACTGTCAGGTAATCCGGCGTTGCCTGGCGGATCAGTCCACAACCCGATCAGTATCTTCCAAATGTACAGTTAGGGAAATGGCACGGTTTGCACTGCTGGCAGAGACCGCCGTCTCCCAGATTGACCATATCCTTCTTGGTGAATTTGTCCCCGGTAAAGATCTGCGGAAGCAGCACATCCAGAACTGTGGTAGGCTGGCTGATAGCAGCTCCGGGAACTCCACACATGACTATGCTGCCCTTGTATGCGACAACTGTCATATTGCCTGGCTGTGAAGGCACGCCCTGTGTGATCACTTCCTCTGCCAGGTCTCTGATAGCTGTCGGCGTCAGATCGTCAGGGTCAACTGACATACCGCCTGTAAATACCAGCAGTTCAGCCCCAGCCTCCATAAAGCCGCGGGCAGTGTCCTCGATCATATCCAGATTGTCATCACAAATAGTTACGCCAATGATCTCGGCGGGGAACTTCTCCAGTTTCTTCCTGATGACAGGCTCGAACTTGTCCTGGATCCTTCCGGAATAAACCTCAGATCCGGTGATGATCACTCCGACCTTCATGTCTTTGTATGGTCTCAGGTCAAACAGCTTTCTGTCGGCGCACAGCTCCTCAAATCTGATGATCTGCTCTTCCTTCGTAACCAGAGGTACGATACGCATTGACGCGATCCTGGATCCAACCTCCACGGGATAATGATCCGGCAGAGATGACACCGTGATGTCACCGATGGAATTGAGTTCTTCCTGAAGCGCAACGTCCACTCTGAACATACCCTGCTTATCTGCTTTCAGGACCACCTTGCCCTCTGAAGGTCCCTCATAGTGAGCGCCTTCCACCTGAGCTGCAGCTGCCATACGCAGTGCGCAGTCTTCCTCGTGGATCTCACCGGCATTCTCTTCCCAGATATATATATGTTTCTTGCCCAGATCCAGCAGTACAGGGATGTCCTCCTCTGTGATCACATGTCCTCTGGTAAACCAGGCACCCTTGAATCCGTCCTTCATTGCTGTGATATCATGGCACAGCGTCATTCCTATTGCTTTCTCAACTTCGATCTTTTTCATAACTTACCTTCTCTTCTTTGCTTTGTTATTCATTTATGTTGATCAGTAGTGTTCCAACGTCCAGCTGCAGATATCTTTTATACTTCCATATGATCTGTGTCTGCTGCATTCAGATAATAAATCCAGTCAGTGTCTCGCCGGCAGCTACGGGGCCGCTTCCTTCAGATGATAAAACCTGTCAGCTTCTCGCCTGCTGCCACGGGACCGCTCCCTGCAGGGATGATCCCCACGCAGTCGCATCCGATAGCGCTGCTTAAAACTACATTTCCCTGATCCTTCGGAGCAACGATACGTGCTGTTCCGTCCGACAGATCCAGCCTGCCCCTCAGGACCCTGGTTCCCTTGCTGCTCTTCTTGAAATCCTCCGCCATGGTCAGCGGGATCATTTTATGCATGTACTCACTCAGGCCGCTCATCTTCCTGAGGCCCGGAACTCCTATCACATAGAAGTTCGTGAGTGATGATGCGGGATTGCCGGTCAGAGCGCAGACCAGCTTGCCGTCCTTGACGCCATAGGCACATGCCATACCAGGCTTCAGGTCTACTCCCTGGAACAGGATCTGTACACCTGCGCGCTCCATGGCGGCTGGTGTCAGGTCATAGTCTCCTACGGATACTCCTCCCGTGGTGATCACGGCATCACACTCATCAAGCGCTTTGCTGATTGCAGCTGCAATTCCCTCGACCGTATCCACAGCAATGCCGTACCTGACAGGGATATATCCCAGTCTTTCCACAGCGGCTCCGATGGTAAACTGATTTGAATCATAGACCATGCCTGGTGTCAGTTCGTTTCCGACGCTGACCAGCTCGCTGCCTGTAGAGATCAGGCCTATACGCAGCTGTCTGTAAACTTCTGGCTCGGGAATATTCTGAGATGCCAGCGTTCCTGCCAGACCCGGATCTATCAGCATGCCGGGGCGTGCCAGCAGGTCTCCCTTCTTTACATCCTCGCCGGCATAAATCACGTTCTCGCCGTGCTTTGCCGAGCGGAAGATCTTAACCTCTGTGTCGGTAAACTCTGTCAGTTCATACATGGACACCGCATCCGCTCCTTCAGGGATAGGTGCACCTGTCATCAGCCTGACTGCAGTGCCTTCCGTGACCGGAATGGTGGAAACGTGTCCGGCAGGGATGTTTTCGATCACCTTCAGTGTGACCGGACTATCCTCAGTCGCGCCTGCCACGTCCTCACTTCTGAACGCATAACCGTCCAGAGGGGATCTGTCAAACGGTGGTACATTGTCTATTGCACGTACCTCCTGGGCCAGAACTCTTCCGGCGCACTCCGCCAGAGAGATCTTCTCAGTTCCCACAGGAACTGCCGCTTCTGTTACTAGCCTGATAGCTTCGATATGTGATGTCTTCATAGTGTGCCTCTTCTCTTCTGTCTGCCTGACGTTCTGCATGATATATTTACTATTGCACAGCATTTTATGCTGCCTGCTGCCTGCATGTTCTGTTTACGTTTGCAGGGCATTTTCGTGCCAGACAGAATTCGCCTGTAACTTTTATAATACTATAATTTAAAGCCACAGGCGACATAAATCATTATTAATTTGATATTTTAAAATATCTGAGCCGGCATCCGCATTCCATGCCGGATCTGATATGCTTCCTGCATTCAGATCATTTCAGCAGCACAATGCTGTCCTTCGGGATAGATACGATGACATGATCTGCCTTCACGCTCTCCCACTTCGGTTTGGAGACAGTCAGCTCAAATGTAGGTCTTCCGAGCGCATCCTCCTCGTCGGTATACGCGCTCCCTGCCGCAGGCCTGCGTCCGATCTGCTCGGGGCTGACCATGACTGTATATGAGAACGGATTGGCGATCACCTCGTTTACGCGGCATCTGACAATATTCTCAGTTCCTCCGAGGATGACGCTCTCTGTCCTGACCCCAATATGCCCCACGCCTTCTGTGTCTCCGTTTACCTCCAGCTCGCACATCCAGTCCTCTGCATATATCTTCCCTGAAGATGACGGCCTGGCCGAAGAGATATTCCTGTATCCTGTCAGCAGCGCTCCGTTCACGGTTCCGGGAGATGAGAAGATGCTCTTCTTCCTGCCCTGCACCTCTATATGACCGTCACACATGATGGCAACCCTGTCAGACAGACGGAATACCTCTTCTCTGTCATGCGAGACCAGAATGACGGGCTTGCCAAATTCTCTGATCACATCACGGACCTCCTGCTCCATCTGATATCTTAGATGGCTGTCCAGTGCTGAAAATGGTTCGTCCAGCAGCAGTACGTCAGGGTCGCTTATCAGGATCCTGGCCAGAGCAGTCCTCTGCTGCTGCCCTCCGGAGAGCTGTCTGGGGTATTTCTTTTCCATACCCTGAAGGTGCATTTTCTCGATCATCTCACCAACGGTTTTCTTATGTTTTCTCTTGTAGATACCACAGGCGATATTCTGCTCTACAGTCATATTCGGGAAGAGTGCATACTGCTGGAACAGATAGCCTATCTTTCTCTTCTGCGGGACAATATTTATCTTCTTTTCGCTGTCAAACAGGACCTGTCCGTCCAGGATCACTCTGCCTCTGTCAGGGCGCTCGATACCCGCAATGCTTTTGAGCGTCATACTCTTGCCGCATCCGGATGCTCCCAGAAGTGCCAGCACCTCTGTTTCCACTTCCATCTCGACCTGCAGGTGGAAAGTGCCCAGCTGTTTTTCGATGCTTACACTCAGTCCCATCAGCTTTTGGCCCCCTGCTGCTTCTGTTTCTTTTCAAACAGGTTGATGATCAGCAGTACAACTACTGAAATAGCGATGTTGATCAGGATCCATTTCATGGCTCCCGCGTCATCATTGATCCTCCACAGCTGGTAGACCGTGGTGGAGATAGTTGCAGTCTTTCCTGGCGTATATCCCGCTATCATACTGGTGGCTCCATACTCTCCCAGAGCCCTTGCAAACGCCAGAACGGTTCCGGCTATGATGCCCTGTCTGCAGTACGGAAAACGGATCCGCCAGAAGATAAACGTATTGGAAAGACCCAGTGTCTTCCCGGCCTGCGCCAGCGTGTCATCGAAGCTTTCGAAAGCACCTCTGGTAGTCCTGTACATCAGAGGGAATATAACGATAGACGTTACTATGATAGCCGACCACCACGTCATGGGAATCTTGAATCCCAGATATTCATAGATGAATCTACCCAGAGGCCTCTTGGTTCCTACCGTGATCAGGACCAGATATCCCACGACGGTGGGCGGCAGTACCAGCGGCAGTGTCAGTACCACATCAATGATCCCCTTCAGTCCCCTCGGAAGCTTCGCAATATAATAAGCGAACAGCATCCCCAGAAAGAACACTGCCAGAGTACTTATAAACGCTATACGTATGGAGTTGTAAAGCGGGAACAGATCCATAAAACTCCTGAAAAAATCCTGCGGACAGATTATTCACTGCCCGCAGGTAAAGTCTAAAACTAATTAAGCGCTGTAAATCCTACGCTCATAAATACTGCTGATGCCTCAGGTGTAACGATGAAATCCATGAAAGCGCGTGCTGCGTCTTCATTCTTGGTGATGTTCAGGACTGCTGCAGGATAGATAACCTGTCCGCACATATCCTTGGTAGCCTCATCAACATGCTCCAGACCTGCTGAGAAAGCGTCAGTAGCATAAACGATACCGCAGTCAACTGCAGCCTCGGTTACCTGTGAGGTTACTTCTTTAACGTTTGTTCCATAGGTGATGCATCCCTTGATCGTATCATCAGTGGGCTCGCCTGTAGCCTCATCCAGCTCGATCTCATAGTACTTGAAGATCTTCTGGGTATACTGTCCGACAGGTACGTCTGAGTTGCCGATAGCCAGCTTGATCTCGCCTGCCTTAAGAGAATCGATCAGTCCGTCAAAAGACTCAACACCTGCAGCGTTTCCTTCGGGAACAGCCAGAACGACCTTGTTCTCAAGAAGGTTGATCCTGGTATCAGCTACAACATAATCATTACCGTCCTTGTTGACTTCCTTGTCAGCAGTGATATCCAGCTGGTTCATCTGTTTGGGAGCTGCAGAGATGAATACGTCACAGTCTGCACCCTCAACGATCTGAGTGTACAGTGTTCCTGATGAATCGAAGTTGAAAGAAATGTTTACATCCGGGTTGGCTTCGGTGAACATTTCACCAACCTTGGTCAGAGTCTCGGTCATAGATGCTGCCGCAAATACGACCAGATCTCCTGAAACTGCGCCGCCTGCAGGCTCTGTTGCCTCATCAGTAGCTGCCTCTGTTGCTTCTTCTGTAGCAGCGTCAGTACCTGCTGCCTCTGTCACAACCTCAGTAGCTGCATCTGTTGCCTTGGTGTCATTACCGGGTGCAGTGCTGCCACATGCAGCGAGTAGACTAACAACGAGTGCCATAGATAAAAAAGTTGCGATGATTTTCTTCATGATAGAACCCTCCTAAATAAAAAATATCCGTCTTCTTAAGAAACGGATAACAGTTCCATCGGCTCATCGCACCGGTGCTCCATATTGTCCGTCTCCTTTTCAAATGCGGAAGGCTATGTCGTTTCCAACATAACCCTGGACCTTCTTTCGAAGGCAACGGCTTTGTTCCATAGAACTCCGTAGGAACCAAAGCTCGAAGACAGTGCTTATTGTGCCATGATATATTTAAAAAGTCAAGTTTTAAGGAATTGCACTGGGAAGCAGTTTTAATTATCTCTTGAAAACGAATAAATACTCCAATACAGCTGACCTGTATCAGTCTGAGAGATCTCCATCACAGCCGAGAAAGAGTGGTCGAACATATCTGTATTATCATATAGATAATGATCATGCCCTTTCATGTGCCAGTATTTACCATCATATTCTACTTCATCAATGACAGTAGTGACCTCGTTTACCGGCGCTCCGGCTACCATGCCATATATGATCCCATTATTGTAACGTTCCGGGTATTTTGACAGATACTGATCTAACCCTGTTTTATATGCTTCAGGATCAACATGAAATACATTTTCAATAAACCATCTCATTTCCGATTCGTAAAACTCACATGAACCAGTTATAACTGAATCCGGAAACATATCAAAATATCCATAATATCTTCCGTTGTCAATAATGCTGCTTACCAGTTCTGTGGCTTTATCAGTCTGGTACATGGGCATAAAAGCAAACACATATATCCATTGCCTGAAGTCCATACTTGTTTGTATTTTTGCAAGCATTTCCCCAGGATCAGAGATAGAACTGTCCAGACTCTTCCATGGATCATAGTTATATACAAATGTTATATAAAGGGATATTGTATCTTTTACCTCATCTGTTTCTGCGTGACAGCAATATCCGATCAACATCCCGCCTCCATCGGATGAGGCCAATATGTGTCCATTGATATCATAATTAACAATATCTATTATTTCGTCAACTAATGCTTCTAATGATCCTGCGCTCTCTAACTCTGAAACAGGAAGTTCCGTTACGAAATACAGTTTTCTGTTTCTGATCGCATCAAGGATAGGACGTTTCACTTCATGGGGTTTTTCCACAGCATATACAGCTGTGTCATTATCCTCTGCAAACTTCCAAATGTTTTTGCATCTGTCTCTTATATATTCCGGCTCCAGATCCTGATCCCATGTTACCGCATAGATATCACCGTCTATTATTTTTCTTGATACCGGTCCTCGCTTTATAGGTTCGTTCTCGCTCTGTTCAGTATTATGATCCGTATTATGATCATAGTTTATAAAATTGTAACTGATACCTTCTATTTCCAGAACAAGTTGGCCCATATCATTTATCTTATATGGTATTTTGCAAATTTCATCGGTTCCATTTTCATCAGGATTCAGATCTATATACAATATATCATCTGATATAGACCAGGCTACTTTCCGTACTGCTATACCCTCCTGCCAGATCTGTGCCTGGAAATAAATGGCATTTTTATAATTATAGTAATAATTGTCAAATCTGATATATAGTTTTCCGTCTATCAGATTTAATTCCTTATCTGCTTTTATATCTGTCTCAGAAATCCATCCGTTTTTAGCATTCAAAAGTCCACTATCAGTGATCATTTTTAATTCAGGCGAACTTATAGTTGAAGGTGTGCTCTGATGATCATTCCTGGGCACTTCTTCAATATTAACTACTCTTGAAACAAAACAGTTGTCTAAATCCAAATAACTAACATCATCTCCAATACAGTCTACAGCTGAACGATCATAATCTATATAGATAATATCTCCAACTTCTGGTGTATCGTCTGAAAGAACATGACTGTTTGGAATTTCATATATATTATTCTGCTCGTAATCTGCAGCATCTGTTGAATATTCATCTCTGTATCCAAATTGGATCTTATCATCAGATATATTGATTATTGTACCTGGATTCATAGCACTTTTGTACTTACGGTCAAAAACTACTTTTATCTCTCTGGCGTCATCCTGGTCCACTATACATATTGCATCTACATGATCATTTGCAATATTATAGGAATAAGATACAGATTTTTTCCCAGTTAAAATATCAATTGAATTATTGCTGCCACAGAACCCACGGATGTATGTCATCAATAACAGCTGATCGTCTGATATCCCTACAAGTTCTTTGTCATCCAGGATAAAGCTGCCTACATTATTCAGATAGATGCAGCCAATACGGCAATCCTTTACCAACTTATCTTCCAGCAGATCATCCCAATTCAAACATACGCAGATCTGGGAATCTCCCTTCGTCATATAATAAGAATCAATCAACGATGTTATCTTTCCGTTCTCATGTATGTCTCCTATTCTCATAGCAACATCTGCTATCTCCCACCCATGGATCAATAGTTCTTTGATTGTAGGATCCGTCGAGTACTCTTCGCCATCTATAATGAATCCGATCTCATTTACCGTATATGCAGATATTTCCTCAACAGTCGCCAAATACTCATTCATATCTATATTTGAATCCAGCAGTCTGCGAATATATCCAAAAGCGGAATTGTCCCACGCTGCACTAGCCGTTATACCTGCAACAAATATTCCGGCAATAATTATGATAACTGCTGCAGCTGAAATGGAAACTATCCTTACCGTTTTTCTGTTTTTTCCGAACATGCTGCTTTCGGTTTCCAGTATATATTTATCCTCAATATCTGTGATCGCGTTATATAAGTCGTTTGTGTTTGCCATTACTCCTGCCTCCTCAGACCAACTCTTCTTTTTCAAGAAAATTTTTCAAGTCACTTCTGAGCCGGTACATAAGCTGTGTAAGATTGTTTTCCCTTATACCAGATCTTTTTGCCAGTTCCTTTATGGACATGCCGTACCAGTATCTGGCCACAAACAAAGTCCGGTCTTTCTTTTTCAATCCTGTGATCCAACGATTGACAGCATTGGCTAATTCTATTCCCTCAACGGTTTTTTCTACTGTATCTTCTGAAGGAATGCATTCAGAAAGCTCTTCAAAGATCACGTCTATACCATTGTATCTTTTCAAAGCATGATCATGGTTCCATTTTTTCAAAGACAGATTACGCACTACTCTTCCAAGCCACGTTTTAAGAACAGCCGGTCGTTTGGGAGGTATAGAATTCCAGGCAGTAAGGTAAGTATCATTAACGCACTCCTGGACATCTTCAGCATCATGTAACAGGTTGTACGAAATGCTTTTCAAATAAATCTCATATTTCTCCGCGGTCTGAGATATGGCCCTTTCATCCCGCTGCCAGTATAAGTCAATTATCTTAAAGTCTTCCATGGCCTTTTCCATCCTGCTTATTTACGTTCTCACATAATAATTACTGTTTTTCGAATAAATATTACTAAAGTTTTAATGAAAGATGCTGATGAATTTTTCTTTATCTTCATCAGCATCTATCATCGTCAAAAATATTAACATGTATGCTTATCTGCCTTCTTTGGCCCTCATTTCCGCCAGGAGTTCCTCCTCGGCCTTCATGATGCGTACATACGCTTCGGCGTCTGCCTCACCGATCTTCTCCACCAGTGCGCGCATATACGCTTCCTGATGTCTGCGCCTGCCTGCCATGGCATCTCTGCCTTTTTCTGTCAGGACTACAACGATCTTCCTGCGGTCCTCTTTGGAGATCTGCCTCTCTACCAGACCCTTTTCTTCCATCTCGTTCAGGATCACGGTGATACGAGGAGTGGTTACCTCCAGCTTCTGGCACAGGTCTGTAGGATGCACGTCACCTTCAGCGCTGCTGAGCAGCCTTAATACCTTGCCGACGCTGTTGTCATCCTTGTGTCCTTCGGGACCATGACCTCTGCTGTGTTTTCTTTTTCTGTGCTCTGCGTCGCAGAGTTCACGGATCAGTAGTTCCTTGTCCATGATATTCCTCCATTAATTGATAAATAGTGATAATGCAACTATTTTACTCGGGCAATTAGTTCAGTTGATCGGATTGTATTTTACCAGCAGTGCCTCCAGCTCATCATTACTGATAGGAGTGGGCACGCAAAACATCTCGTTATTCTCTATGGCTCTGGCCAGATTCCTGTACTCTTCGGCCTGTTCATTGTCCGGAGCCTGCTCGATGACAGTCTTTCTGTTCAGTTCCGCATGCTGTACGATATTGTTTCTCGGGATAAAGTATATCAGCTGCGTCCCCAGTCTGGAAGCAAATTCTTCGACCAGCTCTCTTTCATTATCCACCAGGCGGGAGTTGCAGATGAGGCCGCCGAGTTTGGTCTTGCCCTGCGCAGCATATCTGGTGATGCCTCGGCAGATATTATTGGCGGCATACAGGCTCATCATCTCGCCTGAGACTACGATATAAATTTCCTTCGCCTTGCCCTCTCTGATAGGCATGGCAAATCCGCCGCAGACTACGTCACCCAGTACGTCATACAGGCAGTAATCCAGATCGTCGGTATATGCTCCGAGCTCTTCCAGCAGATTAATGGCAGTCACAATGCCTCTGCCAGCGCAGCCCACTCCGGGCTCAGGTCCGCCGGATTCAACTGCCTTGATGCCATTGAATCCTGTGTAGACGAAATCGTCCAGAGTGATGTCCTCTTCGTCCTTGTCGCGCATCGTGTCGAGTACGGTCCTGTGGGTCAGACCACCCAGCACCAGTCTGGTAGAATCTGCCTTGGGGTCGCACCCAACGATCATTATCTTTCTTCCCATTTCAGAAAGCGCGGCGCAGAGGTTCTGCGTGGTAGTTGACTTTCCTATGCCGCCCTTTCCGTATATCGCTATCTGTCTCATATATATCATTCCCTCTTTCCCGGCAAATTTGTGTTCTTATAAAAACTGATGCACCTGTGCTTCTGAGATCTTTCCGGTTATATCGAAGCCAATGTGTTTCCTGGATTTATGCTGTTCCAGTACGTTAGGCTTCTGCTCTTGCTCTATATATTAAGCTTAAGCCAGTCCTCCAGTGCCCCTCCGATCATATTTATCTGCGGAATCCTGGTAACTACTGCCATGCCGCTGTTGGGCAGATCAATCCAGTTTACATTGTTCTTTACTGCAGGTCTGTAGTCGGGATTGGCAGCGATCAACTTCAATGTGTCTGGTAATGTCAGCTCTGCCAACTCGTCTTCGCTCTGTATCTTCTTGTCACCTGGTTCCATGCAGGATTTGTCCATGTCGAAGAAGCTGAGTACGCGGACATTGCTGTATCCTCTTGTCTTCAGTACGCGGCGGAGCGCGTTGCACAACAGCTGTTCTCCGATCACGACCGCATCATAACCCTCTGAATGGTCTGTGCTGCCCTCCAGGCCAAGCACGCAGGACTCTGCATGCGGATCCGCGATCATCTCGTTCATCTTCCCGAGCAGTTCGTCCAGCTGTTCCTTTCCAAACGGAGCGCATGCTATATAAGGGATACCGAACTCGCTCTCCATATACTGTGCCAGCCGCAGTCCGGAAATATTTACTACCAGGTTCAGGCTGGCCTGCGCTGCCTTCCTGATGGTTTCGGTGTTCAGACCGTTTGCTCCCCATTTGCTGAGGACCTCTATGCCCTGGGCTTCGATCACTTTTGTGAATGCATCTGTGGTCTCTTCGCTCCAGTCGATGATATGACAGCCGATGATATTGACTGCGCGTTCCTTTCGGGGTGCACTCTCCATCAGGAGCTTTCCGATGGTTTCAAATGTCAGTGACGCTCCATACAGATAGTCCTTGTCACCGTAGATCTTCACGTTTGTAGCAGGGATGCCGCCCGATGCCGAGATCTTATCTGCAGCGGTTTCCAGATCGGAGCTGATCATGGCTGATGAAGGAGCATTGCACAGCAGTACGAACTTCGGATCGATCCTTTTGGAATTTTCAAATGTCTGTACCAGTTTCCTCTCTGTGCCGCTGATGATGTCTTCGTTCCTGAGGCCCGAATCCGACACTCTCTGATCACCGATGATCATGCCCATGCCGTTGCCCTTGCCACCGCCACGGCCGCTACGTTCACCACCGAATCCGGGCCTGCCTCCGGGGCCACGACCGCCGAAGCCTTCGGGGCCTCCATGTCCACCAAAGTCTGGCCTACCTCCCGGTCCACCGGGGCCTACATGTCCGCCAAAATCCGGTCTGCCACCAGGACGTCCTCCGCGGCCTCCGGCTCCAAATGCCATGCCTCCGTTCTGACCTACGCCCATGATGCCGAGTGGCTTGTATGATCCGGGATCATCGATGATGCCCAGACCGTCAGTTGTATTCATTACCGCCTGAAATCCAATCACGTCTGAGAGGCAGGGCGGAATGTATTTCCACAGTCTCTTCATATCTCTCCCCTCCTACTCGTGATCTCCGAATTCCAGATGATCGTCCTGACTGATAACCGCGTGTATGCCGTGATCTCTGGCTAGATTCTCCACGATCATATCTCCGTCAGTTGACAGAATGACCCACTGGCAGCCACAGACGATAACGAAATTCTTCGTATTCCTCTCTGCTGCGAGCTCTGCTACTGCTTCCTCTATCTGATTTAGATATCTGCCGCTGGAAAAATCACTCATAGTCGGGCACAGGATGGACGCCTTGCCTTCCTGCATCAGCTGTCCGATCCCCAGATAGGGTTTATGTCTCAGACAGTTAACAGATCCCACAAACAGGATCTGGCCGTTCTCCATACCGGCAAGCTTACCCTTCAGCAGCTCTGCCGGACCGCCACCCGGACGACCACCGCGGCCTCCGAAGCCGCTCTGACCACTCATCTGTCTTTTCACCCCTTCCGGTCTGCCTCCATAGCCATCCGACCTGCTGGCGAAATTTCCTCTCTCACCATCAAAACGCCCCTCAGCGCCTTGATGAATTGCTTCTTTGCGGATTAAATCCATATACCGATTTCCTTTCTGTCCGGATAATAATTAATATATCATTTAATATATTGTCCGGTATTTATTTGTCGCTTTTTCTAAATAATTAACTCTTATTAAATATTTTAACTGAGGTAAACAAAAAAGTCAAGCCTGATACGACTTGACTTTTGCTATATTTTAACGAGCCTCTTCCAAAAATTCCGCCTATGACCAAATTGCTTAACTGTTTTTCCAATATCTCCAGCTATGACCAAATTGCTTAACTGTTCCCTCCAAAATTTCCACTCATGACCATATTATTTAACTGCTCCTTCCAAAAACTCCAGCTGTGACCAGTTATTATATGGTATATTTCCAAAAAGTACAGGCGTGACCAATGTACAATGGTCACGCCCGGTTATTTTGGAAAAATCATTCTTAAATACTGGTCACGGCTGAAGTAATTGGAAAAAAACTCTTTCAGTCAGGTCACTGTTGGAGTTTTTGGAAAACATCTAACAACAAACTGGTCATTGGTAGAGTTTTTGGAAACTCTGAGCATGGAATCTGGTCAAATATGTAGATCACCCTCCAGATACTATTCATTCAAGAAGTAAGAATCTTACTCGCCCACTATCATGCGTACGCCGCCATAAATGCCGGCGTCATTTCCCAGCTCTGCCAGGGCAAACTCGGTCTCTCTGCATGCATGGAATGCGTTCGGAACGAAATACTTCCTTACGACATCCGTAACCATCGTGCCCGCCTTGGATACCCCGCCTCCGATAACATACACTGCAGGATCGACCACGCTGGATATCCAAGACAGGGCTATGCCCAGAGTCTTTCCGAAATCCTCAACCAGTTCTGCTGCCAGCGCGTCTCCTTCTCTGGCTGCATCAAATACATCCTTGCTGGTCACTTCATTCAGCCCGCGCAAAACCGATGGTGCGTCGGTTTCTGAGAGTTTCTTGGCAGCCAGTCTGGCGATACCGTTGGCGGACGCATACTGCTCCAGGCAGCCTTTCTTACCGCAGCCACAGCTTTCGGTCTCATTTTCGTTTACACAGAAGTGCCCGATCTCGCCTCCGGCACCATGAACTCCGGCCAGTATCCTGCCTCCGCAGACCACTCCTGCTCCGACTCCGGTTCCGAGTGTTACCATCACAACGTCTTCGTGGCCCTGGCCTCCTCCTTGCCACATCTCGCCAAGAGCAGCGACATTGGCATCATTGCCGGCCTTCACTCTCCAGCCTGTCAGCTCAGACATGGTTTCTTCTATATTAAATACATCCCAGCCCAGGTTGACGCACTTGTGGATCACGCCGTCGCCGGTCACGGGACCCGGAACTCCAATGCCCAGACCTTCGATGAAGGTATCAGGTATCTGTCTGGTCCTGAGTCTCATCTTTACCGCCTCCGCAATATCCGGGAGGATATGTGAGCCGCCGTCACTGGTATCGGTAGGTATCTCCCACTTCTCCACCAGTCTGCCTTCAGTCAGAAAAATGCCTATCTTTACAGTGGTGCCTCCGACATCCACACCTATCGCATATGGTTTCATATATTTTCCTTTCTGTTACATCAGTTTCGGGTTGTTATCGCAACATGGATCGTCTTTGGCTGCCTCAGGGGGTGCCGGCATGGGATCAGTATGGCTGCCCAGCTCGGTCAGCTCTGAAAACAGCGTGGTCTTCTTTGCCGTGTCCACAACATCTGTAGGAACGATAATCTTGGCTGCGTTGCCTCTGGACAGGGCTACGAGAGACTCGAACTTTTTGAGCTCCAGTACGGCGTTGTCAGGCGCTGCTTCCTTGAGAGCACGCAGGCCGTCAGCCTCTGCCTGCTTCTGCAGCAGTATGGCTTTGGCTTCACCTTCTGCTCTGGCGATCCTTGCGTCACGCTCACCCTCTGCTGCCAGGATCATGGCCTGCTTGTCACCTTCTGCCCTGGTGATGGCGGCTGCCTTGTGTCCTTCTGCCTGCAGGAGGGCTTCTCTCTTGTCACGCTCGGCCTTCATCTGCTTCTCCATCGCCTGCTGGATCTCCTTCGGCGGGATGATATTCTTGAGCTCAACTCTGGTTACCTTGATACCCCACTGGTCCGTAGCCACGTCCAGTGCCTGTGTCATCAGAGCATTTGTCTGGTCACGCGAGGTCAGGGTGCCGTCCAGGTCCAGGCCGCCAACGATATTACGCAGTGTGGTAGCTGCCAGATTCTCCAATGCTACTATCGGGTCTATGACTCCGTAGGTATAGAGCTTGGAGTCGAATACCTTGAAGAATACGACCGTGTCTATCTGCATGGTTACGTTATCCTTGGTAATGACCGGCTGCGGGGGCGAATCCAGTACCTGCTCCTTGAGTGTGATCCTGCGCGCCACACGGTCCGCAAAAGGAATCTTGATATGAATACCTGCCGTCCAGGTCCTCTTGTATTTTCCAAAGCGTTCCACAATAAACTCATGTGCCTGCGGAACAATCCTGATATTGCAAATGATCAGCAGAACGAGTATCACGATCACCGCTATGATAATGATTGTCGTAAAATTGAAAACTCCGTCCATATCTTACCTCCTTCTATCATACATATATCCTGCTAGTTTAATTATATCACCGGCCCGCATCCCCTTCAAACTCCTTTTATGTTTAACCGTGGAAAATGCCCCTCACATGTGATATATTTACAGATATCAGCGAGGTGAAAATGGAAAACAGCAAGCGCACTATCCGAATATTCTGGGATGTCATCTGGTTCCTGCTTTTTGCAGGCTCCTTTATATTTATATGGTGGAAATGCAGATACGGATTCGGAAATATCGATGAATCCTTCTATCTGACCATCCCCTACAGGCTCGTCCAGGGTGACGGACTGTTCGTGCACGAATGGCACGTCTCCCAGCTGTCCGGTTTCCTCCTCTATCCGATCATGCAGATCTATATGATGATAGTGGGGCATACCGAAGGCATGCTCCTGGCGTTCAGATATATCTTTGTGATCGTGCAGTCGCTTGCGTCAGCGTTCATTTACTTCAGACTCAGGCGTATCGGCCAGCCCGCTGCAGTGATCGCATCGATTGTATTCATGCTGTATGTACCTTTCGGCATCATGGCACTGTCATACAACTCGATGGGTATCATCAACCTCACCATCAGCCTGGTGATCCTTCTGACTGCCCGGAAAGTACCCCGGCTGCAGTACGCATTTGCCGGAGCTTTCTTTGCCATGGCGGTGCTGTGCAATCCATATCTGATTTCAGAGTATTTCCTGTGGTTCATAGCTGTAGTCATCTACTCTATAGTCCGCAGAGGGAAAGAACCCAGAGAAGTGCTGCTCACCTTCAGATGCTGGCTCTTCTTTACGATAGGAGCGGCCATTATCGCGGCTGCTTTCGCGGTATTCGTTCTCAGCCGCGCATCTCTGGCTCAGATAACAGCGGCATTTCCTTATATATTGAATGACCCCGACCACACTACGGGCGGACCCGTCCATCTGATCGTGACATACTTCACATCCATTCTCTTTGCGAACAAGATCTCCAGCATAGGCTATGCGCTGGTGCTGGTACTGACCATAGTCGCTGCGATCGACAGAAAGAATGCCGTGCGCAGGGCTGTATATTTCATCTGCGCGGCCGTGTTCACGATCGTTATCGTCTTCATCACTGCATTTGTGGATGGTTATCTGAACTTCATCATGTTCCCGCTGAACATCATGGGACTCTTCTGCGCTGTCCTCAGCTGGAAGGAACTGACCCGCAGGGTGCTATGTGAAGTGTGGCTCCCGGGCATGATCTATTCTCTGTGTCTGCACGCATCGTCCAACCAGACGTTCTATGCTATTTCTTCGGCATCGACCGTACCCCTGGTGGGCAGCATCATGATCATCTTCCTGTGCGCCGCGGATATCGCCAGAGAGAAATCCGGGTCCTTAAGAAGCATTGCAACTGTCGCAGCGTTTCTGCTGTTTGTGAGTCTCATGGTAAATGAAGGTATACTCAGATATAAGACCGTGTTCTGGGAAGAAATGAACACTCTTCAGTCCACCCCTCAGAATGCGGGTGTGGAAAAAGGCCTGCTCCTGTCCAATCCGGCAGCAGACCTGTACCGCGACACACTCTCGCTCAAGTCATACATAGATAAAAACTATCCGGACGCGGAATATGTGACATTCTGCAGTAACTATACATGGATGTATCTTCTGAATTCAGGTAGACGCAACGCGTCTTTTTCCGCATGGCAGTCCGACCTGAACGGTGTGATCACTGATGGGAATTTCAGAAAAATGTCAGAATACTATAGACTGAACCCCGACCGTATCCCCGATCTCGTATATCTCGAGAGAGGATACGGTGGGTATATACATTATTTTACAGACCTGTACGACTATTCATTTGATGATCTGAGCGGAGGAGCTATTATTCTCTACCGCTGAAAATCATACATCTCATCCAGTATCTCGTAGGCTTCGGCATATGGCGCACCGACGTGCGCTATTTTTTCGCCGAATTCCTGAACTGTGAAATCTCCGGTGCTGGCAGGCCATTCGGGCAGGCCTTCTCCGTTGGGATCACCGGTAGCTATGAAGTTCCGGTAATACAGGAGCATATTGCGGCTTAAGTCCCTGTCGTTTTCATCATAGAGGGACGACCCTGCAGGAATATTTCCATAGAGATAGACTTCCTCACCGCTGTGCCATGATCCGAGCCTGCCATTCTCCTTCGTGAAATAATATACATAGACCGGGATGTCATTGGCCAGTGCCTGCCTCTCCCAGCAGTAATGTCCATATGTAAAGAGGAAGATCGTATTGAGATCCGCCCAGTTTCTACGGGCCTCGGCATCTGTCTCAGCCGGGAAGAGCTGGAGGATACGGTCTCCGTATTCTCCCTTAAATGAAGCCCTGACCTTCTGCTCGTAGTTCTTCATGTTTGCCTGTGAGAAGAGGATGAACGGAGCGCCTTCTTCTTTGTTGTAACCCTGGAACTGGGCTTCTTCGTTATGGATACCCTTCGCATATGATTCATATGGAGTCTCTGTCAGCACATATCCGTCGACCGTCATATGGTGGTGATAATTCAGCTCGGGTGCGAGTTTGTCCGCAGGTATGGCGCGGAGCTCATCCGCGGAAGATGCTCCGAAGCGTTCCAGCGTCTCCTCTCCTGTCTGGAATGCTTCGTTCAGCAGTCTGAATGAATGCGCGGGTTTG
This sequence comes from Lachnospiraceae bacterium, assembly GCA_045604025.1. Classification (GTDB taxonomy): domain Bacteria; phylum Bacillota; class Clostridia; order Lachnospirales; family Lachnospiraceae; genus RGIG5612. The sequence continues at coordinate 13,538 of JAZUNG010000113.1, read as the reverse complement.
GGCGCCGTGACCGTGGAGCTTTCTCCGCATACTCTCCTGAACAGCCCCTTTGCCAGAGGAGATGTGCACAGCGCCGTGATGCAGGCAGAGCCGGCTGACTCTCCCGCCAGAGTTACGTTGCCCGGATCCCCTCCGAATGCAGAGATGTTGTCCTGCACCCAGTGCAGGGCCAGGATCTGATCGAGGAGGCCATAATTTCCTGTGGTTCCATTGGGCGACTCTGCTGCCAGATCCGGGTCTGCAAAGAACCCGAATATGCCCAGACGGTAGCCCATGTCCACTACGATCACGTCCTCATGGGCCAGACCCAGTCCGGCATAATCCTGATACCATGGCTGACCGGTCTGGAGCGATCCTCCGTGTACATAGACCAATACCGGCAGATCCTTCACGTCGCCGGCTGGCTTCCAGATATTTATGTAGAGCGAGTCCTCACTGACTGGCTCCTGATAGTTGTCATTGAAATTGAACGGCACATAATCATGATAGCCGATGATCTGGGCCAGCGAATAGTATATCGGGAGATTCCTGGTCTGCATGGACATAGGCGCAAAATGATCTGCTGCCAGCACGCCTTCCCACGGATCCGCGGGCACAGGCTCCTTCCACCTGAGGTCTCCAACAGGGGGCTTTGCATACGGGATGCCCGCATATACCTCTACTTCACCGTCCTCGGTGATCACACCGGTGAGGTCTCCCTGGGCCACATGGATGACATCAGTCATGCCTGCTGTCTTTCCGGAAACTGCGGGGATAGCCTTATAAGGAGGCCATGATACCCACACTATGCAGGCAAATGCAGCTATCAGGCACACCCATGCCAGGAACCTGATGCCTCTTCCCTTTCCTTTCAGTACTTTTATCCTGATGATGATAAACGCGCAGATGACCACTGCTGCCAGGATCCACCCGAGAATGGTATGCTTTCCCAGCTCCAGAACTGCAACGAAGATGAAAGATACGATAATCAGCAGTATGCGCCAGAATATGCCGCGCGGCTGCTTCTTTTCTAAGCGATGCTTCATGATAGTGCTCCCTGTCTGATGTTTCTACAAGGTCAAAGCCTCTGCTAAAGAAGTGTAAAAGAAATGCCTCTTCAGGTCAATATGTCTTTATGAAAGTTTCTTGAGCCTCCACGTTATAGATGAATATGCTCAAGACTGCATCCGCCGCCTGATCAGCGGCTCCAATACCAAGTCCCGCTACAATGTCCGCTACGACGAGCTAAAGGCTCTCGGCTACCGCAGCCTGGTTAACGCATATTATTCATATGATCGGGCAAGATTGAAAAACCGCTCTGCCACACAAAAAACAGGGTCTGAACTCTGAGATCAGAATTCAGACCCTGTGATATTACTGTTTGCTTTACAGCAGCTTATACTTCAGATTCATTTGAAACATCTTCTGGTGTATCCTCTGCTCCGCCAGCATCTTCTGGAGCGGTTTCTATATCTGTTACATCACCTTCATCCGATGCTTCGCCTTCTGCCAGTACTTCCTCCGGCTCTTCAGGGATCATCTCCCTGCCCAGACGGGCCAGGCTCTTGACCTTGACATCCTCACTGCCCAGATTGATCAGTCTGACACCCTGAGTATTTCTTCCGATGATTGAAACCGAATCAACAGATGTCCTGATGATGATGCCTTCGTTGGTGATCATCATGATATGGTCGCCTTCATTAACTGCCTTGGCAGCCACCAGGTCTCCGGTCTTGTCGCTGATCTTGTAGCACAGAACTCCCTGGCCTCCACGGTGCTGAGCAGAGAACTCCTCAACCAGAGTACGCTTGCCCATACCGTTTTCAGTAGCGAAGAGGATGCATTCACCCTGAATGTCCATGATCATGGCGATCAGTTCATCATCGTCTGCGAAACGCATACCTGTTACGCCCATGGATCCTCTGCCTGTAGGACGGACCTCTTCCTCGTTGAAGCGGATGGCCTTGCCTTTTTTGGAGATCAGAATGATATCTCTTTCACCGTCACTTGGCTTAACCTCGATCAGCTCGTCGTCTTCTCTGAGTCCGATGCCGATAATACCGGTCTGGCGGATATTTTCATATGCTGACAGCTCGGTCTTCTTGACCATGCCCTTCTTCGTTGCCATGATGAGGTTTCTGGCACCGTCAAATGTCTGGACCGCCATGGCTGTAGCAACGCTCTCTCCGGGCTGCAGCTGCAGGAGGTTTACTATGGCTGTGCCTCTGGCTGTACGTGATGCCTCGGGTATCTGATAAACCTTCATCTTGAACACACGTCCTGTATTGGTGAAGAACAGCAGGCTATTGTGTGTATTGGTGATGATCATCTGCTCGGTCACGTCATCTGTCAGAGTCTGGATGCCCTTGATGCCGCGTCCGCCCCTGTTCTGAGCTCTGAAGGTGTCGATAGACATACGCTTTACATAGCCCAGCTTGGTCAGAGTGATGACCTCGTTCTGGTCAGGGATCAGATCCTCATCTTCCAGCTCTCCGTCGTCGATGCCGATATGTGTCTTTCTCGGATCGCCGTACTTCTCCTTCATGATGATAATCTCTTCCTTGATCACGCCCAGAAGCTTCTTCTCATCTGCCAGGATCTCTTTGTAGTATTTGATCTTGCTCAGCAGATCTGCCAGCTCTTCCTCAAGCTTTTCTCTCTCCAGACCTGTAAGAGCACGGATCCTCATATCAACTATGGCCTGTGCCTGAGCGTCATCCAGTCCGAACCTTTCGCAGAGTGCATCCTTGGCATCCTGTGTGGTACGGCTGGAACGGACTATCCTGATCACTTCATCAATATTGTCAAGCGCTATCAGGAGTCCTTCCAAAATATGGGCTCTTTCTTCGGCCTTATTAAGATCGTATTTGGTCCTTCTGGTTACGACATCCTCCTGGTGCTTCAGGTAATAGCTGAGCATCTCCAGAAGATTAAAGATCTTGGGCTCGTTGTTGACCAGCGCCAGCATGATCACACCGAAGCTGTCCTGAAGCTGGGTATGCTTGTAGAGCTGGTTTAATATGACGTTCGGATTGACATCTTTCCTCAGTTCGATGACTACGCGTGTACCTGTCTGGTCAGTTTCGTCACGCAGATCTGTGATGCCGTCAATCTTTTTCTCTTTATGAAGGTCTCCGATCTTCTCGACCAGCTTGGCCTTGTTGACCAGATACGGAAGCTCAGTTATAACGATCCTGTTCTTTCCGCCTTCCATAGGCTCTATCTCAGAGACCGCACGGATCTTGATCTTGCCTCTTCCGGTCCTATAGGCTTCCTCTATGCCACGGCGTCCCAGAATAGTTGCTCCGGTAGGGAAGTCAGGTCCCTTTACAATCCTCATGACATCGTCGATAGTCGTTTCAGCGTCTTCGATCTTGTCATCAATGATCTTGACCACTGCATCCACCAGCTCTGTCAGATTGTGCGGAGGAATATTGGTGGCCATACCTACTGCAATACCAGTAGTTCCGTTTGCCAGCAGGTTCGGATATCTGGCAGGAAGGACCACAGGCTCTTTCTCTGTCTCGTCGAAGTTCGGAACAAAATCAACAGTATTCTTATTGATATCGGCCAGCATCTCCATGGCGATCTTCGAAAGCCTTGCCTCGGTATAACGCATGGCAGCAGCGCCGTCACCGTCTTCTGAACCGAAATTTCCGTGTCCGTCAACCAGAGGATAACGAGTTGACCATTCCTGAGCCATATTTACCAACGCGCCATAGATGGATGAGTCTCCATGAGGATGATATTTACCCATGGTATCACCGACGATACGCGCGCATTTTCTGTGCGGCTTGTCAGGACCGTTGTTCAGTTCGATCATAGAGTACAGGACACGTCTCTGTACCGGCTTGAGACCGTCTCTTACATCGGGAAGCGCACGCGATGCGATAACGCTCATCGCGTAATCGATGTAAGAAGACTCCATGGTCTGTTTCAGATCGACTTCTTCTATTTTGTCAAAAATGTGTTCGTCCATTAATTCACCTGTTTTCTTTAGTCAGATCAAGGCCTGCGCATGCCCTACGCCTGACAGGGCCTTAAATATCTATATTTGTAGCGTACTTCGCATTAGTTTCAATGAATTCTCTGCGCGGCTCAACCTCGTCTCCCATAAGGGTCGTAAATGTGACGTCGAGATCCTGAGGATTCTCATCATCGATGATAACCTTGGACAGGATACGGGTCTTGGGATCCATAGTAGTCTCCCAGAGCTGGCTGGCATCCATCTCACCCAGACCTTTGTAACGCTGGATCTTGTTCTGATTGTCTCTTCCGATCTCTTCAAGGATGCTGTTCAGCTCCGCGTCACTGTAGGCATAGTACTGCTTCTTGTTTCTGGTCACCTGATACAGAGGAGGCTTTGCCAGATATACATATCCCTGACGGATCAGCTCAGGCATGAATCTGTAGAAGAATGTCAGCAGCAGAGTCGCAATATGCGCTCCGTCTACGTCCGCATCAGTCATGATGATGATCTTGTGATAACGGAGCTTGCTGATATCGAAGTCTTCATGGATACCTGTTCCGAATGCTGTGATCATGGTCCTGATCTCAGCATTTCCAAGTATCCTGTCCAGTCTGGCCTTCTCAACATTCAGGATCTTGCCTCTCAGAGGAAGGATGGCCTGAGTCTTACGGATCCTGGCTTTCTTTGCACTGCCACCGGCGGAATCTCCCTCGACTATGAATATCTCACAGTTTTCAGGATTTTTATCTGAGCAGTCAGCCAGTTTACCGGGCAGACCACCGCCTGCAAGAGGGCTCTTTCTGGTTGCCTCACGTGCCTTTCTGGCCGCATCTCTGGCGCGCTGCGCCAGGAGCGATTTCTCGCAGATGATCTTGGCTACCTGAGGGTTCTGCTCCAGATAATATGTCAGCTGCTCGCTTACTACTGATTCAACAGCTGCCCTCGCCTCACTGTTTCCGAGCTTCTGCTTGGTCTGTCCCTCAAACTGGGGGTCTTCAACCTTAACAGATACAATCGCACTGAGTCCCTCACGGATATCTTCACCTGTCAGATTGTCTTCCTTATCCTTCAGAATCTTGTTCTTTCTGGCGTAGTCGTTGAAGACACGTGTCAGTGCTCTCTTAAGACCCTCCAGATGAGTTCCGCCCTCAGGAGTATTGATATTATTTACAAAGGTATATATTCCTTCGTTATATCCGTTGTTGTGCTGCATAGCCACTTCGACAGCAACGTTGTTCTTGATGCCCTCAAAGTACAGTACGCTGTCATAAAGAGGCTGAGTTGAGCGGTTTATATACGCTACGAACTCTGTAATGCCTCCCTCATAGTGGAATGTTTTCTTCTGTTCCTTGCCTTCACGGGTATCTTCGAGAGTGATCTTCAATCCTTTTGTAAGGAATGCCATCTCACGGAGTCTGGTCTGAAGAGTCTTGAAATCATACTCCGTCTCCTCAAAAATCTCTCTGTCAGGAAGGAATGATACTGTTGAACCTGTATGTTCTGCTGGGCAATCTCCGAGTATCTGCAGCTCTCCCTGAGCATGTCCCCTTGAATATGTCTGGAAATGTACTTTTCCCTCACGGTAAATGGTAACTTCCAGATGCTCTGACAGTGCATTTACAACAGACGCTCCTACACCATGCAGACCACCTGATACCTTGTAACCGCCACCACCGAATTTACCGCCGGCATGAAGCTTGGTAAATACCAGCTCTACAGCAGAAACTCCTTCTTTATGATTGATACCGGTAGGGATACCTCGTCCGTTATCAACTACAGTGATGGAATTGTCCGGATTGATCGTTACGTTGATCTCTGTGCAGTATCCTGCCAGAGCCTCATCTACAGCATTGTCGACGATCTCATAGACCAGATGGTGGAGTCCTCTGGAGGAGATGCTGCCGATATACATACCAGGTCTCTTTCTGACGGCTTCCAGGCCTTCGAGCACCTGAATATTATCGGCACCATATTCTTCAGTTACTTCAGTGTTCTCTAATGATAAATTTTCTCCCATATTGTCCTCTCGGAATACTTATATTAATCTTCCGTCCTGTATGTAAAACCTTGCGGCGTCTTTCATTTCTTCTTCAACAAACTCATCTATGCCTGTACAGGTGATGATAGTCTGTGTATCTTTAAGTGCCCTGATCAGTTCTCTCTGTCTGTTCCTGTCGAGTTCTGAGAGTACATCGTCCAGCAGAAGGACAGGTTTCTCATGTTTTCGCTCTTCTATCATCCTGATTTCTGAAAGCTTGAGTGTAAGGGCGCATGTTCTTTGCTGTCCGTTGCTTCCGTAGATCTTGATGTCCGTTGAACCGTCAAAGAATGAGAAGTCATCTCTGTGCGGCCCTACACCTGTCTGCTTCAGGATACTGTCTCTTTCCCTGTTCTTCAGCAGCTCTTCGTAAAAATCATCTTCAGTGACCGAAGGTTCATAGTTCAGATGGATCTTTTCCTTTCCTGAAGTGATATCGTAGTGAATGTCAAATATGATCTCATTCAGTTCATCTATGAACTCTCTGCGTCTCTTTATGATCTTTGATCCAAAGTTCACCAGCTGCAGATCCCATATATCCAGGGTATCGTTCAGCTCGGCTGCTGACCCCTGTTCTTCCTCTATTTTCTTAAAGAGTTCTCTTCTCTGGTTAATGATCCTGTTGTAATTGATCAGGTCCTCCACATACAACGGATCTATCTGACAGAGCTCAATATCCATAAACCTTCTTCTTGCAGAAGGCCCTCTTTTGATAATATCCAGATCCTCTGTGGAAAACATTACGACATAAATATTGCCGTACAGTTCGCTCAGCTTCTTTAAAGGAACTCTGTTGAGTGCTATGCCTTTTTCTTTATTTTTCTTAAGATGAATATCTACTCTTCTGTCAGAAAGTTCACCATGAAATATTGCTTTGACATGAGCTTCAGAAGCGTCTTTTCTGATTATTTCCTTTTCTTTGCTTCCCTTATGGCTCTTACCTGTTGAGCACATGTAAATGCTCTCGAGAATATTGGTCTTTCCCTGTGCATTTTCCCCATATATGATATTAATTCCGTCTTTGAATTCTATGGATAGCGATCCGTAATTTCTGAAATTGTTAAGTTCCAGCAATCCTAACTGCATACCATAACCTGCTCTCCGTCGTATTCGAAGACGTCTCCCGGGTACAGCTTTTTGCCGCGCTGCAGCTCGATCTCATCATTAACCTTGACCAGCCCATCCTGAATAAGAAACTTTGCTTCCACTCCGCTACCTACTATACCGGCCAGTTTCATCGCCTGCCCGAGCTTGATATACTCATCTCTTATAAAAATCTTATTCATATATTTTATAAGTACAATGTGACAGTGGCTGACATTTTCCGAGAAAACAATCAGCGAATGCGTTTTCGAGGGAAATCGTCAGCACTGTCACATGATAGATCATTAAAACTACCTGTTAATATTTACAGGAAGGATGATGTAGATGTAATCTCCTTCAGCATTTCTGATAAAGCAAGGCGCTGTGGAGTTTACAAAGTAAATGCATACTTCCTCATCGTCGATGACCTTAAGTACATCGATAAAGAACTTCGGATTGAATCCGATGTAGATATCCTTACCTGTCTTAAATACCGGCAGATGTGCGTTCATGGAACCAAGAGATGTATTGATATCGATATTCATCTCTTCATCTCTGATATCCAGTACTATAGGCTTCTTCTCACCTTCTCTGGTCAGAGTGAATGCTCTGTCTATGCAGTTAAGGAAATCATTCTTGTTAACCTTTATCTCTGACTCATAATCAGATGAGATCATCTGGTCAACATTGAAGAACTCACCATCGATCAGCCTGGACAGTACCATGGTATTGTCAAATTCAAACTTAACGAAGTTCTTGTCGAATGCTATCTCAACAATATCATCCTTTCCTCCGCCGATGATCCTGCTGATCTCATTAAGAGTCTTTCCGGGTACTATGACTCTGATCTTGTCATAGCTGTTTGCCAGGGTTTCTTTTCTTATTGATATTCTGTGGCTGTCCAGTGAAACAACTTTCAGCTTGTCTCCATCAACTTCAAACAGCTCACCTCTCATCATAGAGTTTGTATCATTTACTGAGATGGAGAATATAGTCTGTCTGATCAGTTCTTTTAATATAAACTGAGAGATAACGATCTTCTTTTCATTCTCAGTATATGGAAGCTCTGGAAATTCATCAGGGTTCTTACCATTGAGATTGAATTCACTCTCTTCGCAGGTGATCTTGATTTTCTGATTGTTGTCTGATTCGATCAGAACGTCATTATCAGGAAGCTTTCTTACAATCTCTCCGAAGACCCTTGCGTCAACAGCGATACGTCCTTTTTCCTGTACAGTTCCCAAGACACTGGTCTCAATACCCATATCTTTGTCATTAGTGATAACTCTGATATCATCATCAGCAATGATCAGAAATGATTCCAGAATAGGAAGAGTAGTCTTAGAAGGTACTGCTCTCATGGCGATGTTCAGACCATTTAAAAGATCAGATTTTGAACAGGATATTTTCATAAGTAATTCTCCTTCCGGTTTCGTATATATATTTATATATAATTTTATACGCAGTAGTAGTAGGTTGTGTGAATTTGTTGAAACACCGTTTAAATGGCTTAAACTCAATAAATTCAGATGTTAATTGTTATGTTGTTCCTGCCTTGAAAAAATGTTTATAAAAATGACCGGCAGAAACTTAATAAAAAAATGCAGCAGACTTATCAATACTTTACCAACATTTCAAAAGCGTTGAAGTTGATATTCTGTGGATTATCCGGGGATAATCTTTTTCTTAAGTATTTCAATATCGTTGCGGACCTTCTCGTTCTCATCCAGCTCCTTCTGAATCTTGTCATAACCGTGGATAATAGTTGTATGATCACGGTTTCCGAGCTTCTTTCCTATCAGTGTAAGAGCTACATCAGTCAGAGATCTGCACAGATACATACATACCTGGCGCGGATAAACTATCTCCTGGTTCTTTTTTTTGGATGTCAGGTCATTCAGTGTTACTCCAAAATGTTCAGATACGATCTTAATGATCATATCTGGAGTGATCTCCTTCTGAGCCTCTTCAAACAGATCATGAAGTACATTCTGCGCGAATTCCAAATCTATAGGAGAAGATGTCAGCTTCGCATATGCTACTATCTTGATCAGCGCTCCCTCGAGTTCTCTTATATTGGAAGAAACATTTGTGGCAATATATTCCAGAACGTCATCCGGAACCGGAGGGTAATTCTCCAGTTCTATCTTCTTTCTCAGGATGGCAACACGTGTTTCATAATTCGGAGACTGGATGTCTACTGACAGTCCCCACAGGAACCGTGAACACAGTCTGGCTTCAAGATCATTTATCTCCTTCGGATGCTTATCTGATGAAATAATGATCTGTTTATTGTTGTCATGCAGAGCATTGAATGTATGGAACAGCTCCTGCTGGGAAGATTCCTTGCCGCTGATAAACTGAATGTCATCTATCAGAAGAACGTCTGCGTTGCGGTATTTTTCCCTGAACTGTACATTTGCGAGAGGACCACCGTTTCTGATAGCATCGATGATCTCATTGGTAAATGTCTCACATGTGACATATAAAACCTTCATATCAGGGTTGTGCTGAAGGATAAAATGCGCAGCAGCCTGCATCAGATGAGTCTTTCCCAGACCAACACCTCCATAAATATAGAGAGGGTTGTAGATCTGGGCAGGAGACTCGGCAACAGCCAGAGCTGCGGCATGAGCAAGATTACTGTTTTCTCCGACAACGAATGAAGAAAATGTATATTTCGGATTCAGTCCGGCCTTGAGATAGATATCTTCCTGAGGGCCGTCAGATGCAACCGGTGTTTCCAGGGAATTCAGCTGATCTGGAAGGATGAACTCTATCTCATAGGGCTTGCCTATGATCTCTTCGGTACATACCTTGAGAGGTACGTAATATTTCTTCTTGATGTACTGAAGACCTATAGTCTCTTCAGGAACTACGATAATAATGGTATCGCCTTCAACGGCTTTTACTTCCAGCGGAAGCAGCCATGTCTTAAAAGAAACATCAGAAATATCATGTTCCTGTTTGAGAGTATTTAATATTTCAGGCCATTTTTCACGGATCGTTTCTAACATGTCTAATACCTTGTCATTAATAAAGCTACATAGTGCTCCAATATAATAGATATTTTACTATTAATAAGGAAAAAATTCAATAAGCATGTGGAAAAACCATCCACAAAAGAGTGTGGATAACCCGTAGTTATACACATAAAAACGGCATTTTTGAATGTATTTTTAAAAATACATAAAAAAAGTTATACACAATTCTTCATACACATAGTGGATAAGTGTGTGATTTTAAAGTAATGCCGAAAATAAAACATTTTTTCCTTGACGAAGGGGTGATCTTTCAATATAATACTAGGTGCTATTTTGTCACATACGCTTTGTCAATTAGCTAATATAGAAAGACGAGGGGGTGGAATCTTATGAGTAAGATGACATTTCAGCCTAAGAAAAGATCCAGAGCAAAGGTTCATGGATTTAGAGCAAGAATGGCTACTGCCGGCGGAAGAAAAGTACTTGCCGCTCGCAGAGCAAAAGGAAGAAAAGCTTTATCAGCCTAAGACCGCAGCTTAACTTAAAGAAGAGAGCGGTCTTTCTTCTTTTATTGGATGAAAAATATCAGCACATTGAAGAATTCTCTGCAGTTTAAGGAAGTATACGGCAGAGGAAAGTCTATAGCAAATAAGTATCTTGTTATGTATGTACTCCCTGGGAAGGGAGAATTTCGTTTAGGTATTTCTGTCAGTAAAAAGGTCGGAAACAGTGTAACAAGGCACCACATTACAAGGCTGATCAGAGAGAGCTATCTGCTGCACAAAGAGCAGATCCCGGACGACATCCATATGGTGGTTGTTGCCAGGAGCTCAGTAAAGGACAGATCGTTCGCAGAAGTCAGAGATGCTTTCGCACATCTGATCAGGCTGCATGGGATTTCGGGCAGCGGTGAATAAAATGATCAAGAAAATCATGATCGCGATGATCAGATTTTACAGAAAGTACTTATCCGGGTTAAAAAGATACAGTCATTGTAAATACATCCCTACCTGTTCTCAGTATGCGATAGAAGCTATTGAGAAGTATGGCCCGCTTAAAGGGCTGGGACTTGCCATCTGGAGGATACTCAGATGCAATCCATTCTCAAAGGGTGGTTACGACCCGGTACCATAAAGGAGGGACTAGGTGTTTAATTTTCTTATTTCAGCCTGCGGCGGAGCATCTGCGGCAGCGGGCAACGGCTGTTATGACTGGCCGGTCATCAAACAGATCGTATGGTTGTTCAGCGAGGTTCTTGGTTATCTCTACAAGTTCCTTGATATGATCGGAATAGCCAATATCGGTCTGGTCATTATCATCTTTACGATCATAGTCAAACTGATCGTGCTTCCGCTGACTATCAGACAGCAGAAGTTTACCAAGCTCACAAATGTAATGCAGCCTGAGCTTTCAGCTATTCAGAACAGGTACAAAGGACAGAGAGACCAGTACTCCATGCAGGCTATGCAGGCCGAGACCAAGGCTGTATATGCGAAGTATGGCGTATCACAGACAGGCGGATGTCTGCAGTCATTTATCTCATTTCCTATCCTGATCGCGATGTATGGCGCGCTCAGAAACATCCCTACTGCTATTGATAAGATCGCTGCAGCGCTCACTCCTGTAGCCAATATCATCACTACAGCTCAGGAAAGTGAAACAATGAGGGATGGTCTGGCGACAGTATCATCAGCGCTTGTAAATGGAGATTCCAATACCATCATCTCTACTCTGTATACTCTTCCTACGAAGGGCTGGGCGGCCCTGCAGGCACTGTTTACGGGGACAGAAGCGCAGACTATTGCCAGCAATCATCAGACATTTGTAAAACTGAACTCATTCCTGGGATGGGATATCAGCCAAAGCCCATGGAACCTTATGCTTGCCGGAGGAGTTGGCATTATCGCCGTTCTTATCCCTCTGATCGCAGGTTTTTCACAGTGGCTGTCATTTAAGCTGACACAGACCAAGCAGAGTGCGGCATCCAATGACCAGTCTGCTGCTACTTCAAGGATGATGGGGATCATCATGCCGCTGTTCTCAGTATACATCTGCTTTACCCTGAACACGGGACTGGGTATTTACTGGTGCATGAGTTCACTGTTCCAGGTTATCCTGCAGATACTGATCAACAAACATTACCGTAAGATCGATATGGACAAGTTTGTTGAAGAGAACATGAAGAAGGCCGAAGAAAAGGCAAAAAAGAAACGCGAAAAAGGCGGAGTTGCAGGATCAACTATCTCTTCTGCAGCAGCTATCAATACCAAGAATATCAATGCTCAGGGACAGGCACAGCCTAGCAGACCTATGAGCATAGCTGAAAAGGCCAATATCAAGGTTGACGATGCACATGTAAACAAGACTGCTCCACCGGCTAACTCACTGGCGGCCAGGGCAGGTATGGTCCAGCAGTATAATGAAGACCACCCTGAGGACGCGGTTAACAGAAAGAAATATAAGAAATAGGAGAAAGTCATGGAGTTTAAAGAATTTACTGCAAAAACCGTTGATGACGCGATCACAGAAGCTCTGATCGAGTTCGGAACAACGAGTGACAATATAGAATATGAAGTAATAAATGAAGGCAGCAGCGGATTGTTTGGTATGTTTTCCAAGGATGCTACCATCAGAGCCAGAAAAAAAGAGAATTTCGAAGAGACCATCACAGGATTCTTAAGTGAAGTACTGGAGAAGATGGATATGCCTTCAGAGGTTCAGATCTCTGTTGATGAAGACGAGAAGACCATCGACATCAATATAGAGAGCGAGTTCTCGGGAGACATCATCGGAAAACGCGGACAGACACTGGATGCTCTGCAGTATCTAGCCAGCATCGTTGCCAACAGGGAGAAAGAAGATTACTACAGACTGAAACTGGATACCAGAAACTATCGTGAGCGCAGGGCCAAGACACTGGAGAATCTGGCAAAGAACGTAGCCAGCAAGGTTAAGAAGACCAGACATAAGATCGTTCTGGAGCCCATGAACCCTTATGAAAGAAGGATCATACATTCTTATCTGCAGGGCGACAGCCATGTAACTACCAAGAGCGAGGGCGAAGAGCCCAACCGCCGCGTAGTAGTTTACTACAAGAGATAAGCCCGGTTTTGAATTAAACCTGTTCGGGCTGAGTGTGCAAAGGCGGATTTTGTATTGTCACACTACCTCTATTTTGAATAAAGTAATGATATAATCACGGATTTCTAAAAACACATTATCAGCCATCAGCTTTTGGTAATGTGTTTTTGGTTATTAGAACCCCACGCTGCAAGAATCAGCCAGAAAGTAATGCTGAATGATGATTATTCAAATAACACATTACCAGGATTAGCTGAAAAGTAATGTGGAACAGCGATATCTATAAAACCACATTACAGGAGTCAGCTGAAAAGTAATGTGAATGTGCATTATTAAATAAACCGCATTACATCGATTACGAAAAAAGTAATGTGAAACAGCGATATCTATAAAACCACATTAC
>JAZUNG010000112.1:0-2313 GCA_045604025.1 Lachnospiraceae bacterium | reverse complement strand
TTCCGGAAAACTTCTCCAGTTTCACACGTGTGCCCAGCATGGCGATATTGATACTGTCTTTCATCTGTACCTCCTTCTTCGTATTGTCGGTATTTCTGCAAACATGTCTGCAGGCAGATACGCCTGTGTACCTGCCCGCAGATTCATTAATATTATAAACTATCCCAGGATTTTTTCCAGCGCCGATGTCCTGAGCTCCTTCAGATCCTGCATGTTCCGTATGTAGCAGTCTCTGTGCGGCATGGCACCGCCGAAGCTGTATGTGACAGGGCCGTCAGCGATCGCACCATCTGCACTGTCAAATTCTTCAGGCTCTGCGGCTCTCCATACACGTACCATGGTAGTACGGCTGACACATGCTCTTCTGAATATGGTAAGGAGCGTCTGTATCGTGATATCGATATCAGCTCCGGGCCTTGCCGGTCCGGTGACGGTTGATACCGACAGAGTTACGATAGAGTCATCGGCTTTTACCGCCTTCGAGATGGCTGCAACTGAATGGTCTCTGTCAGCCAGGAATACCTTCTTAAATCCCAGCTTTCTCATGATTGATGCCATCTTGCCTGCGAAGTCACCGCCCGCAGCATCAAACAGCATCTCTCCGAATACAGCTGCTGCATCCGGCGAGATGATCGCATAGGCTGTTTTGTCATGAACCGCTCTTCTGGCCTCATGTATCTCATCGGTCTCATCAATACTGAATGCGGCCGTAGGGCATGCAGCCACGCACTCACCGCTGCCGGTAAACTTCTCCGCGTCAACTGCGGAGCGGAATCCCTGCTCTGTCTTTACGACTGACACAGACCCATCCGTGCATGCTGCCACACACCTTCTGCAGCCCAGGCACAGGGTATCGTCGTGAACGATATTTCCGGGGAGAGCTATCCTGTGATGCTCGTTGGACCTTCTCTGGTACTCAAAATCATATATACCGTTTTCTGCCAGCACTCTGATAAACTCGCAGTCACTGCATCTGGGACAGAACTCACAGTCAAATCGGTGTCCCTCTGCCAGCTCTGTAAGGCGCGCCTTTCTGGCTGCCCTGATCTCTTCGGTATCGGTCTGGATCTCCATGCCCTCTTTCGCTTTGATGATGCAGGCACGAACAGGCTTTCCTTCTGCGAGCACTTCACAGATACCGCAGACTCCTCCCGGCGCTATATCTTCCATGTGGCACAGGGTCGGGATACGTATCCCTGCCCTTGACGCTGCCTGGAGGATAGTCTCGCCTTCTCTTGCTTCTATATCAATTCCATTGATCTTAATATTCATTCCGGCACCCCCTTACTTCCATCCGTACGGCTCTTCAAAATAGCTCTTCTCAGGTGTATGTGTTGTGCCTATACGGAAGACCTCTCCCGTATCCTTGCGCTTGAAGAAGATCTTCGCATTGATGGGGAATCGCATTTCCAGCGCTCCGGTCCTGCATACCTCCACGCAGGTTCCGCAGTACCAGCACTCATCCGGATAAACTACTACGGGCGGCTTGCCCGGTTCAGGATTGGGCAGGATGGTCTGGATACGGCAGACATTTGCACAGTCATTGCATCCTATGCACAGCTTGGGATCTATCGACACGGCTACTGTGGGGCCTGTGGGATTGGGTACGATATAAGCATCCATATTCTGTCTGTTCTCTTCCATTATGCCAGCTCCTTTCCTTCTTTTTCGCGGTGTTTCTGGTAATTCTCCAGATAACCGGGGAGATTTTCTCCCTGCAGCCAGTATCTGTCTTCCTTAAACTCTGCCTTGAACTCGCCGTCCTCGAAATACGTATACATGAAATCGTATGACTGAGGGGTCGGAGCTCCGAATCCCTTCGGTATCTTCATCTCTGCCGGCGGTTCTTTGCTGCCCCAGTTCTCGGTATCCTTCTCGATCTTGGCTATGGCGGCGCGCATGAACATCTCAGATGACCTCATACGTGTCTGGCACTCCAGGACTCTGCCCAGCTCATGGGGATTTCTGGCATACATCTGCTGCATCTCGTTGTCTCTGATGCTCTCCAGCCACATCAGACCGAATTCCAGCACGGAGGTATCCTTCCACTCACCGCAGCATGTCTGCATGACACGTGTGGTGCCTCCCCACATCTCTTTCCATGTCACATATGCATCGGGGTCTCCTGCTCTCAGCGCAGGCGCCCAGATACGCTCCAGCTCTGCATCCAGCTGAGCCTGATCTATCTCGCCCAGAGTATTCTCTGCAGAGTATTCAGCCGCGCGGTTTCCAGCATAGAATCCTGTAGAACATGCGTATGAACATCCTTCAGTTCCACAGGAGTCACCCACGGCATAAGGCCCTGTCACCTTG
>JAZUNG010000111.1:0-3028 GCA_045604025.1 Lachnospiraceae bacterium | reverse complement strand
GAAATATCAGCGTGACCCATCTGCTCCATGACGAAACTCTCGTTGACGTCAGAATCGATCAGGGTAGTTCCATAAGTCTTTCTGATCTTATGCATTGACCGTGACGGGATTCCAAGTGTCTTACAAACAATGTTGAGATGTTTGTTCAGAGCGTGACTGCGAATACGCTTTCCCTGATCTGTCTGGAAGAGAAACTCTCCATCAGGGTTAATCTGCCTGATCTGTTTCAAAGTAATCTTGGCTGAGTCAGGTATAATCAGATCCCTTGCTCCTGCATCGGACTTGGTATGCTCCTTGACAGTGATGATCCATTTCCCATTTTCGTCACGATACTTATACTCCGTCCGTCTAATCCTGATAAACCCATTCATAATATCTGTAAACTTCAGTGCAGACAATTCACCAACACGGAGACCAGTCTCAAAGGCGAGAAGGATTCCAAGATTATACAGGGTAGGATGATTACGCAGATAATCTGTTATGATGGTAATCTCATCCTCCATGAAGATCTCCTTCTCCTTGTCAACCACCTTGCGGGTAAATGCTCCACGCGGAATCTCCAGATCCCCGAAGAACTGGGTAATGCTGATATCGGTCAGATGATGCTTCTTCCCATACTTGAAGGTTCCCCTGATGATTGTTCTCAGCCCCGTATAAGCCTTTCTCGTCAACGATAACTCATAGATAGTCATCTTGATAAATCGTTCCAGATCACCCTCTGTAATCTTGCTGAAACGCTTTCCAGAGAGGTTGTGGGTACGGTTCACGAAGAATCTGTCGAAGTCATTGTTGTACCGATCATAACTGGCTTTCTGTATTTCACCGTACTCCAGCTTTTCATCAATGTACTTTCTCCAGACGGTATCAAAGTAGACAAGCACTCTTGATCTCTTCATCGGAAGCGTCTGGACTGACGCCAAGTACTCTGTATGGATTCCTAAATGTTTGATTATGGTGTGGTGAAAAACACCATATCAAAACCTGGTTCCTTGAAAAACAGCGTAAAATAAATGGTTTGCGGCCATCGGGTTCTTGATTTTTAACACCATATCTTTTATAATAGTGTGGTGTTAAGGAGGAACCCCTATATGTCAAGGCCAATTACCGGAAAGACTACCACGTATCAGCATGATGTTCCAAAAGGCAATGGCTATATTTATGTCTACGAACGAACAGAACGTTATGATCCTGATAAGAGACGTATGGTCAAAGTCGGGAGTGAAAAGCTCCTCGGCAAGTACAAGAGTGACGATCCTGATCGTGTCCTTTTGAGAACCCGCCCCAAGAAGCCATCAAACCGCAGGCTGTCGGCAGATGCCGACAAGGCGCCAGCTTCCATGCTTTCCGGGAAGCAGGCATCAGAAGCCTCCCAGATAGAGAAAGCAACGCGGCTGAGGATGGGTTCAAGCCTGATTCTTGACCACATAGCTGCGGAGACAGGAATAGAATCCGATATTCGATCTCTTCTGGATAAAGGAACAGCGGAAAAGCTCATTTCCTGTGCAAGGTTTCTGGTCTGTTCTGCGAACGAGCCGCTTTCAAGGATACGAACATGGCAGCTCACGCACCCCATCCCATATGAGGAGGGACTTTCCAAGGACATCTGTCACAGGTTGACCGGTGAACTTGGGACGAACGAAACATTCCGGCAACAGCTTTTTCAGCGCAGATTTGACAGACAGCCTGCAGATGAGCTGGTTGTGGCGCTTGATGGCTCCACGGTCTCCACGTATTCGGAAAACCAGCTGGCAGCAAGGTACGGCTTCAACAAGTCCAAGGATGGGCTCCCAACCATCAAATGGATGGATCTTTACGCTTCGCGTACCCATGAGCCGCTTGCATTCGCACTGCAACCTGGCAACATTCCAGATGTTGTCTCCATACATAACACTCTTGAGCAGCTCCGGAGCATTATGGGTGAGCGGGATGTCATTCTCGTGACGGACAACGGGTTCTACAGTGATTCAAATGCTTATGAACTGATAAGCAAAGGATACAGTTTTATCTCCAGGATAGAGATAAGCACCAACTGGGTACAGCAACGGCTCGAAAAGGAGCGGAAGAGGTTGGAAGGATCGAGCCTGTGCTGCGATGAAAGCGGCTATGTGGTGGGAATCACAAAGCGGGTCTTCCATACTTTTCAGTCCAGGGAAGGTGAGGATGAAGCCAGACGGATCTGCTATCTGCATTTTTTCCTTGACACATATAAGCGCTCTGAACTGACTGCCGAATTCAACGCCGGCCTCAGGAAGCTGAAAGACCAGCTGATATCAGGATATCCGCTGGAGTCCCTGACTCCTGTGGCGAGGAAAACTGTTGATGAGTTCTTCCTTCTGAGAGACTACTGGGGTTCCCTCCAGATCTCATACAATGAAGAGGCCATTGCAAAGGCGAAGGAGAACTTTGGCATATTTGCTTTGGTATCTTATGGCGGGGCATCCTTCCTTTCCGACACTGTGCTGACATTTGAGGAGTACATTTGCCGCGAACACATAGAGGATCACTTCAGAGCAGAGAAGAATACTCTTGATGGAAATCATGTACGTTCATGGTACGGCGAAAACTATATGGGCAAAGTCATGATCCAGTTTGTAGCCCTTTGCTATGAAGAAAAACTCTGGAACGACATAGCCATGATAAAGCGCAGGCTGCGGGCGGATATCACACAGTCAAAGAGGACAGGCAAGCAGAAAACCATGGCAGGAAAAAAGCAGAAACTCTTAACATGGCTCAATGGTCTGTCATTACACGAGCTCCTCTCATGGTTTGACGCCATAGAAAGGACGGAGGTCTCCTCGCAGATCCGCTCTGCCCGATGGTCAACCGAAGTGCTGGAGCGGGACAGCATGTTTCTTGAGATGCTTGGAGTGACCGTGCATGATTAACACCATACCAAAATGCGAAACTTAGGTTATTATGACAATGACGGGAATCTAGAAACACAGCCAGGGGGATATGTTGCTATAGAGCAAGAATGGGACGAGGCTGGGAACCTGATTTCTCGGACATATCTGGGATCGGATGGAGG
>JAZUNG010000110.1:0-3275 GCA_045604025.1 Lachnospiraceae bacterium | reverse complement strand
CGCTGCTGTCCCACGCCATCGGATGACGGGCATTGTCACGGCTGCCGAAATTGACCTTTTCAAGCGCCTCTTCCGGGCTGAATCTGCTCAGCATCTTGCGGTAATGGCCGAGACTCTCTATATCATCAAAGACATCGATGCTGTCATAATGCGCTGCCGGCATTCCGATCTCCTGCCCCTGATAAATGAAAGACGTGCCCTTAAGCATATAGACCATCGCGGCTATATCCGTTGCGGTCTCATATCTGAGTTCCCTGTCATTGCCTATGCGGGAGAGCATCTGCGGCTGATCGTGGTTCTCAATGAAAAGGCTGTACAGAAGATCATGCTCTGCTGTCAGCTTCTGCCAGTTTACAAGGTAATCCCTGAGAGCCCCAAGCCCTTCCTTCTTTGGGGTGAACTTGTCTGAGCGTCCACACTCCATGTGCTCAAATATGAACAGTGTTGAAAGTTCATCTCTCTCAGCAGCACAGTGAAGGACTATATCTTCGATACTGTTTGTGTGTCCCTCTCCTACCGTGAACAGATGAGCTGTCTTCTCCCTTCCGAAAAGCGCATGTATGTATTCGTGAAGACGTGGTCCGTGTTCATTGCTTCCGTTATCGATATCTTTCGAGATACAATCTATGACATCGACCCGGAAACCGTCACAGCCCTTGTCGACCCAGAAATCCACGATATCCTGCATTTCCTTTACAACAGCAGGATTATCCCAGTTAAGATCCGCCTGTCCGACCGCGAAAGTATGCAGATAATACTGGCCTCTTTGTTCATCATACTGCCACGCACTGCCTCCGAAAGCCGACTCCCAGTCATTCGGTTTCTCATCGAACCAGTAATAGTAATCACTGTACGGATTGTCCTTTCCTTTGCGCGACTCCCTGAACCATCTGTGGTCTGTCGACGTGTGGTTCGGTACAAGATCGAGGATCAGCTTCATCCCACGCGAATGCAGCCCTTCTATAAGCTCGTCCATATCTTTCATCGTGCCGAATTCATCCATGATGTCCCTGTAATCTGAGACATCATACCCATTATCTTCATTAGGGCTCTTGAAGCATGGGCAAAGCCATACGGCATTTGCCCCTAGTTCCCGGATATAGTCAAGCTTGCTGATGATTCCCTGAAGGTCTCCGATTCCATCAGCATCATTATCTTTAAAACTGCGAGGATAGATCTGGTAGATCACCAGCCTTCTGAAATCACTGTATTTGTCTGCTTTCATTCGAATTCTCCTTATATATTCCATCCTGTCTGCCGGGTCACAAGCCAAAGTAGGCTCTGTCTTCTTCCCGGATCTTTCTGTCGCCGATGTATTCCTTCGCCCTGCTGATTATCTCCTCGTCAGTATACACACGCAGACTTCCCAGTTTTACTTCATCTTTATGAATATCATAAACCACGACCTGTCCACAATCAAAGTCAGCGCCTCCGACATTTCTGATACGCTGTTTGCAGGCAAGATCTTCGGTATCCATGCAGTACGCTGTATCATTCTTTCCCTGCACCCAGATGTCATCACCGGCCGTTCCTGTAGCAACAAGGCCTGAAGCGTCATCTGCCAGCCTCGCTGTTTTAAGATGTTTCATATCCTTGCGCCTGACACGCTCTGCTACCCCGTCATCGGTCAGCAAGACCAGAGCAGTGTCAGTGAAAAACATGTCGGTGTAAATAGTATTGAAGTAGTCCATATGATTTATGACGTTCCCCTTAACATCATAGATCACGATCCTGTTAACAGCCAGGAAATTGATCGCAAACTGCCCATGCTCAGGGTCGAATCTGCAGAGCACATCAGGCCTGTTGTCAACGAAGAAGTTATTCATATAATTTCTGTATGTATCACTACCTTCTGCATAGTTCAGATCAAATCTCCTTTTCTCGGATGAATCGATCAGTTTCGGTCCTTCCTGCAGTCCAAGCACTACATTATACCTA
This sequence comes from Lachnospiraceae bacterium, assembly GCA_045604025.1. Classification (GTDB taxonomy): domain Bacteria; phylum Bacillota; class Clostridia; order Lachnospirales; family Lachnospiraceae; genus RGIG5612. The sequence goes on along the minus strand of JAZUNG010000110.1, from coordinate 1,337 downwards.
CCTGCCGTATCTGCAAATAATGCAAGATCATCTATTGCATCGTCAGTCGACGCCAGATCAGTTGTCATACCGGAGCTGCCCTTCGAATCGTGGATCACTAGCCGGTAAACAAAGGAATCTTTCTTCTGGATCTCCAGAATACAGTTGAAACCTTTATCCGTCATGACCGGACATAATACTTTAAATCCCCAGGCTTCTCCATTGCCTGAGCCTGATGACTCTTTCATGGCATCATGGATCGCGGAGAGTATATCCAGACTTATTCCTCCGGTCTGCGGATCCATCTCAACAAAACCATACAGATCGGATTCATAGAACAGCAGTTTTCCCGATCCGGGATCCTTTCCCAGAAATGATAATCTCTTCAGGAACTTCCTGAGATCGTCCTCGGGATACTTTTCCTTTGCTGTATTATCGATTTGCTCCAGCGAATCATGCCAAAGCACTTCAGGTTCACTCCCGGAAGCATCCAGCATCTCCCATGAACCGTCAGCACCTTTCAGAAGATATTGCTGGTTTCCGGCAGCAAACAGCTTAGGGTGATCCCCTCCGGTCACATTGATCCTGTCGCCTGGAGCAGAAGTGATCCCCTGATAGGACTCATTCGTCAGACCGATTTCATACTGAATAATGTTGTTATCCCCCGGGCAGAAAATAAGGTCGCTCCCGGTATAAGACTTATGCATCGGCACATAAAGGCCGGCCCGCATATCACGAAGGTCTTTCTCTGAAACAGACTGGCTGACATCACCGGCCACAAGCTCTCCGCCACGAATCGAACAGACACGACCCTTGCCGGTTACGAACCTGATAGACTCCAGAAAATTATTTTCAGGAGCCTCACTTCCCAGTATCATCTGAAGATGCTCTTCAGCTCCGCCCAGGTCGGCTTTAAAAGAAACCTTCTGGTGTCCGGTTGCCGCATCCAGGACTTCGATCATATCGCCGTTTAACAAAACGGCCCCATCTCTGGTCATGCAGATATCGTTATATGGAAGTCTTGAGCCAAGTTCATACGAGTGATCCCAGATCATTTTGCCGCTTTGCGTATCAAAGGCAGACAGTCTGCTCTTTCCGGTTCCGTCCAGCCTCTTTATGACAACTCCGCTGCAGGGATAGAATATCCCGTTTTCAAAATATAACTCTCCGTTCTCTTTTTCGCCATCTGCATCAGCCAGAGTTATATAATCTGCTTTGCCCGTTCCGGGATTCCAGGAAATGAGCCCATGATAATATGTCTCCTCCAGATTTCTATTACCATTATCAACAGTTCTGTTCTTATAGCATGGGATAAGAAAAACATCGCGCCCGGCATCATATGAGATCTCCTCCGGCTT
>JAZUNG010000109.1:0-22027 GCA_045604025.1 Lachnospiraceae bacterium | reverse complement strand
TTTAAAATTTCATGATATATATGAGGGAATGTTATGAATTTTCAGAATCTGGAATACTTTATTGCTGTGGCAAGGGAAAACAATATCACAAGAGCTTCGGAAAAGCTCGGTATATCTCAGCAGGCGCTTTCCAACCAGATCTCACGTATGGAAGAGGATCTGGGCTGTAAACTGTTTAACCGTAAGCATGGTTTTCAGCTGACGGCAGCTGGCAAAGAACTGCTGAAATCGTCTGACAGAATACTTGATATCTACAAGCAGACTGAACAGATCATCAACGATATATCAGATAATAAACGCGGTGAACTGCGTATCGGTATCACTCATACAAGAGGTCAGACTATTCTTCCTATCCTGCTTCCGGATTTCATCCGTATGTATCCTCAGGTCACTCTTTCCATTACAGAAGGTTCGACCAGACTTATGGAAGAATCTCTGGAGCATGGAGATATAGACGTTCTGATCGGTTTTAAGCCCTTTAAGTTCACCGATGCGGAATCTACTGACCTCATCAGAGAAAAGCTCTTTATCGTGGCTCCTAAGAGCCTCCTGAGGGAACAGTTCGGCGACAAGTACAACTTGACGCTTGAAAGATACAGAGAAAACCCTGACCTGAAAATATTAAAGGATCTTCCTTATATCCTGCTGCTGAACAACGACCGTATCAGGACATTTGTTGATTCTGAATTCAGAAGAGCCGAGATCGAGCCGCAGGTAAGACTGGAAACTCAGAATGTTCAGACAGCCTATGTTCTTGCAGCTGAAGGTCTGGGCCTGACTGTCATACCCGGACCGTATCTGCATTCCAAATACATTGTCTGCGGAGAAGATTACACTACTCTTCGCAGCAAGGTCGAGATACTGCCGTTTACATCACCGGGAAGCACCATAGCTATCGGATACAATTCGCGCAGATATCTGAGCAAGATCGCAAAGGACTTTATTGATCTGGCAATCAGCAAGTTCCCTGCAGACTGATCCTTAACTCAACACAAAAACAAAAATTCCTTGCAGATCACTCTGCAAGGAATTTTTTCAGTTCATCGATCCTGTGCTCCATTGTATCTATTCCGTGAATATAAAAGCTTCTGAGTTTAGTCTGATCGGTCTCAAATCGGTTTATGCTCTTTATGGATGGCCTGATAACAAACACATTACCTGCCTGTTCCTGAGCCGAGAGGTATTCTTTTTGTTTGGCATATTCTTCCAGTCTGTGCATCAGCAGATACTCCAGTCTGGGATACTTGCTGTGATATGCTATCTTTATCAGGGCAGCTGCTTTGGTATAATCAGTAGGAGTCTCACCTTCTCTGCGGGTCAGTATAACAACTGCTTTATCACATTTCTTGGTCATCAGAGCCCTTCTGACCGGAATGGCGTCAGATACACTTCCGTCAACATATGGTATATCACCTATAGTGATCTCTCTGCAAAGTATGGGCACAGCACAGCTGGCCTTGGAAATCTCAACCAGCTTCCTGATAGATCGCCTTTCAAACAGATATTCCGGACGTCCCGTCAGACAGTTTGTACATACTATCTCAATATCGACAGGAGAATGCATCATAGTTTCTGCGACATCGTTATTATCCAAAGTTACTATTTCTTTTGCCATGCTGTCAATATCCAGCATATGCCCGGTCTTAATAAGCTGCTTTAGTCCATAAGAACTGTTCTTCTTCGAAATTGAAATAAAACTTCTGGTGATATCATCGCGTCTGGCTATATAATCTGCAATATTTCCGGCACCTGCAGACACACCGACAATATATTGAAACTCAATATTATATTTATTCAGGACCTTGAGTACACCGGTAGTAAAGATACCTCTGTATGCTCCGCCTTCAAGGATCAAACCTGTCTTCATGTCACATTTCTCTTAATCTGGCTTTCATGTCAGCTATCATTCTTCTGAACTGCGATGCGCACTCGTCCAGACCTTCCTGATCGCCCAGTCTTTTCCTGTCAATGTACACAGGCTTTCCAACAAGTACCTTTTTTCTTTCTCCAAAGAGGAATCTGTATTTACCGCAGGATGCTACAGGAATAACAGGAATATTTTTAAGCATAGCCAAAAGAAGCAGAAATCCGGGTTTGAATTCGTCCATCTCTTCTGAACCTGATGTATGTCCTTCAGGGAATATACTGATACTTGAACCTTCTCTGACTGCTCTTCTGGCTTCATGGATCCAACCGGTTCCGGGGTTTTCACGGTCAACCGGTATACAGTCTTCATAAAAAAGCAATGCCCTGGCCCATCTCTTATCCATCCATTCACTGGTTACTACTGAGTACATCCTGTTCTTTCTGAAAACAGCACGTATCAGAAGCCCGTCGAGATGGCTCATATGGTTGCTGATATATATACCCTGTGGAACACTTTGCTTCTGATCAGGATCTTCATATATAACTTTCAAGCGGAAAGCTGTATAGATAAAACATCTGTACAGCCCCGTAAGAAATCTGTTTTTGATTTTTCTTAATAATTCCAACACTACGACGTTAGTTTTCCTGAATATTACTTGTTTATAGAGAAACTGTCTCTGTTCTTATAAAAATAATCTATCATTGAAACGATCGTCAGTACCAGAGCGCCATACATGGCGATCAGTGTGACAATATGATATACAGTAAATACAACGTCCGGCCATCCCTGTCTGGCTACCAGTAATGCCATATCAAATGTCATAAGACCGCACATTGACATCTGCCAGCCAGTCTTGATCTTGGCGATCTTGCTGGCGGCCAATACAATGCCTTTTCCTGCAACAACCAGTCTGAATCCACTGACAGCGAACTCTCTCATCAGGATGATGATACATGCCCAGAATGGCATTCGTCCAATTGCAACAAAGCATACCATTGCTGCAGTTACCAGTATCTTATCTGCAAGAGGGTCTGCGAACTTGCCGAAATCAGTGACCAGGTTCATCTTTCTGGCGATCTTACCGTCCAATGTATCTGTAAATGATGCGATCAGAAATATCACCAGCGCAACATGACTGGTAAATGAAAAGAGATCAGTCATCAGGAAGAATACATAAAAAGGAATAAGAATTAGTCTTAATATAGTTAGTTTATTAGGCAGATTCATGATATCATCTCTCCATATAGGTCATAATCACCGGACCCGGTGCAGATTGCCCTGACCAGATCTCCGGTCATCAGTTCGCGGTCAGAACTGAGATAAAAATATCCGTCCACATCAGGTGCGTCCATATATGTTCTGCCAATATAAATATCATCATCAGGCAGATATCCCTCGATCAGTATTTCATATTCGCTGCCAATACGGCCAGACAGCTTCTCGGCAGAGATCCTTTCCTGTATCGACATCAGTTCGTCACGTCTGGAAACCTTGATATCTTCATCTATCTGATCGTCAAACCGGGCAGCAGGAGTTCCTTCTTCCTGAGAATATGTAAATACACCCAGCCTGTCAAAGCCTGTCTCCTGTACAAAATCGACTAGTGTCTGATGATCTTCTTCTGTTTCTCCGGGGAATCCGGTTATCAGTGATGTTCTCAGAACTACATCAGGTATCCTGCTCCTGACTCTGGAAATGATAGAGACCAGATCGTCGTGTGAGGTTCTGCGTCCCATCTTTTTCAGTATGCGGTCAGACGCATGCTGTATAGGCATATCAATATATTTAACTATCTTATCTTCCGAAGCAATAGTATCCAGAAGCTCATCGGTAATATCTTCGGGATAAGTATACAATACTCTGATCCAGGAAAATCCATCGATAAGACAGAGTCTTCTGAGCAGATCCGGAAGCATATTCCTACCATACAGATCCTCACCATATATGGTGGTTTCCTGAGCGACCAGTATCAGTTCCTTCACACCGCATGAAGCCAGATACCCGGCCTCGGCGATCAGACGGTCCATGGGAAAGCTTCTGTAATGACCTCTGATATAAGGGATGATGCAGTAAGTACATCTTTTGTTGCATCCTTCTGCGATCTTCAGGAATTCATAATGACCCGGAGTGGTGATCATTCTGTTAGCGGTCTTAATGTCATCGGTTATATTGCCAGTATGCTCCGGAGAAACTGCGGCGATGATAGAAGCCAGTTCATTCACACCAACAACTGCATCCACCTCAGGGATCTCTTTCATCAGTTCATCTCTGTAACGTTCAGCCATACAGCCTGTTACTATCAGTCTGGTGCATTTCCCTTCTGTTTTCATTCGGGCCATATCAAGGATATTCTCAATTGATTCTTCTTTGGCAGAATCAATAAAGCAGCATGTGTTGACTACGATCACATCTGCTTCATTTTCATCGTCACAAAAAGAAAAACCGGAAGCAGCAAGCAGCCCCAGCATTTCTTCAGAATCAACTCTGTTCTTATCACAGCCTAATGAAACAAAATAGATTTTCATTATTCGGCGTCTTTACCCAGGATAGTAACCTTCTGAGAATAGATCTCATCAATAGCTACAGAAAGAGGTTTTGAATTCTCTTCGTCGATCTCAGGTTCAGCTCCGTCAACCAGCTGACGTGCTCTTTTGGATGCAGCCATTACTATGGAGTATCTGCTCTGTACTACAGGCTCATCACTGTTTTCTGAATCTGAGTTAACAGCATTCATAAGATCTGTATAAGATGGATGTAACATATTTCGCTCCTCTGCTCTGATTTCTTTATTAACTGAAACTATATTATGCAACATGTCAACGGATTTTTCAACAACATCATTAACAATAACATAATCATAACGTCCTTTGAGTTTCAGTTCTTCTTCAGCTCTTTTTAGTCTGGCCTGAAGAGATTCAGCAGTCTCAGAGCCTCTTCCTTCGAGACGTCTGACCAGTTCTTCCATACTCGGAGGCTCGATAAATACCAGTATCGCGTCAGGAATGATCTTCTTGATCTGAAATGCGCCTTGCACTTCTATCTCAAGAATGACATTGTTATTGCATGCTATCTGGTCTCTGACCCATTTTTTTGGTGTTCCATAATAATGATCTACATAACGCGCATGTTCAAGCAGTTCACCTCCGGCGATCATTTGCTCAAACTCTTCATTTGTCTTGAAAAAATACTCGCGGCCTTCCATTTCGCCTGGCCTTGGCTGTCTCGTTGTTGCTGAGATCGATAAAACATACTCATCCGGGTATTTTTCCAGAAGTCTGTTTACAATAGTTCCCTTTCCTGCCCCCGACAGGCCGGAGACTACAACAAGAATACCTTTTTTACTCAATGTTCTGCACCTGCTCTCTTATTTTTTCAATACAAGTCTTCAGTTCAATGCCTCTGTTGGTGATCTCTATATCATTTGATTTTGAAAGGATGGTATTGGCTTCTCTGTTCATCTCCTGAGCGATAAAATCCAGGTTTCTTCCGATATCCTTACCCTTATCCAGAACGTCTCTCATATGTCTGATGTGTGTAGAAAGACGTACCATTTCCTCATCGATAGCAACCTTATCTGCATATATGGTCACTTCAGCAGCGATCCTGCCTTCATCGATCTTGTTATCATCCAGCAGGTCTTTCAGGCGTTCTTTCAGTTTGGATTTATATTGATCGATGATCATGGGAAGCCGTTCTTCCAGAAATACAACATGGCTGTCCATTTCATCCAGCTTGATGATTATATTGTTCTTTAATGCTTCGCCTTCCTTGGCTCTTGATGCAGCAAAAGCAGCAAATGCATTTTCAAGGACCGGTTTCAGATCATTCCAGAGCTCTTCTTCATTTACCTCCTGCTCTTCCAGGACAAGAACTTCAGGCGATCTGGCAATATTACTCACGCTTATCTCACCGGGTATATGGAAATCGTCACGGATGATCTTATAATAATTGTAATACTCTTCAGCGAGATCCCTGTTATATTTCAGTACATCTGTAGCTTCAGCCAGATTCTCGTATGAGATATAGATGTCAATCTTGCCTCTGGTTGCATAAGATTTCAGAAGATTTCTGATGTCTGCTTCAAATACGTTAAACTTTCTGGGTAATCTGATATTAACATCAAGATATTTATGGTTGACAGATTTGAGTTCTGCTGTGATCTTCTGTTTAGTGTCTGCCTGTTCAAAACGGCCGAAGCCTGTCATACTGCTGATCATATTAATAATATCCTTTTCAAAAGCCAAAATACATGTCAAATATCTGTTTAGCTGCACTGACACCTGTTATGCCAGCATCCTGTGTGTTTTCTATCATAGCACAAACTACTATGGTTTTCCCACTGTTTTCTGCAAATCCGGTAAACCATGAATGATCATGTCCTTCTTCTTTGTCAGTAAGAGTCTCTGCTGTTCCTGTTTTACCGTAAGAAATATAATTGCCTTCATAGCTCAGGGTCCTGGCAGTTCCATCAGTAACAACCGCTCTCATGTATTCTTTCAGAAATGCCGCTTCATCTTCCGTCATTAGTCTGGCATATTCCTCACCGGGGAATGTCCTGACAGTCTCTCCTTTATGGTCTGTAACTGATGAAACCAGGTGAGGGGTCATCAGAACTCCGTCATTGGCAGCTGCGCATGTGACCATTGCCAGATGCATTGGAGTGATCAGAGTCTCACCCTGACCGAACGATGTCTGCATAACCATAAATCCGCTTGAAGAAGAATCCAGAGTGAAGCTGCTCTGAGATGACGCTATATCAAGATTCAGATCAGTATTGAACAGAAGATCTTTGTTGTCAGAAGCAAATCTTTCCAGATCCAGTCCCATACCAATATATGAAAATACGCAGTTACAAGAATTGGCAAAAGCAGTTTTCAGATCCTGATAACCATGTGCTGTGCCGCCCGGGCATCTGACAGTTCCGTTTTCAGTTGTGTATGAACCTTCACAGTTGAACTCAAAACTGCCCACATCACCATTTACCTGCCTGTAATACTCAAGAAGTGTAAATATCTTAAACGTTGAACCGGGAGTAAACGAACCTTGTGTTACCCTGTTGAGAAGCAGGCTGTTATCTTCGTCAGAAGTGATCTCGTCCCATATTTCTCCGATATAGTTTGGATCATATGAAGGTTTGGAAACCATGGCCAGTATTTCACCGTTTGATGGATCCATGACAATGATTGCGCCTTCATTATCACCCAGTATGTCATTTGCTTTCTTCTGCAGACTGGTATCGAGAGTTGTGATTATATTGTCTCCCAGCAGCCTGTTTCCTGAAAACTCAGCTGATATCTTTCTGAAAATACTGTCATGCGAAGTCAGAAGATAATAATTGTATGAAGACTCCAACCCTAATGAACCGTTTCTTTCAAAACCGACCACGTGGAAATAGTCTTCTCCTAATGGATAATGTCTGATCTCATTACCATTATCATCGGTCTCTGTGTATGCCAGAAGCTCACCGTCCGATGAATAGACAGACCCTCTGATAACAGATTTCTTCATGACATCCGATCTCTTGTTGTAGGTATTATTGATAACACCGCTGGCATCAACTGCCAGAAATCTGACCATAAATGCAGCCATGGCAAAGAACAGCACAGCAAAGAATATCGTGACCTTAAAGATATCCTGATTGATAACTCGCCTCTTGCTGGCCCGTCGTCTGTCTGTATTCTGTTTTCGCTCTACTCTGTAAACTGCCATCAGTATATTTCTATGTCCTCCGAAGGAACCTGAGTTACTTTACCATGTTTAAAATATGAAGAGCCCAGACTGACCGTATCTCCCTGGATATGGCTGTCATCTTCGATCTGGACATATTCTACATTATCGGTGCTGTCACCAAACATTCTCTCGATATACAGATTGCGTTCATTGACTGCATCGCTTTCAGATATAACATAGAGTGCCTGAACCATGGCTATAATGACCATTGAAGCCAGTACAGAGCTGCCGCCTCTGGAAATATAAGGCAGATTTATACCAGTCGAAGGAATGAATTTGATTGCGCCGCCTATGGTCAGGAAAACCTGAAATCCATATACAGAACCCAGGCCAAATGCCAGAAGCTTGTAAAATGGTCTTGACAGACGTAATGCTATCCTGTAGATCATCAGCATGAAACACAGACACAGAAGTATCAGGAATATTGCAAATATTGTTCCCAGCTCTTCAGCGATAGCTGAAAAAACGAAATCATTATTGACCATGGGAATGCTCTCAGGATAGCCTTTGAACAGTCCGGTACCCAGCCATCCTCCGGAGCCGATGGCAAACAGTGACTGAGTAATCTGATATCCTTTATTGTCAATATCTGACCATGGATTGAGCCACACATCCACTCTGACTCTGACATGACTGAAAAGAAGATATGCTGCTATACATGCTGCGGCAAAACCAAATGCGGAAATGATCAGATATCTGACCTTCTTGGTAGCTACATACAGCATGAGAACATAAACAACAGCGAGCATCAGTGAGGTTCCCAGCTCGTTGCACAGGACCAGGATAATGATATATACAGCTCCGGTTACTGCTGTTATCAGAACAGTCCTGAAATTGTTGGCTTTATTAAATGCTGCCGCAACAAACATTACAAACAGTATCTTTACGAACTCAAATGGCTGAATGGTGATAGGCCCCAGATCAATGGAAACCTTTGCTCCCAGGCTGACCTGTGCAAATATATATACAACTATCAGCAGTATAAGGCCCAGTATACAGTAAACCCATGTCAGGCTGTAAAGAAACTTGATCTTTCTGCACAGAATAAGGGCAATTATAAAGATGATACTTGAAAAAACGACATAGATAAAATGTCTTGTTCCGGTACTGAACGACAGTCTGATCTGAAAAATGAAACCGATCGCCAGCATCATGCACATGACATTGTTAAGACCTCTGCTGATCTTTACGATCATTGGCAGGAAAACTGTCATAAAGACCAGAAATGCCAGCTGAAAGATATACATCAGAAGCGCCTGAGACAAACCTGAAGCTCTGGTAGCGCCTCGGTTTACGTAAACCAGAATATTAAACCATCCCAGAAAATGAATAAAAAGCACCAGGATCATCTGTAAGATAAAGGTGCCTTTTTTCTTTTCTTCAGGCACATTTCGCTGTGCCATAAACGATATATATGTAAATACGGCAAAAAGTATGATTATAAGATACTTTGAACCTGTAAGTACTGAATCAATCATGTTCTATACCCAGATGGTCAAATGCAGCTTCAGTTACTACTCTGCCTCTTGGCGTCCTGTTGATCAGACCTTTCTTGACCAGATATGGTTCGTAAACGTCTTCAATAGTGCCCGGATCCTCTCCTATAGCAGCAGCAAGTGTATCAAGTCCAACAGGACCGCCTCCAAACTTGCGGATCATAGTATCCAGAATGGTTCTGTCAGTATAATCCAGGCCTTCCCTGTCGACATCAAGAAGATTCAAAGCTTCATCTGTGATCAGTCTGTCAATATCTCCGTTATATCTTACCTGAGCATAATCACGGACTCTCTTCAGCATCCTGTTAGCGATCCTAGGAGTTCCACGGCTTCTCAGACCTATTTCCATGGCACCTTCATCGTCTATGGAAACTCCCAATTTCTTCGCTGAATTCTTTACTATTACAGCGAGCTCTTCGGGCTCATAGAACTGCATCCTGTGAACAACGCCAAATCTGTCTCTTAAAGGTGCTGACAGAAGTCCTGCTCTGGTAGTTGCTCCGATCAGGGTAAATCTGGGCAGTTCGATATGTATGGTATCAGCAGCGCTGCCTTTTCCCATCACGATATCAATCGCATAATCTTCCATTGCTGAATACAGCGTCTCTTCAACGGGTTTGTTCAGTCTGTGTATCTCGTCGATAAAGAGTACATCGCCTTCATTAAGCTTCCTGATGATGGCAGCTATCTCACCGGGGATCTCGATGGCTGGTCCTGATATGACTCTGATATGAGCATTCATTTCATTTGCAATGATATTTGCAAGTGTGGTCTTTCCCAGTCCCGGAGGTCCATAGAAAAGAATATGATCAATAGGCTCACCCCTCTTTTTGGCAGCCTGGATATAGATATTAAGATTTTCCTTGATCTTTTCCTGACCAATATAGTCCTTAAGAAGCTTGGGTCTCAGATTGTTCTCCAGCTCCACTTCAGACACATTATTGATCTCTGTATTGATCGTTTTATTTCTGCTCATATTAGTATTATAAACCATAAATGTGACAATTCAGTTACTTTATTCGATAACTTTCAGTGCCTGTCCAATGATCTCAGATGCACTCATATCATCTGTGATATCAATCTGATTAATGGCACGAACAGCAGCAGTTCTGCTGAATCCAAGCGCTTCCAGGGCATCGATAGCCTCACCGGTTTCAGAAACCGCTGCGGGTCTGTCCTTACCGCCTGGAGATGAAGTCCCTGACTGACCGAAAACATCCTTATCGATCTTGCCCTTCAGTTCCACAACGATCTTCTGGGCTGTCTTCTTGCCAACGCCTTTGGCACCTGCTATCAGCCTGTCATCTTCTGCTGAAATAGCCATTCTGAGGTCATCAACACTAATGGATGAGAGAATGCCTATAGCTCCTTTTGGACCTACTCCGCTGACTGTTATCAGAAGTTTAAACATCTCCAGTTCGTTTCTGGTAAGGAACCCAAACAGCGAGACATCATCTTCCCTGACAGCCATATAGGTATAAACCTTGACGTCAGCATCTCCTTGTGACAGTCTATACAGTGATGATCCTGGCATGATGATATTGTAGCCGATCCCGTTGTTTTCAACTACAGCCAGACCTTCGGCAACATATGTGATTGTACCATTAATATAACTGATCATGATTAATATTGAAGGCGGGAGTGGGCGCTGGCCTTTCGCGAAGGGGACAGTTGGATTACGTCCCAGGAGAGAAAGGTCAAAGCGGGGTCCCGCTCCCGCTTTGAATATTGATTATTTATGCATTTACAATGTTGCCGAAGTCGGGCTTTAGGCTGGCTCCGCCAACGAGTCCGCCGTCAATATCCGCCATGCTGAACAGGTCAGCTGCAGAATCTCCGGTAACACTACCGCCATACTGGATACGGATGGCATCAGCAGCATCCTGTCCTGCGATCTCAGCAACGCATGCACGGATAGCCCCGCATACCTCCTGAGCCTGCTCCTTGGTAGCAACCTTACCGGTTCCGATAGCCCAGATAGGCTCATAAGCGATAACAGCTTCCTTGATCTGGTCGGGAGTAAGTCCCAGAAGAGCTATCTTGACCTGCATGCGGACCCAGTCAACGGTGATGCCCTGTTCTCTCTGAGTCAGAGTCTCTCCACAGCAGATGATAGGCTTAAGACCATATTCAAAGGCCTTGAGGACCTTTTTATTAACAGTCTCATCTGTTTCAGCGAAATACTGTCTGCGCTCTGAATGACCGATGATAACATACTGAACACCAGCGTCCTTCAGCATGGCAGGAGAGATCTCGCCGGTGAAAGCACCTTTGTCTTCAAAGTACATATTCTCAGCACCGATCATGATGTTTGTGTCTTTTGTCAGTTCTACAGCTACAGGGATATCGATAGCTGGTACACAGAACAGTACATCCACATCATCATTCTTTACCAGAGGGATCAGCTCTTTGATCAGTGCTGCAGCCTCTGAAGGCGTCTTATTCATTTTCCAGTTTCCGGCAACTATTCTTCTTCTCATGATTCTTTATGATCTCCTAATTATTATTTTTCGTTTACAGCTGCAACACCAGGGAGTTCTTTACCCTCAAGGAACTCCAGTGAAGCTCCGCCTCCGGTTGAAATGTGTGTCATCTTGTCAGCAAATCCCATCTGATTTACAGCTGCAGCGCTGTCGCCTCCGCCGATCACAGTGATCGCATCCATGCCTGCAAGAAGTGCAGCGATGGATTTGGTTCCCTGAGCGAAGTTCGAAAGCTCAAATACTCCCATAGGACCATTCCAGATAACGGTCTTGCAGGGCATGATAGCCTTTGCGAAGAGTTCGATTGAATCCTCTCCGATATCCAGACCCATCATATCATCAGGGATATTGTTGATATCAACTGTTTCAAAAGGAACATCATTGGAGAATTCCTTTGCGGCAACTGTATCAACAGGAAGAACCTAAGTTACGCCCTTGTCCTGGGCACTCTGGATCATTTCCTTTGCATAATCGATATATTCATCTTCTACCAGGCTCTTGCCGACATTACCACCCTGAGCCTTGATAAATGTATATGCCATTCCTCCGCCGATAACCAGTACATCGACCTTCTCAAGCAGATTCCTGATAACAGAGATCTTGGAAGATACTTTGGATCCACCCAGAATAGCAGCAAATGGTCTCTTGGGATCGTCAACTGCATTGCCTAGGAAGTCGATCTCTTTCTGCATCAGGTATCCTACTACTGCTGTATCAACCAGATGAGCAACTCCTGTAGTTGAGCAATGAGCTCTGTGAGCAGTTCCAAATGCATCATTTACATATACGTCAGCAAGAGAAGCCAGCTCTTTGGAGAACTCCTCACCATTCTTCTCCTCTTCCGGACGGAAACGTGTATTCTCAAGCAGAACAACATCACCATCATTCATGGCTGCAACTGCTGCTTTTGCATTCTCGCCGACTACATTTTCATCTTTGGCAAAAACAACTTCCTTTCCAAGAAGCTCAGAAAGTCTCTTTGCGACAGGCGCAAGTGACATTGCTTCATTGGGAGTTCCCTTAGGTTTACCCAGATGTGAACACAGGATCACCTTGCCTCCATCTGCAACAAGCTTTTTGATGGTTGGAAGAACTGCAACGATACGTGTATCATCAGTGATCTCTCCGTCCTTAAGGGGAACGTTGAAATCGCATCTGACCAGTGTGCGCAGACCTTTGACATTGATGTCATCGATAGTTTTCTTATTTAACATTTAAAGCCTCCTTAACGGGTTAAATTTTCATTATAAATGTCCAGTGATGATTGTACTCTATTAGTTAAATATTCACAATACCCAAAAGGGTAATTTGGTGATTATTTCAGATAGATTTACTTGTTGAACCACATGGAGAACTCACATCCGCAGTAGTTCTGTCTGTACAGATCATGCTTCTTTGACAGCTCGATAGATTTCTTATAACCATCTTTCTTTTTGAAGTCAGATGGCAGCCACAGCGCATGCCGTAATGAACTGTCTGCAAACTGGATGCTCTCTCCAATCTGGTTGATCATAACAGCGTTCTTGTGCGGACTGACTGTCAGAGTTGTTGCGTAATAATCTGCAGAGTTGGAAACCGCCAGTTCAAAAGTCTTTTCCAGTCTGAATCTGAAGCATCTGGCGCATCTGGCTCCGCCTTCCGGTTCGTTTTCAAGACCAGAAACATATGACAGGAATTCACCATGATCATAGGGCAGATCGATCAGTCTGATATCGCATCCTGACGAATCATTCATTTCGTCGATCAGTCTTCTCTGTTCAGCAAGCCTGTGCTCATACTCCTCAAACGGATATATGTTGGGATTGTAATATAATACAGTGATCCTGAAGTAATCTTTCAGATAATCCAGCACATAACTTGAACAAGGCCCACAGCAGCTATGTAGAATCAACGCTGGTGTGTTTTCCAGGGTAATATCCTTAAGAATTGTATCCAGTTGTCTCTGATAATCTATTTTGTCATTCATAATCTCTGCTATATTGCATCAAAATATATCCCGACAAAACAATCCGCTCCCGCGGTTTTGGAGGGAAATCATTTTGATGCAATATTGTGAAGAATAAAAAATCAATCGGTAACTACCCTGATCCACTTGTCATATTGCCTGACTCTGAAGAAAGCCGGTATGCATTTAGCTATCTGCTCACCCTGGATGATGATAACAACCCACTCAGGGCTCAGATTCCACCAAAATACGGCCATAAACGCCAGAGGCATGGAAATACCCCATGTAACAGAAACGTTGACTATAGAGGTGAATCTGGCGTCTCCTCCGGCCCTCAGGACACCGAACAGGACCGGAACTTCATATGACATGCCTACTATTACAAAACACATGATGATGATCATGTTATTAGTCAGTCGTTCCGCTTCAGGGGATAAGGTATACAGACTCAATATCAATCCTTTAAAAGCAAACAGGAGCAATCCCAGTATAACACCGATACCAAGAGCTATCACCTCATTGGTCCGAGCTCCGGCCCTGACCTTTCGGTAATCTCTTTCACCAATAGTTTTACCGATTATTACAGCAGAAGCAGCACTCATTGCCTGGGCAACTACCTTCAGCAGCTGATAGAATGTACTGGTAACAGAATTGGCCGCAATTGCTTCAGCGGACAGTTTGCCCAGCAATGCTCCCTGAACAGGTGTTGCAAGAGCCCATGCAATACCAGCAGGAACAACAGTTGCTGCAATAGGCAGATATCTTCTTGCCAAAGACCAGTTCCATCTCCAGAAATCCGACTTGAAGAACTGCAGTTTCTTATCGATCTTCAGTACATAGAATACCAGGACGCATACTTCTACCAGTCTTGCGATGAGAGTTGCTATGGCCGCACCCTTTGCGCCTAGACTGGGAAATCCAAGTTTGCCAAAGATCAGGATATAATTCAGTCCGCCATTTATCACCAGAGATATCAGAGACATATAAAAAGCGATATTGACAGTCTCAACATTTCTCATCAGATCCATCATTATTATGGAGATTGCGTATGGGATAAAGGTATATTTGATAATACCGAGATAGATGACTCCCTGTTCTATGATAGCTGCATCTGATGTGAATATTCCTACCAACTGACTGGGGATCGCTGCAGCCAGAACGAAGAAGATGACTCCTACCAAAACATTGATGCGAAGTAGTATTCCGCCCAGACGATTGATCTGGTCAGTCCTCTTCTGACCCCAATATTGCGCAGCAAGTATGGAAAAACTGTTTCCGAAATTCATTAGAAGTGAATTCAGCAGGAAGAATATCTGATTTACACATGCTATCCCTGACAGCTCAGTCTGACCATAGCGGCCGATCATGATATTATCGGCCATATTTACACTGTAGTTGATCAGATTCTGAACAGCCACTACAACCATTATTCGGAAGAGTGACTTGAAAAATACAGGATCTTTGACAAAATATGATTCTTTGTTTGATGTAACAGATGACGACATGACTGATATTACTTGGTCCTGTCAGGCTTTTGCTCTATCCACTGACCTTTCTTTTTCAGAGACTGATACAGACTGTATGCCTTCTCGAGCATGCTTCTCTCATTATCATATTTCAGCAGGTAGTATGCCTCATGATATTTATAGAAACCCGAATCGGTAAAATACTCCTCCTTCTGAGGCTTGCTGTAAAAACTGCACCCTGAAATAAGGAACCAGTGAACAGTCTTTTTCACCTGCTCATCCTGGGCCTTGAATTCATATTCACATGAACCCAGATATCCGGCTATGCTTCCTGTCGCGCCCGACTCTTCTCTGACCTCTCTCATGGCTGTTTCTTCGAAACTCTCGCCTTCTTCGACAGATCCCTTTGGAAGTACCCAGCCTTCATATCTGTTGCGGTAATTAATGAAAAGAAGCAGGATCTTGCCTCTGTAGATCACAATACCGCCGCAGCTGACAGCATTTTTCATTTTTGCCTCTCAAGATAAGTTAGTTAATGATAACACATTTTGATCTTATCTGCCAGTAATATAGACTAATATTTTAAATCTGAAAATACATTATTTTACATCACATACATTAATACTATCTGAACAGCTCCCAGGATACCGCTCATGATCATGACCATGGTACAGATGATATTTACTCCCCTGCCGCACCTGGTCCAGTCTCTGGGCAGAGATGCTATGGCTACAGAGACGATCGCGCAAATAGCTCCATATAATGCAAATACAGGTGAAGACATAAAAGTCATAACCAAGGCAGCTATGGAAGTACATGCAAGTATGACAGCAATGCATATTGGCAGTTCAGGTCTGTGCTTCATTTTCAGGAAATACAGTATTCCATATAATGCTGCATACAATGCTATGCCTGCTCCAACACCAAATGCAAGATTGCTCGTATATACCACGATCAGTACAGTCAGGATCATGGTCATGGTATCTCTGACAGGATATTTCAGGCATTTGGTAACTGAATCCCACGCAAATGTATCATAGCAGGCCTTCAGCATGATAGCGACCAGAGCGGCTATAGGTATGACACCCAGAACAGGATTTACGAAAAACAGAAGAATACATAATACTATACCTGCAGTGAGTGATGACAGCCTGCCTCTTCCGCCGCTGTTCATATTCACTTTGGTCTGACCGATCATTGCACAGCCGGGCATGGCACCCAAAAGACCACAGATGACATTGCCGACTCCCAGGCCTCTGCACTCTCTGTTTAAATCCTCCTGATCCTGAGTGGCGGTTTCTTCAGTAAACACTCTGCATGTCAGCATTGATTCAATAATTCCGATCAGAGCAATAGATAACCCTACTGACCATATGTTAGCAAAGCATTCTAAAGTAAAAATATTGCCAAAACTCTTTATAACAGATCCGATATAAGTAAAACTGGGTGTTATGCTTCCCAGATCAGATATAGTCAGAACAGGTCTTTTAAAAAGAAATACATAAAGAGTCATAAGGATCAATACAACCAATGAAGAAGGTATGCGTCTGAATATCCTGATCTTCTTTCCCAGCATGGGCATACAGATGATAATGGCAAGACCCACAGCAACTAGGATCAGCATTTCCAAGATGCTGGCAATATCACGAAGGATCAGTTTGACCTGCGAAATAAATATCAGTATGGCCAGTCCGTTTACAAATCCGTTCATTACGCTTGCGGGAAGATATTTGACCAGATTGCCTATCTTAACAATACCAAGTATGATCTGTATGATACCTGCCAGTACAACTGCTGCAAATATATATTCAGGATGTGTATCCCAGTGAGTTGCAACCATATTGACCAATATCATGGCAGTAGATCCTGCGCCTGCAGTGATCACACCCGGTCTTCCTCCGGCAAATGCCATGACAACTGTCAGACAGATACATGTATACAGACCGATATATGGAGGCACACCCACTGCCAGCATAAAACCGATCGTTTCAGGAAGAAGTGCAAATGTAGTGATCAGGCCACCCCAGATATCACCGCCGATATTACCAAACCAGGTTCGCAGTTCTTTTGATAAACTCATTTATGATATTGATCCTTTAAATTTAATATTTGAATCCAGATTTTATCATATATCAGGAAAAGATAATACCAGTAAATTACATAAAAAAAGGGACTGCCGAAGCAGTCCCTTTAAGTATTGTTCTGATATTAGAACTGAGCAAGACAGATGAATACAGGGTTGTTAGCAGGAGCTTCAACACCAGGTGTAAGAGATCCGTCTTCTCCAACAGCGTATGCTCTGATAACCATATCAGGACGTACAGGAACCAGCAGAGTCTTTCCATCAGGAAGAAGCTGCATATCACGAACGCCGTCCTTAGGGTCAGCAGGTGTCTCGCCTACAGAGATCTCAGCAACCTTGGTCAGCTTGGCATCATCAGCGATAGCGAAACCAACGATAGTATCAACACCACGGTTGTTTACGTATACATACTTGCCGTCAGGAGTGATCTGAACTGTAGCAAGCTCGTTACGCTTGGTGTTGCCTTCAGGTACTGTGCTCTGCTTGTCAGCGAATGACAGAATACCATTCTCATCATCGAAGTTGAATGCCCAGATCTCTGATGAGAACTCACATGTCATGAAGCAATGTCCCTTCTTATCGAACGCGATGTGTCTGGGTCCAACACGACGAGGTGTCTGGAATACAGAAGCAAGCTCGATAAACTCAGGATTTGTCTTGTATACATAGATTCTCTCAGAAGCCTTGTCGCACAGGAGAATATACTTTCCTGAAGGGCTGAGAACTACGATATGAGCGTGAGGGCCAGACTGTGAATGTCCGCCTGCCTGAGGTGAAGGGCTGGGATCCATGCCGTGTCCTGAAAGAACGATACAGTCCTTAGCTTCCTGGATAGCACCATTCTCATCAACTGGATACATAGCGATAGTGGCATCATCATATACGAACTGGTTTACGAACTTGCCATCAGTGGTCTCGATAACCTTGATAACATGATCGAATTTACCATGTGAGCATGTGTAAATGCACTTCTCTTCAGGACCAACACATACAGAAGCTGTTGAGCAGCCCAGTGTAGGAACCTTGTTGATGAATGTCAGCGCACCTGTCTCAGGATCAGCCTTGAATGCATACATGCATGTAGGGTTAGGATCATGACGACCTGCATCTTTTCTCTCATCTACAGAGTAAAGAACCTTCTTATCCTTTGCAAAAGCAAGGAATCCGGCATACTGAGGATTGGGAGCTACGCCGCCATCAAGCTTTGTAATAGCACTTCCGTCAGGAGCAACTTCATAAACGTCGATACCGCCGCCATTAGGGCCATCACCGATACCAACATAAGCGATTAACTTTCCCATTGTAGGATACCTCCAATAATTATTTAAATCGATTTAAAAAATATCAAAAGTGTCGGAAACCAACACGCTTGATCATAGGTAAATACCGGGTGCAAGTGCGCACTTACACCCGGCAGATATCAAACAAGTTGATTTACTTAGTAAGCAGAGGAAGCTTGTTAGGATTTACCGGAATTCCGGGACGTCCAGGATACTTAGCTTCGATCTCTTTCAGACGAGGATCGTCAAGGCAGGTCAGCCAGCCATCTTCATAAACAACATAGTCGCCTGTGAATTCCTTGCCTGATCCGTCTTCGATGAACTTCTTGTCTCCGAAATGAAGAACAAGTGAAGGGCAAAGAAGGTCAGCAGTGATATGAGGATAGAAGTTGTACTTCTCATTTCCGCCAGCTGATCCAACATGCCAGTGAACATCGTTGTAGTTTGAATGCTCGATAGTACGACGATAAATGTCATGAGGGCACTCATACTTGGTAACTGATGCATTGGGATGAATTCCGAAGTGGAATTTCTCAAATCCCCACATTCTCTCATCAGTCTTGGTCTCAAGCTCTTTGATGAACTTGTACAGAAGCTTAGCTTCCTTGCCGCCTTCGATAGCAACCATCTTGCAGTTCTCTACTACGATGTGGATAGGCTCATCCCAGTAAGGAGAAATGCCGATGTACTGTGCCCACCAGGGAAGCATCTCTGTGAAGAAGATTTCACCGTTAACTTCCTTGCAGTCGATAGGAGGATGTACCCACTCAGGAGTAGGAAGATAATGAGAGTTATCTTTTCTCCATGAATTGTAAGGCATTCCGGGAACACCACTCTTAGCGATATCCTTGTAAGCAGGGCTGATGATAGTTCCTTCCAGCTTGGTGCCGTTAGGATCTGTCATTGTGAAAGGTACGGGCTCCTTGCAGGCATTGAAAGGCTCTGAAGAGATGTAACGAACATTGTTAACCAGCTCTGAAGGAGTCTGAGCCCACTTGGTGCACATAAGATCTGCAGTTACAGGGAACAGACGTACGAACCATGTACCTGAATCATAATCTCTGATATGTCTCTGCTTCTCAGGACGACGAGGGAATCTCTTCTTGCCTTCCTCGCTCATTCTGTTAGGATCGCCTTCATGTGAAAACTCAACATGATCACGGAACTCAGCGATCTCTTCTACAGGCATCTGCCATGAGGTGTTGATAAGGATATCAGCAGCCTCAACTGCCTTCTTAACTACCGGCGGATATCTCCACTCATGAACTCTCTGAGGATCATCAACCCAGAGAATAGAAACTTTGTGTCCACGGCTTGTAAAAGCTGTAGAAACCCATGAAACTGCTTCCTCATCGATAAGGTTCTCGCCATTGTAAAGGCCGTCCTTATGAGCAAGGATAACAACTTCCTTGGAATCTTCGTTCATGTCAACAACGTTGTCAACAAGATCCTGCAGGAAGGTCCAGGCAGCTTCAGGAATACCAACTTGCATTGCCATATTTCAAGTCCTCCTTGTATAAAATGTGTTGTCCTTAGCAACATATGCTAACAAAAAATTAAGACGATTACACTCAGCCGGTCTTACGCCTATGAGCCACTCGCCTCGCATAATATTTTAGCGGAAAAATTAAGATTTGTCCACCAGTTTTTTCTATTTTAACTCTGAAATAGTATTAAAATCTGCTGACCATATTTATATAAAAATCACAATATGGATCATTGTTTGTTAAGAATCAGTTTCTTTACAATATCAGCATCCTCTGAGTCAACAGCCCCATCCTTGTTGACATCTGCAGCTGATAATGATTTTTCATCTTTGATCAGTTTCTTTTCATTAATATGATTGATTATCATTACATAGTCTCTGGGATCAGCTTCTCCATCACCATTAACATCTCCAGTGATTTCCGATATCTCAAATAAATCAGATGCGGAAGAGTATGTAATATCCGACGCAGTTAAACCTGTAATAGATGGAGACAATCCATTATACAAGGTCATTTTGTTATTTAGAAAACTAAATGCATTAACCAGAGCCATCATAGCAGGATCGGCCATGATCGTATCATGTACACTTTTTGCAATGACATATGATCCTATGTATGTCGGATGCTGAGAATCCACAAACATAGTCTCAGAAGGATGTGCATTTGCATACGACCAGAATGCCTCACCTGCGGGGATCACAGAAGTTCCGGTTAGATCTGCAAGATTATAATACGCCTTTGTATATGCCACCTGCTCTTCGGGATGTCCCCTGTAGCTCATAGTCTCATATAGATAAAATCGAGTCGATGATGGGGCCCATTTCATCATGGTGTTTATATATCCTGATGTGATAGAAGAATCACAAAGTACTGTAACACTAGATTCCTGAAGGATCACATAATCGTACTTTCCGGATGAAATAGCTTCTTTCACTATGCTGTTTTTTACATGATCGCCAAGACCGGATTTATTTGAAGTGTAAAAATCAGCATCAAAGGAAATACCATCCCGTTTGAACATATCAGCTACAATTTCAGGCAGATTGTTGCTACTGGTATAACTGTTTCCCACAAAAAAAGCCTTCACATCATTGGGAATCTGAACCATATTGCCTCCAGTGGCGGTCTTTTTCATGTTAGCAGAGACTGTTACCGGTGAAATAGCTGTATTTTTAATATAATCACCAGAGGTGGGGATGGTTAACTGTTTCACATAGTAAGTACCGGGAGCCAGAACTATCAGTTTATCTGAATATCCATTTTCATCAAGTGTAAAAGTGACCTGTGAAAGCGGTCCAGCAGGGATATAACAGTCAGAGTCAATATATACTCTGTACTGTGCCCCTTTGAAAGATGCAGCAGATCTGAGGAAAGGAGAAGAAGCCCTGAAAGACAGATAACCAATTGTCGGATGTTCAAGAACGCATCTCGCTCCAAATCCCACACACCACTCACCATCATACTGGATATCTCTTGCGATCTGCTTTCTGTAAGCCACTTTATCAGCTAAATATTTAGTTCTCTCATAGTAAGCTGTCTGTACGACAAGATTGCGGACCTCATCAGAAGTATTATGTACTATAGCATATAACTTATAATGTGCTGTGATACTGTATGGATTAATATTCATACGACTATAATCCAGATATGTCCCTGAAATAGTCCTCTTGTTGATAACAACGGATTTATAGCCTCTGTAATTACCCTCCATAGTGTAATATACACCGTTTTTATCTGTGTCAGAAATAACTACACCAACATGAGTCAGGGATACATAGTCACCATAAGCATTCCTGCCTATATCTTCTCCATTGCAGAAAACTATGATATCTCCAGCCTTTGGCAAAACATCAGCAGATTCCATGGCAGACATATTGTTCCACTTTCTTGCTGATGCACCACTGGAAGGGTCTTTCCAGTAATATGTAAACTCCCAGCCATCAGACTTAGAAGTAGCAGGTTTATAATACTTATTGTATGTATTCGGACCATAAGCAGCCATCATAACAGTATAAAGCGTACCGTAGCCACCGTACGCCTTAACCATTTTACTGTTATAGTCTTCAGGAAGGTCAGAAGCAAATGTTTCAGAAGGAAAAGCAAATGAAACAAAAATAGTAATCGTTAATAGAATTGCAAGAAAAGGTTTTACTGCTATGTTAAATATTGTATGTTTCATTTGCTGTTATT
>JAZUNG010000108.1:0-4006 GCA_045604025.1 Lachnospiraceae bacterium | reverse complement strand
CTGTATGATCGAATACCTTGATCTCGTCTTCCGACTGTACGATATCCTCTGCCCGGAAGTATCCATCCGCGAAATGCATGGCCAGCGGAGTCTCTTCCGTATATGCCGGCCATTCAGGCAGATCCTCCCCATTGGGATCTCCCTTGTCAGCGAAGTTCACCCAATAGGAAGTCATGGCTTCACTCATCTGATAGTCGAACTCATCGAAGGTCACGCCGCGCGTCTCTTCCTTCACCTTCAGAGTGCCGAAAACATATGCGATCTCCGAGCTGTGAGGAGTGGAAGTTCCGAATACCGGACCGCCTCCCGCGAAAGGACTGCCCGGTCTGGGACGGAATCCGGGGCCTCCGGGTCCGGGAGCATTGCCCTTTGGCTGCTCTCTGTCCATATAGAATGTATGAATAGGAGTACGGCCTGTCCGAACCTGATATCTGGCCCAGCTCATGCCGGGAGACATGGCAAATCCTCTGGCCATGGTCATGTTGTCATCTCCCAGTTTGTCCTTGACTGCAATGCTGAACATACGCGAGTCACCTGCTACAGTTCCGCACATGACCGGTATATCCTTATAATCTCCTGCTGCCACGAGCCTGCCCGGAACATCTGTCAGAACTACTCCGTCGATGAACGGCTGGAAATATCCAACGGCGGGTTCATTTACAACCTCTCTGGCTATACCTGAGATCTTCGAATATACCTCATAAGGATCTTTTGTCATGAGATCTTCAAATGTCCAGCCCAGAGCCTTAAGGCACCCCTGGCATATAGCCCGGAACTCATCTGCAGGTCTGACCGGGTCTGCCTCATTCAGACCGCCACCTGACTCAATGACCACGCGTGTTACAAGACCGTCGGTCAGATGGGATGTCAGCAGCATCCTGGTAGACATACCGCCGGCGGACTGACCGAATACCATGACCTTCTCAGGGTCTCCGCCAAATGCAGCTATGTTCTCATGAACCCAACTGAGTGCCTGGATCTGGTCCAGCAATCCCAGGTTGGAGCTTCCACCGTATCTCTCATCGAGCTCGGGAAGCGCGAAGAATCCCAGCGGTCCGCATCTGTAGTTAATGGTTACCAGGATAGCTCCGTGAGAGTTGATCGCCTCTCCGTCAAACTCCGGATTGGAGCTGCGGCCTCCGGCAAATCCTCCTCCGAATATCCAGAACAGTACCGGGAGTTTCTCATCCGCGCTCTCTGCAGGTGTATATATATTGAGATACAGGCAGTCTTCGGATGTGTTTTCCGCTGCCCCTCCTGTCTGTCTGTTCATCTGAACGCAGTCAGGAGCGAATGTATCACACAGTCTCTCTCCATCCCATGCATCCGGCTCTTCGGGACGCGCAAAACGTCTTTCGCCTACAGGAGGCTTTGAATATGGTATGCCGCGGAAAACAGTATGTTCAGCATTTACTGCTGCAGGCACACCTCGCAGTACACCGTATTTTGTGGTTGCTGTTAATAATGCCATATATTACCTCTTTTCAAAAAACCGCACAGGGGCACAACTGACCTGTGCCCCTGCATTTATACGATGTTCTTTATTTCAGTCCGTTCAGATGCTCGACAACCATGTCTACCCACTGTTCAGCCGTTCCGGGCAGGAACATGGAGTTCTGAGACTCCCATGTCACTCTGTCATATGAGCTCTGGTCAGGCATATACTTCATACCGCCATCGACCATGCTCATCAGGATAGTATCTGCAAAAGGAGACTTCTCCTTCAGCTCGATACCCGACTGAGCGCATACCTCGGGCTTCACTGATACGAATGCGATATCTCCGACAGTGATGATCTGTGAGCCAACAGCCTGCTTGCCCTGAACCACGAATTCCTGACTCTTTGCAGGAACCTTGGGCATCATTGCGCGGCCCTTGGAATCAGCCTGGATCTCGCCGTAGTCAGTTTTGACCTCAGACTCTTCCAGGTTGCAGACAACCTTTCCGGCAGTCTCGATAATGGCTTCTCCCATCTCTTTTCCGAGCTTCTCAACGATCTTCAGACCTTCCTCAACACCGATATCAACAGTGATGATATTTCCGTCTGCATCCAGAGCATCATACCATGCCTGCTCTCTCGGGACCTGATCCGCAGCAGCAGGTGTGAAATAGATAACCGGTGCTCCCAGCTGAGCCTGAGCCATTCTGCATGCATATCCGGGAACGTCTCCACTGACCAGTCTGTTCTGGGCCTTCATCTCAGAGTTGTCGATAGCGCAAGGCTTGACGCCGTAGCTGATCAGGAAGCAAACCGGACGTCCATCAGGTCTTTCGATCTTCATGACCTTCAGTTCCTTGTCGCTGGTTCCGTCTCCGCCCAGTCCGATCCACCATCCAAGAGGTGTCTCAACGTCACGGTTAACATTTACATCGCAGGTGCCGCTGGTTATACCGATCCTGGCCTCAGAAAAGTCAGCGACTGCACGCTCTGCACAGTCTGTAACAGCTGCGCGGACAGTCTCTATAAATGCCTCTCTCTTAACAGGTGCCAGAGGATCCATGGGTCTGCCGCCGGGGCCGCCAGGGTCTCCGGGACCGCCGGGACCTTTTCCACCGGGACCACCGGGACCTCCTGGACCACCGGGACCGCCTGGACCACCTGGACCTTTGCCGCCAGGTGCGAGGCCGGGGCCTCCGGGAGCATGAGGCGTCGTAATTGTATGTGTTGCATGGATCCAGATATTCTCTGTCGGGATATCTGCCTTTTTGCTGATGATCTCTTTTGC
Organism: Lachnospiraceae bacterium; assembly: GCA_045604025.1. Classification (GTDB taxonomy): domain Bacteria; phylum Bacillota; class Clostridia; order Lachnospirales; family Lachnospiraceae; genus RGIG5612. The sequence goes on along the minus strand of JAZUNG010000108.1, from coordinate 1,280 downwards.
CATCTGGATAGCATCATCGGGTACATTTACCAGCTCCATGGATACTAAAGCAGCGCGGATACCTGCTTCCAGCAGGATCACTCCCATATAAGGAGCATCATGTACGCCTTTGAGACCGTCAGAAGGGAATACTTTGTCGGGAAAATCAATGCTGCAGTTTGCAGCTCCGGCTTTGATCTTGAAACTACTCATATATAGCCTCCTTTAACTTTTTTATAATTTTATCACAGAGGCTCTTATCATGCCAATAATTAATTAACAGAGATAAACAAAAAAGAGATCACCCAAGTGATGATCTCTCTTAAGCAGGGCTAGGAGGATTCGAACCTTCAAATGCTGGAGTCAGAGTCCAGTGCCTTACCATTTGGCGATAGCCCTTCAGCGAGAGTTATTATAGCTAAATGATCTGACGATGTCAACGAAAACATTTTTTTCTTTTACACTTGTTTTCTCACCCGAAAATATATATCATACTTTTAATAAAAATGTTTCCACAGGTAGTATAATGAGCGAGAAAATAGCTGTTTTTATATCATATATCAAAAACATTTTTTCTTTTATCCGGCAGTTCTTTATTCAAATGAAGATAAAGCCCAGGCGCAGGAAGAAGTCCCGTCCTGTCAGAGAAAAGGTCGACGCCTGGACTCTGTTCTGGATGCCTTTCCTGTTGGTTTATCTTGAACTGATGATGCGTCTGGTCACCCGGACATCATTTTTCTCACACCTGTTCTTCCCTGTGGTCTTCGGATTCGCGTTCGGCATGATCCTGTCGGTTTTCACTTCCATCTGGAAACCCCGGGTAAACCGTATAGTGACTATTGTGCTTTCGATCATCTGCGCGCTTATCTATATCACAATGTCCATAATAAAGAATACTTTCAATGTCTTTATGAGCCCCGGGACCATCATGAACGGTACCAAAGACGTTGTCGGAAACTATCTGGGAGATGCGTTTCTGTCTATTCTGGGAAATATCCATGTGATCATCCTGATGGCGCTTCCCATTGTCTTCTATATCCTTCTGGGCAGAAAGTTCGTGAAGCCTCACCGCTATAAATGGCCCATGCAGGTATCATTTGTGATCGTTTCGCTCCTGCTCTTCGGTATCGCCACATTCTTTGCCGCGGTCGGAGGAACACGCAGCAAATATAATACCCAGTACAATTTTTCAACCGCCACCGAGACATTCGGTCTGACAGCCAGTCTTAGACTGGACGCTGCATATGCGGGAAGAAAGACCTCATTTATCATAGATGACGACCCGGTGACCCCGGAGAAAG
>JAZUNG010000107.1:0-2446 GCA_045604025.1 Lachnospiraceae bacterium | reverse complement strand
CAGATGCAGCTTCCGCACGCGATGACTGAGTACGTGGGTGGCAATCTCGACCTCACTTCGTCGAATAATGTTGCCACCGGTGCACAGCTCGCTATCAAGAGGGCGGCAGATATCATGGGTGGATTTATCGGCATGATCATTACAGGCATCCTGTATATATTTGTAGCGCCGCAGATCAAGGCTCAGGACCCTGGACCCGCTATCTTCAAACAGCAGCGTGACGGCAAGAACGGCCGCGTGTTCTATATTTACAAATTCCGCTCTATGTATATGGACGCTGAAGAGCGCAAGGCGGAGCTGGCCGGGCAGAACGAGATGGACGGCATGATGTTCAAGATGGAGGACGACCCCAGGATCCTGCCGGGGATCGGGCACCGCATCCGCCATTCATCCATAGATGAGTTCCCGCAGTTCCTGAACGTTTTCAAGGGCGATATGAGTCTCGTGGGAACGAGGCCGCCGACACTTGATGAGTTCGAGAAATACGAGGCGCATCACAAGAGCCGTCTGTCATTCAGACCAGGCGTCACCGGCCTTTGGCAGGTCAGCGGCCGCAACGAGATCACGGATTTCGAGGAGATCGTCCGCCTGGATAATGAGTACATCCGCCGCTGGAGTCTGTGGCTCGATGTGAAGCTGATCTTCAGGACGATCGGCGTGGTCCTGCGCGGGAAGGGCTCGATGTGATGAGATTTTCAGATTACGGTGAACAGCGGGTGTGCATGAACGCCTGCCGGGGAGGGACCATCAGACCGTGAGGCAGACATCGATCAAACGCAACTTCATAATGAATGCGCTGCTGGCGGTGTCGACATTCGTCTTCCCGCTGATCACATTCCCGTATATTTCCAGAGTACTGCTGGCGGCAGGTACTGGCAGAGTTCAGTTTGCCACGTCCCTGATCGCCTATTTTACTATGTTCGCGCAGCTGGGCATCCCGACCTACGGTATCCGTGCGTGCGCGAAGGTCCGCGACAACCGTGAGGAACTCACACGCACGGCGCACGAGCTTCTTTTCATCAATATCATAATGAGCCTGATTTCCTATGGTCTGCTGGCGGTGGGGATCGCTCTCATACCGCGTCTCAGCGAAGACCGCACACTGATCTGCGTGGTCAGCATCAGCATCTTCCTGAACGCCATTGGCATGGAGTGGCTCTACAAAGCGATGGAGCAGTACACGTACATCGCGATCCGCTCGGTGGTGTTCAAGATCATCGGCATCGTGGCGATGTTCTTGCTCATCCACACGGAAAACGACTACGTGCTGTACGGCGCGATCACGATATTTGCGTCCGGCGCGTCGGGCATCCTGAACTTCGTAACGGCCGGCAGGTTTATCGGATTCAAACCGGTAGGCGGGTACAACATCACGCGGCACCTCAAGGTGGTGCTGATCTTCTTCGCCATGTCGTGCGCGACCACGGTTTACACCAATCTGGACGTCGTCATGCTGGGTCTGATGAAGACCAACGCCGACAATGGCTACTACGCCGCCGCGGTCAAGGTCAAGACCGTGCTGGTCGCTCTCGTGACCTCGCTCGGCGAGGTGCTCCTGCCGCGAGTTTCCTACTATATCAAGAACGAAATGATGGACGAGTTCAGGCGCGTCTCGAAGAAGGCCATGAACTTCGTCATGCTGGCGTCGCTGCCGCTGAGCCTCTACTTCATACTGTTTGCTCAGGCCGCGATCATGCTGCTGTCAGGTGAGGAATTCCTGCCGGCTGTTCCGGCCATGCAGATCATCATGCCGACAGTATTTCTGATAGGCGTGACAAACCTGATGGGTATCGAGATACTGATCCCGCTGGGCCGAGAGAGGTCAGTGCTGATCTCGGTTGCCATAGGCGCAGGGGTAGACCTGGTGCTGAATCTCATACTGATCCCGCAGCTGGGTGCTGCCGGTGCTGCTATCGGTACACTGGCAGCTGAAATCTGTGTGCTGGCGGTTCAGGCATTCATGCTGCGCAGCGGTGCGGTGATGAAGAGAGCAGCGATCCGGGATGCAGACAGCGACGATCCGATATCCAGCCGCGCCGAGAGCGCGCGCGAAAGCTTCCCCGGTGCAGGCAGCGTTCGCAGGGCACCTTCTGATAATGGTTTCACGACGCGTGATCTCTTCAGGGGGATCAGCTACTGGAAGATAGTCGCAGCTCTGGCTGTCGGAACCGCGCTGTGCATCTGGGTGAGATTCGTCAGCTGGGGAGCATTTCCCAAGCTGGTTGTGTCCGCGATACTGTTCTTCGGAGCCTACTCCTTAGTTCTGTTCGTGCTGCGCGAGCGCCTGACACGCGAGCTGCTCCGCCAGATCACGAAGCGCCTGCACCGGTAGAGGTCATACAGCTGACATATTCTTTGCTCTGCCAGATCACGAAGCGCCTACACAGATAACGGACATATTTGCTGTCAGACAGTGGCGCTGCCAACCGACAGACCGCCTGCATAG
>JAZUNG010000106.1:0-2078 GCA_045604025.1 Lachnospiraceae bacterium | reverse complement strand
AATAATAATCGGTTTTATGACTGTATTTACAATAAACAACGGACTGGATCCGATAAATTTAGGAGGAATAAGTTATGCCATTAGTAACAAGTACTGAAATGTTCAAGAAGGCATATGATGGCGGATATGCTATCGGTGCTTTCAATGTAAACAACATGGAGATCGTTCAGGGTATCACCGAAGCAGCAATGGAGCTCGAGGCTCCTCTGATCCTTCAGGTATCAAAGGGTGCAAGAAACTATGCAAACCACACATATCTGATGAAGCTGGTTGAGGCTGCTGTTATCGAGACTGGTCTTCCTATCTGCCTGCATCTGGATCACGGCGATTCATTCGAGCTGTGCAAGAGCTGCATCGACGGCGGTTTCACATCTGTCATGATCGATGCTTCCAGCAAGCCTTTCGAAGAGAATATCGCAGTTACAAAGCAGGTTGTAGAATATGCTCATGATCATGGTGTTGTCGTTGAAGCTGAGCTGGGTACCCTTGCAGGTATCGAGGATGAGGTTAATGTCAGCGCTGAGGATTCATCATATACACGCCCTGAAGAGGTTGAAGAGTTCGTTTCCAGAACAGGCTGCGATTCACTGGCTATCGCTATTGGAACCAGCCATGGCGCATACAAGTTCAAACCCGGCACAAAGCCTCAGCTGAGATTTGATGTTCTTGAAGAGGTTTCAAAGAGACTTCCCGGATTCCCTATCGTTCTTCACGGTTCATCCAGCGTTCCTCAGGAATTCGTTGAGAAGATCAACAGATTCGGCGGCAATATGCCAGGCGCCATCGGTGTTCCTGAAGATCAGCTCCGTCAGGTAGCATCAATGTCAGTCTGCAAGATCAATATCGACTCTGATATCCGTCTTGCCATGACAGCTACTATCCGTGAGTTCTTTGCTGAGCATCCTGACAAGTTTGATCCCAGAGAGTATCTGAAGCCCGCCAGAGCAGCTGTCAAGGCTATGGTAGCTCACAAGATCGTAAATGTACTTGGCTGCGATCACAAGGCATAATTAATGAACAATAAGATCACACCGGTTGCTTTTATCCATACGGACTTCTCTGAGAAGTTCGGTATACCCAGACAGAGCGGTCTGGTTCCGGAGCTTGCCGGTGTGATCACTTTTGAGGGGAGATACAGAGATCCCGCAGCTATCAGAGGCATAGAGGAATACTCGCATCTCTGGATCATCTGGGGGTTTTCCGAGTCAGAGAAAGAGGATCCGCCGCTGACAGTTCATCCACCGAGACTGGGTGGGAAGGTAAAAAAGGGAGTATTTGCGACCAGATCACCTTTCAGACCCAATTCTCTTGGGCTTTCAGTTGTGAAGGTGGAGAATATCACCATCGACCCTGAACTGGGTCCTGTGATCACTGTCTCGGGTGTGGATATGCTGGATGGATCTCCTGTATATGATATCAAGCCATATATGCCTTATTCAGACAGTATTCCGGATGCGAAAGGCGGTACGGGAAACGGCAGAAGAGATCTCCATATTGAGGTGGATTTCCCGGAAGAACTCTTGGAAAAGCTCCCTGCTGACAAACGACTTGCAGCTGTCCATGTTCTGGAAGAAGACCCCAGGGCAGCTTATAACAAGGAACTGGGATACATATTTGGCCTGAAATTTGCAGGTTATGATATCCGATTCACTGCCACAGAAGGCAGACTGATCGTCTGTGACGTAGTCCCGGACGATGACAATTTCAGAAAAATAAAGTAGTCTCATAAAAAGAAGGTCATATAAAATGGATTATCAGGAGACGCTTGATTACATCAGCAACACAAACTGGAAGGGTTCGGTTCCGGGTCTGGAAAGGATCAGGGAACTGACTGGTCTTTTGGGCAATCCTCAGGATAAACTTAAGTTTATACATGTGGGAGGCTCCAATGGCAAGGGTTCAGTCTGTGCTTTTCTTTCTTCCATACTGGTAAATGCAGGCTATAAGGTGGGTCTGTTTATTTCGCCATATATCGAAGTGTTCAATGAACGGATGCAGATCAATAACGTCAATATTTCTGATGAAGAACTGGCTGAGATCACAACATACATCCGTCCGTTTGCAGACTCCATGACGGA
>JAZUNG010000105.1:0-1933 GCA_045604025.1 Lachnospiraceae bacterium | reverse complement strand
GTTCCCAGTGCAGGGATGCCGAAATCTCTGTCAGCAACTGTACATGCAGTACCGGCACAGCCTCCGATATAAGATGCTCTCGCTCCGTAAATAGCAGCAGCTGTACTATGTGATCTTCTTGTACCGAATTCCATTACAGGTCTTCCGGCTGCAGATCTCACGATCCTGCTGGCTTTAGTCGCGATAAGGCTCTGATGGTTGATCAGAAGCAATATCATGGTCTCTATGAACTGCGCCTGCATAACAGGTCCTCTCACTGTGATCAGCGGCTCATGAGGGAATACTATACTTCCTTCAGGCACTGCCCACACATCACACTTGAATTCGAAGTTAGCAAGATACTCGAGGAACTCTTCATTGAATATTTTCTTTTTTCTCAGATATTCGATATCTTCATCTGTAAATTCCAGGTTTTTCAAATACTCTATGACCTGCTCCAGCCCTGCGAAGATAGCATAGCCGCCGCCATCAGGGATCTTTCTGAAAAACATATCAAAATATGCTATGTCATCAGCCATTCCCGAACTGTGATATCCATTGGCCATCGTGATCTCATAAAAGACAGTGGGCGTCGTCAGGTTCTGCTATTCAATCATTTCTACATCCTCCATGTTAAGAGCGATAAGTTATCCTTATTATTTTAACACTTTTTTCAAGAATTCGCCAGTGTAACTTCCTTCAGCTGCTGCAACGTTTTCAGGTGTTCCTTCCGTCACTATATTACCGCCTCTGAAACCGCCGTCAGGTCCCAGATCGATTATGTGGTCTGCACGCTTGATCACGTCCAGATTATGCTCGATGACTACAACTGTATTGCCTGCATCCACCAGTTTATCAAGCACGTGAAGAAGCTTATCCACATCTGCAAAGTGCAGTCCCGTAGTAGGCTCATCGAGGATGTACAGAGTCTTCCCTGTGCTCTTCTTGCTGAGTTCAGACGCCAGCTTGATCCTCTGGGCTTCTCCTCCGGAAAGCTGTGTGCGCGGCTGTCCCAGCTTGATATATCCAAGGCCCACTTCTTCCAAAGTAGTCAGCTGTCTGGCTATGCTCGGGATATTCTTGAAGAATTCCAGCGCTTCCGTAACATTCATATCGAGAACATCGAATATGTTCTTTCCCTTGTACTTGACTTCCAGAGTTTCTCTGTTGTATCGCTTACCTTTGCAGACTTCACAAGGAACATAAACATCCGGCAGGAAGTGCATCTCTATCTTGATGATACCATCACCGCTGCATGCCTCACATCTGCCGCCCTTTACATTGAAACTGAAACGCCCCTTGCCGAAGCCTCTCATCTTCGCCTCAGGAAGCTGTGCGAAGAGGTCTCTTATGTGGGTGAACACTCCTGTATATGTGGCAGGGTTGGATCTAGGTGTCCTGCCTATAGGAGCCTGATTTATGTCGATGATCTTATCTATATGCTCAAGGCCCCTGATTTCCTTATGCTTGCCCGGCTTATCCTTGCTGCCGTACATTTCTGCAGCAACAGCCTTATAAAGTATCTCATTGATAAGACTGCTCTTTCCGGATCCCGATACACCCGTAACGCATACCATCTTGCCGAGAGGTATCTTGACATCGATATTTTTGAGATTGTTCTCCTCTGCACCGATGATCTCGATATATTCACCGTTACCTTCACGTCTCGAAGCCGGCACTTCTATTTTTTTCTTGCCGCTGAGATACTGTCCTGTGATAGATTCAGGACATGCCTTGATGTCTTCTACAGTTCCCTGGCACACCAGTTCACCGCCGTGTATCCCTGCTGCCGGACCGATATCGACGATATGATCAGCCGCATACATAGTGTCTTCATCGTGTTCTACAACTACGAGAGTATTGCCTATATCTGTCAGATGTCTCAATGCCTCCAGCAGTTTCTCATTATCCTTCTGATGAAGTCCGATGCTGGGCTCATCCAGGATATAAAGTA
>JAZUNG010000104.1:0-4707 GCA_045604025.1 Lachnospiraceae bacterium | reverse complement strand
ATATTACTGTCGATTAGAGTTTCCTGATAAGATTCAGTAACTGTTTCTGATTCGATAATGTAAGAATAGGAATCATAGTCAATCAGCATATCTTTAGTACTTGTTTTATCCGGTTCAGTACCATTTTCAGGATAATCATTTACTTGGCTCTCAGCAACTGACTCTATAATTGCATCTGTGATATTTTCAGACACTTCAGAATAATCCGTAACTTCAGTATAAGGTGTTTCAGATTCCAAAACACATATGTCTATAAAAAAGGAATCGATATAACATTCATCAGGGTTGTCATAATCAGTTACATTGAAGGTTATTATGATCTGGGCGTTACCGGAGTGAAATGCTCTAACAGAGATTTCGAGAGTATCATTGTCAATCCAACTTTCAGTTTTGTTGGCGATACTGGCATCTGCAACAGAATAATCAGAAGAATCAATACTTACAGTGCCTGCAACTCCATTACCTGTTATGTAGACAGACTTGCTTTCACCCGACAGTATGCTAATTTCTTCTTCTGGGCCAGTAATGCTTCCAGCTTCTATTTTGATGCTATTTGTCAGGACTATACAAATTATAATTATAATTAATAAATAATATTTTTTCAAAATATGATACATGTTGTGATATATAAAACTATTTAGCAAAACTGCCGCTGTAACTATCAGCCTGACTACAGTTAACAGCTGATATGTTCCTCGCGGCAGCTTTGCTTTGGGTGTTATAATATCAATTATTTTAATGATCAAACGTTCTTAAGTATTGCAAACAGCACGATTATGCACAGCATAAGACCGATCTTCGCAAGACTGGAGAAACCGGCAACCATGCTGGTCTTCCACTCTGTCCTGCGGCTGCAGCAGAATACACTGATGATACCTACAACAAGCCCTACGATAGTCATGATATTGCATGTTGTGGCAACAGCAGCAAGATTGCCTGTCTTACCGTTTATTGCGGCGATCAGGAAGGCTGCAAATCCCAGTACAAAGCATGCTATGGCAATAACAATACCGGCTATAGACCAAACTTTACTTTTCATATTTTCCTCCCTCTTATACGCCCAGCCATTTCTTTTTGGTCTCTTCGTCATGGAGCAGATCCTTCGGAAGTGACTCATGGACCATCTGGCCCTGGCTAATGATATAAACATAATCTGCAACACCTACGGCCATGTTGAAGTTCTGCTCTGCCAGGAAAACAGTCAGCTGTCCCTTAAGAGAAGAAATAACATCTCCGATCTGCTTGATGACCATAGGCGCAAGTCCCTCTGAAGGCTCATCCATTATCAGCAGATCAGGGTTGGTCATCAGAGCACGTCCGATAGCAAGCATCTGCTGCTCACCACCTGACAGAAGGTTGCCGTATGTATTTGCTCTTTCCTTCAAGATCGGGAAGAAATCATATACACGGTCCAGTGTCCATGCATTTGGCTTATCCTGTCCTCTTGCACCGATCAGAAGGTTTTCCTTGGCACTGAGTGAAGGGAAAATACCTCTTCCCTGAGGAACATAGGCCACACCCATTCTTGCGATCTTGTATGACTCTGCTCCACTGATATCTGTGCCCTTGAAGATGATCTCACCGCTTCTCGGAGGGTTGATACCGACGATCGATCTCATCAGTGTGGTCTTACCCATACCGTTTCTTCCAAGAAGTGTTACAACCTGACCTTCCTCGATATGCATTGACAGATCATATAAAACCTGGAGGTTACCATAAGCAGTATTAATATTTTTGATATCTAACATCATGATCAGGCTTCCTCCTTTTCTTTGTTGTCGATGATCTCATTTACATTGACATCATATGTATCTTCTTCACTGCTGCCCAGATAGATCTCCTGAACCTTGGGGTTATTGGCGATCTCATCAGGTGTACCATGGGCAATGATCTGACCAAAGTACAGAACTATGATAGAGTCCGCCAGGTTAAATACCAGGTCCATATCATGGGCAACGAAGAGCATCGTAGTATCACCATTCAGCTTTCTGAGGGTCTGAGTGAAGGCTCCAACCTCTGCAGTAGGAAGACCTGCTGAAGGCTCGTCCAGAAGAATGATACTAGGGTCAGATGCATATGCAAGGAGCATCTCCAGCATACGCTGTTCACCATATGACAGAAGTGTCGGTGATTCTTCTCTCTTATCCCACATATCAATGGTCCTTAAGAGTTCTTCAGCTCTCTCGAGCAGATCTGTTCTGTTCTCAAGGATGTTGAGTAGTCTCATATGATTGTTCTCAGCACCATACAGGGCTAAAAGAACGTTCTGAAGGATATTCTGCTGCCAGAACAGGTTGTTTACCTGGAATGACTTTCCTACACCCAGGTGAAGTCTTTTATTCGGGGACATATGTGTGATGTCATAAGGAGTGATCTTGCCATTCTTATCCATGACATTGAACATAACCTTACCTGCAGTAGCAGGTCCCTGTCCTCCGATAGTGTTAAGGAGAGTACTCTTTCCGGCACCATTGGGTCCGATCAGAGCCATCTTCTCTCCTCTTCTTACGTCAAATGCAACGTCTTTAAGGATCTTAAGTCCACCAAAAGCTTTATCAAGGCCAGAAACTTCAAGTATCATTCCGTCTTTCATATTGTAGCTTCCTCCTTTATGCTCTTTTTAGGCTCGTCTTTAACGAAATCTTTCTTAAACAGCTTGTAGCCAACCCAGTTCCAGAACTTCTGGAGTGAAGGTGCGAATCCGTTTCTGAGGAACATAACGCAGATAACATAAATCAGACCAAGCAGAAGCTGCCATCTGTCCGGGAACAGAATACCTGCATAGTTCTGTACCAGTACGATGATAGCCGCACCGATCATAGGTCCCCACAGAGTGGTTCCGCCTCCGATGATGACCATCAGCATGGGCATAGCTGAACGTTCAATGGCGAATACCCTGGGAGTTACAGTTCTGAATCTGTAAGCATACAGCATACCTGCGATACCTGCGAATATACCTGCTATGATAACTGCAACATATCTCAGCTGCCAGGTGTTGAAACCAAGAGCTCTCATACGTCCTTCATTACCCTTGACGCCCTTCAGTGATGAACCGAAAGAAGCTCGCATAAACCTATGAAGGATAAGAAAAGAAATTACAACGAATATCAGGATCAGGAAATAGATCTTGAGATTCAGATCCTCGCCTGACCACCACTGGTTCCAGAAAGCAGTATGTGCTTTGGAAATACCCAGGTTGGGCTTGTTGGTAAGCATCTCTCCGTCTGTACCACCGGTAAAATTCTTGAACTGAGTTGCCAGAACGGACAGGAGCTGACCAAATGCCATGGTAACCAGCAGGAAGTTCGTACCAGTCAGTTTCAGAGTGAAATAACCGATAATAGCAGCCAAAACAGCACATATAACAATGGTCAATACCAGAATGATCCAGAATGAAGAGATTCCCCAGTGTCTATTCAGCATTACAACAATATATGCACCCATGCCGAAATATGCAGCATGTCCGAAAGATCTGTTTCCGGTATAACCCATGACTATATCCAGCGAAGCTGCAAACAATGCATAGATCAGGATCTCTGACAGGATATTCTGAGTGGAAGCATCTACTATCAGAGGAAGTATGATAGCTATCAGCAGAAAGAATATATAAGGAGTAACTTTATATGCATTCAGTCTAGCATTCAGGCTGCCTGATATCTTGTTGCCCAGCATGGATCTGGTAAACAGAGGTTTCTCAATAGCCTTTGTTGATGTGTAATCATCCGAAGCTTTATCTATATCGACCTTACGTCCCATCAGGCCCTGAGGACGGATGACCAGAACAACGATCAGAACCAGATACATCAGGAATGATGAAATATTGACGCCTGCCAGTCCGGGAACAGAATTAAATACACTGGTAGTAAGCCATACACCGAGAGTATTTACAAGTCCCAGTATGATACCACCGACAAGAGCTCCGGGGATAGAACCAGAACCACCAATAACAACGACTATAATTGAATTAAGCAGTACATTCCATCCTGTATTCTGGTCGATAGTGATCACAGAACCACCGATGATCGCGCTGAATCCGGCAATAGCTGAACCCAGAACGAATACAAATGTGAACAGTGACTTCTTATTGAGTCCCAGTGTGCCGGCAATGGTACCATTATCCATACCTGCACGAACTCTTGCACCGATACTGGTCTTGTCCTGCATCAGCCACAGTGCAATTGCAACAATAATTCCTATAACAATGATAAATACTCTCAGATAAGGGATCCTGACTCCGCCCAGAGTGAATCCATTATTAGTAAGAACAGTCGGCGTAGGTACTGAAATAGCAGCGCCGCCGAAAATCCAAAGTGAAGCGTTTGTGATTATATTAATAAGACCGATGGTTAGCAAAACCTGACTCATAGGTGATGCATACAGAGGCCTCAGGAATCCTAACTCAATACCTAGTCCCAGCAGCCCTCCCAGAATAGTAGCTGCCACTAGAGCTATCACCCAGGCAAGGATATTGGAAATATCCGGATTGGCATTAGTTACAGCCTGGTAAACAAATGTGCCAAAATAACCGGCAACCATGAAAATAGCACCATGGGACATGTTTACGACACGGAGCAGACCCATGGTCAGAGTCATGCCTGTTGCGATCAGAAACAGGATGAGACCATAGGCAACTCCGTTGATCACATAGTTCAGAAAAACACCCATAATTAACTCCTCTAATTACATTAGGATAGGGCAAGTGCCATA
>JAZUNG010000103.1:0-13305 GCA_045604025.1 Lachnospiraceae bacterium | reverse complement strand
CATCATCAGCATGGATATCGCCTGATGTTGTCAGATTAACAACGATGTCGCAGTCTTAATGAGCCTTGATGAGCTCTACGGTCTTCTTGAATCTTACGGGATCCATAACACCGTTGCCGTCATCATCTCTCATATGAAGATGTGCAACTGCAGCGCCTGCCTTCCAGCATGCGTATACTTCATCGGCGATCTCTTCCGGAGTCATCGGAACGTTAGGATTGTTTTCTTTCTTGGGCCATGCGCCTGTAGGCGCTACTGTAATGATCGTCTTTTTTGCCATATCGATTACTCCTTGTTAACAGTTGTATTGATCGATATGCCCCGTCAGAATACGGTTTGTATCTGACAGGGCATATAGAGAAAAATCTGATTACTGAATAGGTCTTCCGAACAGTTTCTGCATGTACTCGAGGCCGCTTCCGCCGCCCATCTCTTCAGGACCATATCCTGTTCCACCATACTTGTACTCGCGGTCAGGAACGTTCTTGTCCAGGAGATCCTCATCGATATATGCTACGCAGCGGGCCATAGAGCCGTCGCCCATCCACCAGCGAAGAGGGAAGCAGAAGAAGTTGAAGAATACACCTGCAGGGATCTTGTCCAGGTCGCCGCCCAGGTTCTCAACGCCTACGATGCCGTGGCCGAGCATTTCCTTGTGGCAGGGCTCCCATGTTCCCCATACACCGAGGTCTTCCAGCTCACCGAACTTCTCTTCGTAAGCTGCCTGGCCATGGATGCGGATATATTCGAACTTGTCGAACTCAGCATAAGCTTCCTCACCGAACAGTTCCCTGTACTCTTCTGTCAGAGGCTTGCCGGTAGCGCCCAGAAGGTTCATACGGGTCATACCGTTGTTGCCCATAGCAGTGTGAAGAGGATGGTCAAGTGCCTGGCCGTCCATAGCTACGCACTTAACGCCGCGCTTTACAAACCACTTGCCGGCATCGATTCCGGTACCTGCGGCATAGTGATAGTAAGCCTTGCTGTCATCAAACAGACGATGCGTGCCTGTGTTCAGGCAGAGAACCTTGCCGCGCAGATCTTCGGGATTAACTCCCCACTTCTCGCATGCAGCTTCCAGATGTTTGTCTGTGATCAGTCCCCAGGGCTCGATATCGATCTTGAGAACTACAGCCTCGCCTGTGTAAGCGTCTACAGGCATCTCATGTGTATAACGTGCTCTGCGGCCGTCAAATTCATATTCCATAACGTGACGGGGAGCGTCACAGTGTGTTCCGGTGTGCATAGTGCACTTGATGCTCTGGGTCAGAACGCCGCCCTTTGCCATTGTGTGGGTGTTGTCGATCTCGGGCTTATCGAAATAAGGCCAGCGGGGGATCTCAGCTCCAAAAGGATGAGTAAGGTCAACATAAACTTTTGCCATTATAATACCTCCAAAATAATAAAAAAATGATTTCGTATTGTTGCGTGCCGCTCCGCACTACGTGCTCTTAGCGCCACTGGGACCATTCGCACTTTCGCCACTGCCGTGGCTACGTGCTCATGTCCCCTGTGTGTCAAGCCCTGTTTTGTCGGAGCAAGCTCCGCCAAACCGGGTTTTCCACCCTTACACTACCAAATATCCGCCTGAGCAGTCACAGTGTGCACCGGTGATGAAATCAGATGCAGCTGATGACAGGAACAGAGCATAGCCAACGAAGTCGCTGGGCTCTCCCAGACGTCCGATGGGCTCTCTTGCCAGGAAGTTCTTGTAAACAGGGCTCTCGGGATCGAACATCCACTCGGTCAGCTCGCTGGGGAATACAGTGGGGCAGATGGAGTTGACATTCATGCCATATTTTGCTGTCAGATCGCATGCAAGGCAGGAAACCATCATATCAGCGCCGCCCTTGCTGGTGCAGTAGCCTGTATAGCCTGCCATACCACGAGTTGAACGCTGGCTGGTAACAACTACCATCTTGCCGCCCTTGCCTTGGGCAACCATCTGCTCAGCAACCTTCTTGGTTACGATGTATACGCTCTTGCAGTCTGCATCCATGATGTACTGCCACTCAGCAACAGACTGATCGAGTACGCTCTGAGGCTTGTTGAAGCCATGAGCGATGGCAAGGATATTGATCTCACCGTATTTCTCTACAGCTGCCTTGATGAGTGCATCAACATCTTCCTCTTTGGAAGGATCTGCTACAGCGTAAGCACAGTCGATGCCTTCAGCCTTGAACTCTTCTTCAAGAGCCTGAAGCTTGGCTGCATTTCTGCCGGTCATGAATACCTTTGCTCCGGCATATCCGTATGCCTTGGAAAGTACGCATCCTAAGGCCCCGGTTGCACCGGTAACGAGTGCTACTTTTCCCTCAACGGAAAACATGTTGTTTACAAAATTTTTCTCCAGATTGACCATTTTTTATAAATGCCTCCTTTCTTAAAAACCGCATAAAATATTTGTGCAATTTGTTGTTAATTTATTGTATATCCAATAGAATATTGGTGCAATACACACAAAATAGTAAGTTACTTACCAAATGGTAAGTATAAGCCTTTTTTTTGGTATATATATATGATAGAATACTCTTGAAATTGTGATATTTAACGAACAGACTGGGGGTCAAAATGGCAACTAAACTGAATCTGAACGAACCGGTCAATCCTTATCATTATGTTCTGCAGTGTCTGGGCGGAAAATGGAAGATGACCATCCTCCATGAGATCTATACTTTTGGCACGATCCGCTTTAATCAGACACTGAAAGCCATCCCGATATCGGAAAAAGTTCTGGCTCAGCAGCTCAGGGAACTGATGCATGACGGGCTGATCAAAAGGATATCTTTTGACACTATCCCTCCCAGGGTTGAATACTCTCTGACTGAGATAGGCGAGGAGGTAATGCCTGCTCTGGATATCCTGTACATATGGAGCATAAAACGTCTTAAGGAAGCCGACATCCCGATCGATGCCGACAACTACGTCGTACATCAGTCTGAGAAGTATGTTGAGGCGCTGCAGGGAGTTATTGACAGTGAGGTCTTTAAGAACAATCAGAAAAGAAAGACTATCAAGCGGCAGAACTACGATTATTGAAAGGAACGGATCATGATCTACAGGTTTCATTCAGACGGAAAGACAAGCATACACGATATCCTGAAGAGAGCAGGGCACCTGCTACCTGCGGACTGCGGAGGCAGAGGGATCTGCGGCAGATGTATGGTGAGGTTCATGGAAAATGCACCGGAGCCTTCAGAATATGATCTGAAATGCCTGGGTTCAGATGAGATCTCACAGGGATACAGACTGGCCTGCAAGACATTTGTGAATGGGGATTTCACCATTTCCTTTGAATTGTCTGAGGAAAATATCGCTGCTGAAAGCCTGGGAGCGAATGAGCATACAGTGTCTGCGGCAGATATCTCGGATCTGTCGGATGTATCTCTGGCCGTAGATATAGGAACAACTACCATCGCCGCTGCTGCGGTCAGGGATGGGGCGGTCCTTCGTACAGCTACATCTGTCAATCATCAGCGCACATTTGGCGCAGACGTTCTGTCGAGGATAGTGGCATCCAATGAGGGTCATGGCAGTCAGCTGAAAGAGATAGTTGAATCTGACATCAGAAATCTGGCAGACCGACTAGGTATCGGAAACAGACCTGTACAGACAGTGATCTCAGCCAATACTACCATGCAGCATCTTCTGGCGGGTTATTCCTGCGAGACTCTGGGAGTTGTCCCTTTTACACCTGTAGACATATCGCTTCATGAGAAAGACGGCTATACGTTCCTGCCCGGTATCAGTACCTATGTGGGAGCCGATATAGTAAGCGGAATAGTGAATATGGGGATCGATCAGAGCGAGAAGATATGCGCGTTTTTGGATCTGGGTACAAACGGCGAGATGGCCATTGGATGCGCTGACCGGATCCTGTGCACATCAACTGCTGCAGGTCCTGCGTTTGAGGGCGTAAATATATCCTGCGGAGTTGCGGGTATTCCGGGTGCCATCAGCCATGTTGAGATAAATGACGGCAGCATATCCTATGAGACCATAGATGGTCAGCAGCCCGTCGGTATTTGCGGAAGCGGCGTCATAGACCTGACATATGAGCTGCTGAAGGAAGAACTGATAGATGAGACAGGCGCGCTGGATGAAGAGTATATAGATGACGGGTTCAATATCTGTGACGGAGTATCGTTCTCCGAGAAGGACGTGCGTGAAGTGCAGCTGGCCAAGTCTGCTGTCAGAGCCGGTCTGGAAACACTGATAGACGCATACGGAGTCACATACGACGATATCGATAAGCTCTATATCGCCGGTGGATTCGGACAGAAGATAGATCTGGAAAAATGTGCCGGTATAGGACTCCTCCCGCAGGAACTGATCGGCAAGGCAGAGGCTGTGGGAAACACTTCACTCAAGGGTGCGGTGCAGTTCGTGGCTGATCCGTCTTCCAGGGAGAGGTTCCTGCGTGTGCCTGAGAAGTCAGAGGAGATCAGTCTGGCAGAAAGCCGTGTCTTCCAGGATCTATTTATAGAATATATGTATTTCTGAAATTATAGCCATACAATCTAAAAAAAGTACCAATATAAGATAATAATTCAAAAGATGCATAAGCACCTCCTGATATAATCTGTTCAACAAGGAAAGCAACTTAAAATCATTTTCCTGTAAATAGATTATATCGGAGGTGCTTTTTGTGAAAGAATTATTATTTCAGACATTGAGACATGAGCCTGTAGAGAGGGCTCCCTGGGTTCCGTTCGCAGGTGTACATGCAGGAAAGCTTAAAGGATATAAAGCGACTGAAATGCTTACAGATCCTGATGCTGCCGTTGAATCACTTCTCGAGGTTAACAGACTGTACAAGCCTGACGGCCAGCCCGTGATATTTGATCTTCAGATAGAGGCTGAGTGCCTGGGCTGTGACCTGGTATGGGCAGACGATTGCCCGCCTTCAGTATCCAGCCATCCTCTGGAGACTGATGATGAGGATGAGCCGCCTGTCACACCATGCGACTGCAAGATCCCTACCAAAGAATCAGGCAGATTCCCTTATGTACTGGAAGTCATGCGCCGCATGAAAGAAGCTGTAGGCGAGACCACGGCTCTTTACGGTCTGATCTGCGGACCTTTTACTCTTGCTTCCCATTTAAGAGGCAATCAGATCTTTACTGACATGTATGATTTTGAGGATGAACTGAAGTCTCTCTTCGCATTCTGCGCGCGTACCTGTATGAAGGTTGCAGATTATTATATCGAGGCCGGCATGGATGTTATCGCCATGGTAGACCCTCTTATCTCCCAGATCTCAACAGATGACTTTGACATGTACTGCTCAGATCCATACAAGGAGATATTCGCCCACATCAGAGAGCAGGGAGCATTCTCATCATTCTTCGTATGCGGTGATGCTACCAGGAACATCGAAGGAATGTGTCTGACAGACCCTGATTCGATCTCGGTTGACGAGAACGTAGACATCGTTGCGGCAAAACAGATCACTGACAGATATAATGTCGCTATCGGAGGAAATCTGCCTTTGACATCTGTCATGCTTCTGGGCAACCAGATGGACAATATGAAGTGCGCCGTTGACCTTCTGGACAGCATCGGCGACAAGAAGAACTTTATCATAGCTCCCGGATGTGATATGCCATATGATGTACCGATCGAAAACTGTATCGGCATAGCTCAGGCAGCTCTGGAGACAGACGAAGTTCGTGAAATGGTAAAGAATTACCATTCAGCAGAGATTGATACATCCAGCGTAGTCCTTCCGGATTATGAACATCTGGAGAAGCCTCTTCTGGAAGTATTTACTCTTGATTCGGCACAGTGCGCAGCATGCGGCTATATGCTGGGTGCAGCCCTGCAGGCGAAGGAAACATTTGGCGACAGGATAGACATGGTTGAATACAAGTATATCTATAAGGAAAATATTGCCCGCTGCGCCAAGATGGGAGTCCTGAACCTGCCTTCCATGTACCTGAACGGAAAACTGATCTATCTGTCGATCATTCCGTCCAGAGAAGAGCTGGAGGGTAAGATTTCCGAAGCACTGGAAAATATGGAGAAATAAAGTTGAGCAAGTTATATCTGATCACAGGTTTTTTAGGATCAGGAAAGAGCACTTTTCTGAAGAATTTCATTCATTTATTTGACGGTCTGAAAATGCAGCTGATAATCAATGAATTTGGGAAGGAGGGTGTCGACGGCACCCTCCTTTCTGAGTTGGGCATCGGCCTGGAAGAGATCGCAGGAGGTTCAGTATTCTGCTCCTGCAGGTTCGACCAGTTTGAAAAGGCGCTGCATACATTTGTCAGGGAAGATACCGATGTGGTCATAGTGGAATCCTCCGGGCTGTCAGACCCCACAGGTGTGAAACGCCTTTTCCGGGATGGAGAGCGTTATCCTGACATAGAGTTCATGGGAACGATCTGCCTCGTGGATGCGGTCAGATTCCCTAAGGTATATGCCAAGTCCAAAACAACGGTCAAACAGATAGCTGCATGCGATATTGCCCTGATCAACAAGACCGATCTGGCCACGGAAGAGGAACTGGCACTTACCAGATCACTCATAGAGGGTCAGAGGCCGGATCTGGTGATACTTCAGACCAGCTTCGGAAAGGTCCCTGAAGACATCCTGGATATGCTGGCAGCATCCGGTGCCGAAGATGATAAGAAGATGCCGCTTACGGCTGATATCTCCATGAGGAGCCTCACGGTTACCGTAAGGCCGGAGATCACAGCCTATCAGCTGAAGAAATTTGTAGAGATGTTCGCAGATGCGACCTTCCGGGTGAAAGGCTTTATCGGAACCGCTGACGGACTGATGTTCGCGGACTGCGTGGGCAATATCGTGACAGTTGAGCCTTATGTTGGATGCGTAACTGAGGAGCAGATCGGAAAACTGGTCGTTCTTTCGGGAGCCGGAATGCCTGTGGTCAAACGTGTGAAAGAAGCGGTCAGCTGGTATCCGGAGCTGATCGGAGAGATAGATATGGAATAATATCAACGGTACTGCTTCGGTGTGATACCTGTAGTCTTTTTGAATACTTTTGTGAAATAACTCTGGTCGCTGTAGCCGCAGGCTACGGCGATCTCTATTATGGAGTAGTCGGTATGCTCCAGCAGACTCTTGGCTTCTTCGATCCTGACCTTGTTCAGGTATTCCTTGAAACTCTCGCCGGTCACCTGCTTGAACAGAGATGAGAAATAAGACGGGTTCAGATGAATGACATCTGCCACGTCAGCCAGACTGATGTTTTCGGAAAAATGTTTGGAGATATATTCCGCCGCCTCCTTGATCATCCTGTTGCTGTTATCAGATGAATAGAAAAGACTCTCTGTAAATATCTCCATATTGTCCTGGAATTTATAGCAGATCTCATAGAAATCATTTGAATTCATGATAGATGAGATCAGCTTCTCGTTCATGGTCAGTACCATATTGATATCAGAACCGCGCTCGATGGCTGCCCTGGACAGAAGGGAGCAGAGCTCTATGATCCTGACCTTGAGTTTGCCCAGATCGTAGTTTTCATAGAGTAATATGAAACCCAGCAGTTCATTAAGTATCCTGCGGGACTCTTCCAGATCGCCCAGTTTGATCTTGGTTATGAGCAGGCTTTCTTTGTCAAGCGGATACTCTCTGGTATCCTTCATGCCGCTGCTCTTGTACATCTGGATAGACTCATTTATACGCGACTGCTGAAGGATCTTCTGCTGATTTAAGATCAGCATCTCTCTGCTTCCCACGTTCAGCGTATCGATCAGATAGTACAATAGCTTGCTGTATTCATATGCCACGGCAGGTGTCAGTACCTTTACCCTGTAGGAAAGCTCAGACAGGTACAGAAGAGACTTTTTATCGATATTGTATTTCCTGTCCAGATCCAGGACCAGAGAGGAATCTGCTTCATCCATGAGAAAAGGTCCTGCTACCACAGAGCCGAACATGGTGTCCTTACTGATCAGCGGGTAGACTATATGGGACAGACCGGCCTGACAGTTGAACAGATACGATTCACCGTACGACAGAGCCTTCTTGCCGGCAGCAGCATGCTGTGCAGCGCAGGAATCCTCTCTGGAAGGATATTTGGCGAATTCAGTACAGAACGCTGCGGGTTTGCCCGCAGTAAAAATAACCTCACCATCCATATCGATCAGCTGAACGTGCAGACCTGTGCATGACTGGTAGGATTTGATGATCTCTATGGTCTTTTCACGCGGAAAATATTTAAAAAGCAGCGGTTCCATATCAGAATTATAGCACAGCACAATAAAAATACAATATTTACAATAAAATTACTAAAGATTTGATTGTCAGATGATAAAATACCCATGTATATATTATATAATATATATAAATATTTTTAGACAGGAGGTTTGAAATGGCTATCTTAGAAGAGATTTCTGCCAAACTGCAGGCAGGAAAAAGAAAAGATGTAGCTGCACTGTGTCAGCAGGCCCTTGATGAGGGAATCCCCGCTGGTACTATCCTCAGCGATGGCCTTCTCGCCGGCATGGATGTGATCGGTGTGGAATTCAAGGCTAACAGGATCTTCGTACCTCAGGTTCTTGTTGCTGCAAGAGCTATGAATGCAGGTGCTGAAGTCCTCAAGCAGGCTCTTGCTGATGATGATGTCGCTCCCGCTGGCAAGATCGTACTCGGAACTGTTAAGGGCGATCTTCACGACATCGGAAAGAATCTTGTCAAGATGATGCTCGAAGGCAAAGGCTTTGAAGTTATCGACATCGGTGTTGATGTAGCACCCGAGACATTTATTCAGGCTGCTATCGACAATGATGCTCAGATCATCGCCATGAGCGCACTGCTTACCACAACCATGCCCATGCTGGCAGAGGTTATCAAGGCAGTTGAGGCAGCAGGTATCAGAGACAAGGTCAAGATCATGGTTGGCGGCGCACCTGTTACTCAGGAATTTGCTGACAGCATCGGAGCTGACGGTTATTCAGAGGATGCAGCAAGCGCAGCTGAACTGGCACTCAGACTGGTAAGTCAGGAGTAAACTGTTTTGGAAAAAGAAAGAGCACTGGAACTGGCGGCGCAGGCAGGTTTTTCACACAGTGGTATCTTCCCGGCTGACAAACTCCGTTTTCTGGAGGAGGTACGGGATATGTGTGCTGCCGACAAATGCAACAAATATGACAAATGCTGGAGCTGCCCGCCCGCGTGTGGCACGATCGAAGACAGCAGAAGAAAAGCATCCGAATACACCTGGGGCATCGTTCTTCAGTCCACAGGGAAGATGGAAGATGATTTCGACTTTGAGGTCATGATGGGCACTGAAGAAGAACAGAAGGCAAGACTTACAGAGTATATTGAACTGCTCTGTAAAGACGGAGAAAAAGAGTTTCTTCCCATGAGTGCCGGCGCATGCCACATATGCAATGAGTGCACGTATCCGGATGCACCATGCCGTTTTCCGGATAAGATGATCACCTCGATGGAAGCTTACGGGCTGGTCGTATCGGAGGTCTGCGAACTGGCAGATACCGCATATTACTACGGCCCTCTTACCATTACCTATACATGCTGTGTGCTGTTTAAGTAATGTAAGGTAGCACTTGAAACGCGGCCTTCCAGGTGGTAATATGGTGCTTGCATGTATGTGACGGTCTTCGGACTGCGGCATATATGCTGAAAACTTAATAAAACACTGTGTTCTGACTGTAATGGTCAGCTAAGATGGAAGCATGTGAGAATCATGCACGGTCCCGCCACTGTAAATGGTTAGGCGTCGTCTATGCCGGTCATACACATATTGTGATGACGAAGGCAGTCACTGGGAAACCGGGAAGGCAGACGATACCTGTGAGCCACAAGCCAGGAGACATGCACAGGAGGGTTTTATCCGGCATTATGATTAACGAATGCAATGTCGACGGATGTATCGACTGGATATATATACGGCAAAAACGGGCCGCGCTTTTTGAGCGCGGTCTATTTTTATAGAGATTTTTTTATTATAAGGAGGTTGCATTAAAATGCACACTAAGAAACTATCAACTATAGTATTGGCAATTGTCACACTGACAGCACTCGTACTTGTGAGCGCATGTGGAAACAACGGCGGACAGCCCACTTCTACAGCAGCTCCTACAGAGGCTCCTACTGAAGCCGTAACAGAAGCTCCTGAAACCGATGGCGCTACAGAAGAGGCTACCGAAGAACAGGCTGAGCTGTCAGACCAAGAGAAGGCTGACGAAGTTGCAGCCCTGATCGATGCTATTTATGTTCAGCAGAGAACAGATGATACTGATGAACAGTGCGCAGCAGCTAAGGCAGCATGGGATGCACTTACAGATGAGCAGAAGGAACTGGTAGAAGGCGAAGATGCTGACCCTGATTATTTCGGAAGAGATACAGGCGATGCTTCCAAGGACGATCCGAGAAACGCTGATGAGATCGGCGAGAATGAGATCCTGGTAGTAAGCTTTGGAACATCATTCAACGACAGCCGTGCGGAAGATATCAAAGGTATTGAAGATGCCATCGCAGAAGCATTCCCTGACTGGTCAGTAAGAAGAGCATTCACAGCGCAGATCATCATCAACCACGTACAGGCAAGAGACGGAGAGTTTATCGATAATATCGATCAGGCACTTCAGCGCGCAGTTGACAATGGTGTTAAGAACCTGATAGTACAGCCTACTCATCTCATGCATGGCGCAGAGTATGACGAGATCATCGATGCCCTTGAAGGATATGAAGATAAGTTCGAGAGCGTAAAGGTTGCTGAGCCTCTGCTGGGCGAGGTTGGATCTGATGCGACAGTTGTTAATGAGGACAAGGCTGCAGTAGCAGAGTATGTAACAGCTGAGGCTGTTAAGGAAGCAGGATTTGATTCACTTGACGCTGCAAAGGAAGACGGAACAGCATTCGTATTCATGGGACACGGAACAGCACATCTTGCCAAGGTTACTTACAGCCAGATGCAGACACAGATGGATTCTCTCGGATATGAGAACGTGTTCATCGGTACTGTAGAAGGTGAGCCTGAAGAAACTGAATGCCAGGAAGTTATCAACAAGATCAAAGAAGCCGGCTATACCAAAGTCATCCTCAGGCCTCTGATGGTCGTTGCAGGCGATCATGCCAACAACGATATGGCAGATCCCGAAGATGAGGAGTCATGGATTAGTCAGTTTACAGCATCAGGCAACTTTGAGTCAATTGAGTGCCAGATCGCAGGCCTCGGAAGGATCGCAGATGTTCAGAAGCTGTATGTAGCTCATACTCAGGCTGCAATAGACGCAGAGTAATTTTTAAATTATAATAATATCATCTGCAGAAAGGCTGCTTCGCTTTTTTGGAGGCAGCTTTTCTGTACGAAACAGACAGGTAAGAGTTCTTGCCTGAAAAATAAAAAAAACAGAGGAGTTATATCATGAAGAAGCTCAGATCATGCATTACCGTTCTGATCGCATTAGTATTAATGGGTGTTGTTACAGCGTGCGGTGGTGGCAGCAGCAGTGTTCCTACAACCATACCCGCCACTCCGGCTGAGAGCCAGGAAGCGCAGACCGAGAGCGTATCAGAAGAGACTGCTGAGGAAACTACCGAAGCACCTGCTGAAACCGAAGAGACCACTCCGGCAGCTGAAGCCGCGCTTGCAGACGGAACGTATATCGCCGAGTTCGATACCGACAGCTCCATGTTCCATGTTAACGAAGCCAATGAAGGAAAAGGCATCCTGACCGTAGAAAACGGCAAGATGACCATTCATGTTTCTCTGGTTTCCAAGAAGATCCTGAATCTGTATCAGGGTCTGGCAGAAGATGCACAGAAGGACGGGGCAGAGCTTTTGCAGCCCACTACTGATACCGTTACATATAGCGACGGATTCTCGGAAGAGGTATATGGATTCGATGTACCTGTTCCTTACCTCGATGAAGAATTCGACTGCGCACTGATAGGAGAGAGCGGAAAGTGGTATGACCACAAGGTCAGCGTCAGCAACCCGGAACCTTATGAAGAGAGTGAGGATGCAGGTGAAGGCGAAGAGATCGCTCTTGAAGATGGAAACTATATGATCGAGGTTACCCTGGAAGGCGGAAGCGGCAAGGCAACTGTGGATTCTCCTACAGAGATCAGGGTAGCAGGTGGCGAGATCACCGCAGTCATCATCTGGAGCAGTCCCAACTATGATTATATGATCGTAGATGGCGATAAGCTCCTACCGATAAATGAATCAGGAAACTCTGTTTTCGAGATACCTGTAAGTGCTCTGGGCGTTCCTCTGGAGGTAAAGGCGGATACAGTAGCAATGAGCACACCCCATGAAATCGACTATACACTGACCTTTGATCCAGCAAGCGTAACTCCGGCAGAATAAGGAGACACGGTCATATGGCAAAGGTATTGATGGTACAGGGCACTATGTCGAATGCGGGCAAAAGCCTGCTTGTATGTGGTCTGTGCCGTATTTTCAGACAGGACGGGTGGAAGGTCGCGCCATTTAAATCACAGAACATGGCGCTGAATTCCTTTGTCACAAAAGAAGGGCTGGAGATGGGAAGAGCCCAGGTCATGCAGGCGGAAGCTGCAGGCTGTGAGCCTGAAGTAGCCATGAATCCCATACTTCTGAAGCCGACAGACAACGAAGGCTCTCAGGTAATAGTAAACGGCAGGCCCATAGGCAATATGAAAGCCAGGGATTATTTCCGTTTCAAGAAGTCACTCGTTCCTGACATCCTGAAGGCATATGATCATCTCTCAGAGAAGAACGACATAATAGTGATCGAAGGCGCGGGTTCGCCTGCCGAGATCAACTTGAAAGAAAACGACATCGTAAACATGGGTATGGCCAAGATGGTCGATGCGCCTGTCCTGCTGGTGGGAGACATCGACCGCGGAGGCGTATTTGCCCAGCTGCTGGGAACCATGATGCTTCTGGAAGAAGACGAAGCTGCCAGAGTAAAGGGCCTGGTGATAAACAAGTTTCGGGGAGACGCATCCCTTCTGGACTCCGGTATCTCCATGCTGGAAGGCAGGGCGGGCGTACCTGTGGTCGGTGTTGTTCCTTATATGGACCTTCACCTTGAAGATGAAGATTCACTTTCTGAGAAATTCTACAATAAAGAGCGCGGAAAGATTGATATTGCAGTGATCAGATTTCCGCGCATATCCAATTTTACAGATTTCGATGTATTTGAACAGTTTGAAGACGTATCCGTAAGATATATTACCGGCGTTTATGAACTGGGCAGCCCCGATATGATAGTCCTTCCGGGCTCCAAGAGCACGGTATCAGACCTCGAATGGATGAAGGAAACACATCTGGCAGAGGCTGTGAGCGCATTTGCCGCGAAAGGGAGGCCTGTT
>JAZUNG010000102.1:0-5008 GCA_045604025.1 Lachnospiraceae bacterium | reverse complement strand
CATCTGCCGTGAACATTTCTGCCGCAGCATCCGACAGCTCGTCTACTGTCCAGTTGCCATCCCATTGTCTGTAAATATAGTCTTCTGAATCAGTGTCAAACATGGCCATGACTTCCTGAGATCCTGTCCATGCCTTCTGATCTCCTTCAGCCGCAAAGTACACAAATGTCTGATCTTCCAGACCTGACAGTGTCGTTACGTCCCACTGACCGTCTACAAACATGCATGCCGCATAGAGATCCGGATATCTGGATGCCAGTATGAGCGATATCATACATCCCATGGACTGACCTGTACCATAGATACGATCAGTATCGACAGCATATTCACTGCACATATAGTCTATGAATTTCTTTGTGAGCTCCACATATTCTGACTCATAGAATCCGCTGTGGTCATCCAGAACAGTCACATTGTATGTCGGAACTGCAACTATGGTCGGATAAACGGACTGCCACTCATCAGTTGCCCAGACAACTCCACCACGACCCTGATTCAGTGAGCGCAACGCTCCGCTTCCTACCACGCTGGAGTCCGCAATAAACACTACCATAGGATAGGATCCGTTCTCATCATATCCTTCAGGCAGATACAGATTGAACTCTATAGACAGCCCACTCTCACTGTCTTCGTATGTCAGCTGCTCGAACCTGTTTGGAATACTGTTAGTCAGTGTGACCTTGCTGGAAGCCAGTGTGTTGCTGACTGTTCCGAACTGATATGCTCCGTCTGCTGAAGAAATGGTCCCTGCATTCTCAGTCTGAGCTGACTCTCCTTCTGTAGCTTCCTCAGTTACTGCTTCTGTCTCTGCAGCTTCACCAGTCTGGACTGCGCTCTCTGCTTCAGTTTCCTCTGCTTCCGAAACTGTATCCTGAGTTTCAGTCGCCTGAGAAGCCTCTGTAGTATTTACCGGCTGCTTCTGGTCGCCGCACGCTGCCAGTGCCAGAACCACCATCGCTGCAAGTATCATTACAATTACCTTTTTAAACATATTCATTCCTCCGTATACTTTATGGAGTTTTATCTTACGGACTGCCATCCGCCTCTTATCACAACAGGGCAAAGTATAACATACTGTTCCTTAGTTGAACCTTAAATCATATAATCATAAACCCCCGCCTGGTTCCTGAGGCGGGGGCCTGACAACATTATATACTTATCAGATCATTTCTCCTTGATCTCAGCAGGATGGTCCATATACACACCATTGGGACCATACATCAGATATCCGGACTCGAAAATCATCTTGCCGTACTGTACTCTCTTCTCAGTAGTTCCTGTAGGTGTCATCTCCCTGCGGAAATCGTAGCAGCTGGGGTCTGCCAGTACTGCTTCACATGCCTCGAGGACACTGCACAGCATGATAGGACCTGTATCCAAAGGCCCATGACTCGGGAAGAGTCCGTCATACTCATCCATGCGCGCGATGACCTTCTTCAGTTCCTTCGTAAATGCCTCGATAGTCAGATACTCACGGTAAGGCTGTCCGGGAGTTCCACCGCCTCCTACGCCTGCATTTCCAACGCAGCAGTCGTCTCCTACGAACAGGATACGGTTATGCTTATCCAGAAATGCTGCATGTCCGGGTGAATGTCCGGGCAGATGGATCAGTTCCACCTCGTATCCGTCTCCCAGATCGAAAATATATCCGTCCTTGACTCCGACCAGTTCATACTCCCTGAAAGGTACCAGATCATTCCTGTCAAAATCCGCCCAGATGCCGTTTCCGTTCTCATCAAAGAGATAATCCCAGATATGAGGATTCATCTTGGACTGAAGCAGAGGCACCTCATATTCATGGCAGTATACTCTGTCAAACTGAAAGTTGCCGTATGCATGATCGAAATGTGAATGTGTATTTGCTACGAAATACTCTTTGTCCTTGCCGATCAGCTCTTCTATCAGACTCTTCAGGTCTCCCAAACCGAAGCTGGTATCGATGACCAGTGCTTTCTCAGGTCCGTCTATTACAAATATCCAGGAATCTCCCATGCCGTCCAGACTCAGTGTATAGATTGCATGAATATTCTCATGGAAGGTGTAAACTTCCGCGTATGGGTTGATATCCGGAAATACTCTCTTGGTCTTGTCATGCTCTCTGAGCAGCTTGGCATAGGCCCATCTTACAGGATTTTCCGGCTCACGATAGATTGTTCTTTTTGCCTTCAGCGGTGAATTGATAGGACGCTGAATATCCAGTTTCTGATATGCCATGATCATTCTCCCTTCTTAAAACTGTTCTGTCAGATCATATTCATATTCTGACACATAAGGCGAAATAAGTACAATGCAAAAAACTGTATATTACCCGATCACCCTGACCATGTCAGCTGTGATATCAGAAAGAGTCTTCGCACCACACATCTGCATGGTATCAGCCAGCTCTCCGCCGAGTTTCTCTACAAGTACCTTTACACCCTCTGCGGCTCCGCCGTAAACTGCAACAACGAACGGTCTGGCTATAACAACTCCATCTGCTCCCAGAGCCAGAGCCTTGAAAACTTCCGTACCTGTGCGGATGCCACCATCAACCAGGATCTTCACATCTGTGCCCTCAAGCGCTCCAGCGATCTCGGGAAGAACATCCCTGGTAGCCGGGCACTGATCCAGCACACGGCCGCCATGATTGGATACGATGATGGCGGCTGCTCCGGCTTCTGCTGCTTTCAGAGCACCCTTAACAGTCATGATACCCTTCACTATGAAAGGTCTCCCGGCCATCTCCACGATCTCACGGAGTTCTGCAACGCTCTTGCTGCCTGCCGGAGGTACGAAATTCTTAAGGAACGGCAGACCTGCTGCATCCACATCCATGGCAACTGCAAAGCATCCGCTTTTTGCTGCCAGTTCCATCTTCTGTGCCACTATATCTTTATTCCAGGGTTTGATAGTAGGTATGCCTATGCCGTTGTATTTACCTATGGCATCTGTGGCTGCGATCATGACATTGGCATCCATTCCGTCACCGGTGAATGCTGATATCCCTGCCTCCGCACAGGCGCCTACCAGCACGTCATTGTATGAGGTATCATTGTAGGCATCGCTGTAATGCATATCCACTGCACCGACAGGACCTGCGAAGAAAGGATATTTAAATGTCTTTCCGAATAATTCCAGGCTGGTATCGATCGGTCCGTTGGGGACCAGCGTGTCCATATTGACCCTGACAGACTGCCATGCAGCATGGTTCAGTATGGCTGTATCACCCAGTCCCTTGGCTCCGGGTCCGGGGATGGTATTCTTACATGCTATACCATTACAGACCGGACATGCCTTGCATCTGGGTCCTATAACACCCCGCGCGTTCGTTAAGATCTCATCATACGTCATAATAAAACTCCTCTCTGCCGTATCATTTACTGAGCGCTTTGCCTACAGCCACATGCCATCCGGCTATCAGCTGTGACCTCTTTTCACTGTCCATTTCAGGCATGAATCTGGCATCGATCCTGCCGTTTTCACGTATATCATCCAGGTCCTTCCAGAAACCTACTGCCAGACCGGCCAGATATGCCGCACCGAGTGCAGTGGTCTCCACGCATGCAGGCCTTTCAACACATATATTACTGATATCTGCCTGCATCTGCAGCAGATAATTGTTGGCGCTGGCACCTCCGTCCACTCTGAGCGATCTGAGATCCAGACCGGAATCCTTCTCCATGACCTCCAGCACATCATTTACCTGATAAGCAATGGAATCCAGTGTAGCACGGACTATATGGTTCTTGTTGACTCCGCGGGTAATACCAGTAATAGTTCCCCTGGCATATGGATCCCAGTATGGAGCACCCAGTCCGGTAAATGCAGGAACCACATAACATCCGGCAGTGTCTTCTACCTCTCTTGCCATAGCTTCTGTATCGGAAGCGTGCTGGATGATCCCTACCTCATCTCTGAGCCACTGAATAGATGCCCCGCCTACAAAAACAGAGCCTTCCAGAGCATAATTGATCCGACCTCCTCCATGCCATGCTATTGTCGTGATCAGGCCATTGTCTGACAGTACCGGCTCCTCTCCGGTATTCATGAGCAGGAAGCATCCCGTACCATATGTATTCTTGGCGTCTCCAGGTGAGGTGCACATCTGTCCGAACAGAGCAGACTGCTGATCGCCCGCCATACCGGCAATAGGTATCTCTTTATTAAAATATGCCGTGGAAGTATATCCGTATATCTCGCTGTTGGTCCTGACTTCAGGAAGTATGCTGCGGGGGATATCCAGAAAATTCAGGATATCGTCATCCCAGTCAAGCGTATGGATATTGAAGAGCATTGTTCTGGATGCATTGGAATAGTCGGTCACATGCACCGTGCCGCCTGTCAGTTTGTATACCAGCCAGGTTTCCACTGTTCCGAACAGGAGCCTGCCCTGCTCTGCCAGTTCCCTGGCGCCGTTTACATTGTCCAGTATCCAGCGGATCTTGGTTCCTGAAAAGTAAGGGTCCAGTATCAGTCCGGTCTTTTCATGGATCAGCTCTTTCTGATCAGCCATCTCAGCACACATATCTGCTGTACGTCTGCACTGCCATACGATGGCATTATATATGGGCTTGCCTGTTTCTTTATCCCAGACAATAGTAGTCTCTCTCTGGTTGGTGATCCCGATAGCGGCTATTTGCTCTGCTCCGATACCTGCCATAGCCATGGCTTCGATGGCTACACCTATCTGGGTTGACCATATCTCTTCTGCATCATGCTCAACCCAGCCCGGATGCGGATAAATCTGCGTGAACTCCTTCTGAGCCATGCTGACTATACTGCCGGATCTGACGAAAATTATACACCTGTTGCTGGTCGTCCCAGCGTCCAGTGCCATGATATACTTCTCGCTCATGATCGACTCATCTCCCCTGATAGTAACAATTGTTATTCAGATAAAGTTGATCTATGTGATAGCTGCCAGTTTCGCAAAGTATGTATTGTGAGCCTCCTGATATTCGGCCTCGAATGTATCATTATGTCCTTCGTGAAGTGATGTCACATAATCATGCGCCAGTGCTGCCAGTTC
>JAZUNG010000101.1:0-5483 GCA_045604025.1 Lachnospiraceae bacterium | reverse complement strand
TGGTAGCACTGGTGATCTGCGAGCTCTTTACAGAAGGTATAATTACAGCATTTACCAGCGTAAATGAAGTGGTCGTACTGGGATGTCAGTATCTGAGGTCATATGCATTTGATACATTTATCGCAGGTATACATTTCTGCTTCTGCGGATTCTTCTGTGCTTACGAATTGGCTGTGCTGTCGTTTATTTCCAATCTGGCATCGATTGTACTGGTCAGGGTGCCGGGGGCGTATCTGGCATCTGTATATTTCCAGAATACACTGTTTCCAATGGGAATTGCAGCACCCGCTGGTTCATTGTTTTCTGCTATAATATGTATAATAATGTTTTTGGTCCTGAGAAAGAGAAAACCATATATATTTACAACAATTTAGGATGGTGCAGCATATGAAGAAAAAGATCAAAGTGGCTCTTATAACCAGCGGAGGAGACTGTCAGGGGTTAAATGCCGCTATCAGAGGTACGGGCAAAGCACTGTATCAGTTACTTGATAATGTAGAAGTATACGGTATGTATGATGGATACAGGGGACTGATCGAAAATGACTATAAATTCATGCAGAATGATGATTTTTCCGGAATTCTGACTCTGGGCGGAACTATTCTTGGTACATCCAGACAGAAATATATTCCGGGAAAAGACATTGTTGACGATGATGGAAACAGTCTGATACCGGCCATGCTTGATACATATAACAGACTGAATCTGGACTGTCTGGTCATTATGGGCGGCAACGGAACCCAGAAGAGCGCCAAGCTGCTACAGGATGCCGGAATGAATGTGATAACACTCCCCAAAACAATAGACAATGATATTTATGGAACTGATACCACCTTCGGTTTTCAAAGTGCTGTAGATATTGCAACAAATGTTGTTGACTATATTCATTCAACAGCTCTATCACACAGCAGGATATTTGTGGTTGAGCTGATGGGAAGAGATGCCGGATGGCTGACTCTTCATGCCGGTATCGCCAGTGGAGCAGACGTAATACTGATACCAGAGATACCATATGATATCAACAAAGTAGCAGAAGTCATTGAAAACCGTCGTAAAAGAGGAAGGAGCTTTTCCATTGTGGCATGTGCGGAAGGAGCAGTTTCGAAGGATGATAAGCTTCTGGATGAAGAAACCAAAAGAAAGCTAAAGGAATCTTCCCAGTATCCGGCTGTTTCATACAGGATTGCCGACCAGCTTGAGCAGCTGACAGGTCAGGAAGCCAGAGTGACTGTTCCCGGACATTATCAGAGAGGAGGTCCGCCTTGCCCTTATGACAGAGTTCTTGCTACTCAGTTTGGAGAAAAGGCAGCTGAATTGATCGCAGACAGACAGTTTGGACGCATGGTAGCCATACAAAATGGAGAGATCGTTTCCATTCCTCTGGATGAAGCTGCAAGTCAGACTAAATTCCTGCCTGTAGACCATCCGCTCATTCAGGTTGCGCGAAGGATCGGAATGTCATTTGGAGATTAGTTGAAGGAGTAATACGATGAACAACGAAAACAGCAATTTTCTTGCCATTCTTTCCAGGATGAAATATGTTAACCGGTGGGGTTTGATGAGGAATTCACGTACTGAATCTCTCTCGGACCATACCCTGGATGTTATATTTATAACGCATTCACTAGTTGAAATAGGTAATATTTATTTTGAAAGAGGGCTGGATGCCGGAAGGGCAGTTATGCTGGCCGCTTTCCACGACGCACCTGAGATCATTACCGGTGATCTTCCGACTCCTGTGAAATACTATGACCCGGAGATCAAGACAGCATATGATCATCTGGAAGAATCTGTTATTGAGAGAATGATATCCGGAATTCCGGAAGAGCTGCAGGGAAGCTACAGCTCTCTTCTGAAAGCTGATGCTGAAGGCGACACGGAACTATATAGATATGTCAAGGCAGCTGATAAACTGTCAGCGCTGATCAAATGTATAGAAGAAGAACAGTCAGGCAATAATGACTTCAGTAAAGCTAAAGAATCCACATGGAACTCGATCAAAAAAATGAACATGCCCGAAGTGGAGATGTTCATAGATGACTTTCTGCCTGGTTATTATCTGACTCTGGATGAACTTACAAACGGCAAATGATAATTTGCAATTGGTAAAAATCATAAAAAATATATATAGTTTTTGGCATCTGCGTTAATTGAAACGGGATGCCCTGTATGTTATATTAAAGTTGCCCAAGGGTAATTGTTCTGATATTTTGAACCTACATCACTTTAAACGGTAAACCAATATTTATTAGTGTATGACATGCCTCGCCTACGGGAACCTGGACTTCAGAAGCTAATGTGAGGAAAACCACCTGGCTATTTGCTAGGAGTCAAAATTCAGATCGTACCCGGGGCTTTTTTATATCTTGTCTGAATAATCATCAGAATCTTCCATACCGGCGTTCTGCCTGTATCTGAGCAGGCGCTTCAGCTGCTTGGCATTCATTTCTCTGGTAGCCATCTTATGTTCATATCTGATAGCCTTGTTTCGGTTTCTTTTCTGTGCCTGGATATTGAACCAGATATTAACAAAGAAATTGATCTCAGCACAGATAAATACTATATACATTCCGAAATACAGATAAAGCATCAGAACGATGAATGATGTCAGAGTTCCGTATGTAAGTGTGAAACTGGGGAAATATCTGACATAAAGAGAGAGCAGAGTTGAAAGTGCTACCCATCCAGCTGATGCGATCAATGCACCCGGAAACATACGGAAGAACTTGTTATGCTTGGCAGGAAGAAATTTGAACGCAAGCATGAACAGCAATGTTAGTACGATCAGCGAGATTGGAGTTTTAGTCTTAACTATAAATCTGATGACTGCATTGAATCCTCCCAGATAATCCTTGATATAACTGTATATAGTTGACCCAAAGACAACCAGGCTCAGGATAAATATCATCATGATCAGTAGAACGAACAGATAAAAGCAAGACCACAGCCTGATGACAAAGTAATTTCTCCTTTCCTGTATATTGAAACATACATTGACTCCTCGGACTATGGCCAGTATACCTTTGGAGGCGGACCAGATGGCACCAAGAGCAGATACAAGGATGATCGCTCCTGATGATGCGGTATATATCTCATTAACTATTGTTGTGATCAGCGGTGCGATAATATCCGGGAGCAGGAAATTGATCTGCTCAAGCAGAAATTCCTGTGTCAGAGGAGTGTATCTGATCAGCGTCAGAAGCAGTACCAGAAAGGGAAATATCGACAGTACAAGAAAGAAGGCTGAGGTGGCAGAGAATGTATATATACGGTCTTTGCTCAGCTTTTTGATAAAACTCTTCACTGATATATATGCATCGGTATACATTGTTATTTTATTATATTAACATTATATTTAGAATTCAAGTTGATTTAATTAAATAAACATACCCCTTTTAATTGACATCGAAGCAGTAATGTGCTAAAACTAACCCTGTGTGTTTTTACGCATTATTTTATTGTGCACAAAATTACAGAGGTGGATATATATGAAAGACAAACTGGCGCAGATCAGAGAAGAAGCCCTGGAACGTATCAGACAGTCTTCTTCTGTTGAAACGCTTAATGATCTCAGAGTTTTATATCTGGGCAAAAAAGGCCAGATGACAGAGGTCCTCAAGACTCTGAAGGATGTTGCTCCCGAAGAGAGACCAGTGATCGGTCAGATGGTTAATGATACCAGAAAAGAGATCGAGAGTTATCTGGACGAGAGAAGAAAGAGCATGGAACAGCTCCTTCTTGAAGCCAGGCTGAAAAGAGAGACGATAGATGTCACTCTTCCCGGCAAGGTGCGTCCCCGCGGTCATGAGCATCCCAGTAATATCGTGCTGAAGGAAGTGGAAGATATCTTCATCGGCATGGGTTATCAGGTGGTTTCAGGACCTGAGGTCGAATATGACCACTACAACTTCGAGGCTCTGAATATCCCTGCAGATCATCCTGCCAAGGACGAACAGGACACATTCTATATCAACAAGGATATTCTTCTGAGGACTCAGACATCTTCATGTCAGATCCATGAGATGGAAAAAGGCATCCTTCCTATCAGGATGATCGCTCCCGGAAGAGTATTCCGTTCTGACAGCGTTGATGCAACCCATTCACCTGTATTTCATCAGATCGAAGGTCTGGTAGTAGATAAGGACATTACATTTGCTGACCTTAAGGGAACACTGAATGAGTTCTGCAGACGTTTCTTCGGAGAGAATGTTAAGACCAAGTTCAGACCTCATCATTTTCCATTTACCGAGCCTTCGGCAGAAGTTGATGTAAGCTGCTTCAAATGCGGAGGTACCGGATGCAGATTCTGCAAGGGCGAGGGTTGGATTGAGATTCTCGGCTGCGGACAGGTTCATCCGCATGTTCTGGAAATGGTAGGTATCGACACTGAAGAATATACCGGTTTTGCATTTGGTGTAGGCCTGGAAAGACTTACCCTGCTAAAATATGAGATCGATGATATGAGACTTCTCTATGAGAACGATCTGAGATTTCTTAAACAGTTCTAGGAAAGGAGAGTATTATGAACGCATCTTATTCATGGATAAAAGCATATGTTCCGGATCTGTCTGCCTCATATCAGGAGTTCAGAGATGCCATGACGCTCTCCGGAACCAAGGTCGAGAGTTTTACTGCATTTGATGCAGACCTGGAAAACATAGTCATCGGACAGGTTAAGGAAATAGCTCCTCATCCCGACGCTGACAAACTGGTCATCTGTCAGGTTGATATCGGCAATGAGACCATACAGATAGTAACAGGAGCTCCGAACGTATTTGCAGGGGCCAAGG
This sequence comes from Lachnospiraceae bacterium, assembly GCA_045604025.1. Lineage (GTDB taxonomy): Bacteria > Bacillota > Clostridia > Lachnospirales > Lachnospiraceae > RGIG5612. Next base: position 693 of record JAZUNG010000101.1, on the reverse strand, counting down.
TACCTGTTGTTCTGGTCGGAGGAAAGGTAGCCGGAGGACATGACGGCGGACCTATGACTCCAGGAGGCATCAAGATAAAGGCCGGCAAGCTCAGAGGCGTGGAGTCTTTCGGTATGATGTGCAGTATCGAAGAACTGGGTTCTACCAGAGAGATGTATCCGGATGCGCCTGAAAACGGCCTGTATATCCTTCCGGATGACGCAGAGGTTGGAAGTGACGCCATTGAGTATCTGGGACTGCATGATGCCAATTATGAATTTGAGATCACATCAAACAGAGTAGACTGCTACAGCGTACTGGGAATAGCCAGAGAGGCCGCAGCCACATTCGGACTGTCATTTAATAACGTACATCCTGAGGTTAAGAATGCCACAGGTGACATCAATGAACTGCTTAAAGTTGAAGTTGATGATACCAGACTGTGCAGACGTTATATTGCCAGAATGGTTAAGAATATCAGACTTGCTCAGTCACCAAGATGGCTCAGACAGAGACTGGCTGCAAACGGCATCAGACCTATCAACAACGTTGTTGATATTACGAACTATGTTATGGAAGAATTCGGGCAGCCGATGCATGCATTCGATTATGATACTATCGCAGGTCATAAGATCGTGGTCAAAAGAGCTCAGGATGGAGACAGATTCGTTACACTGGACGGACAGGAAAGGACCCTGGATAAGGATATTCTGA
>JAZUNG010000100.1:0-3190 GCA_045604025.1 Lachnospiraceae bacterium | reverse complement strand
TACACATAATCTTCTCCGCGCAGTGTGAACTTGAACGATGTATTGGTCAGCCCGGCCTTGATCGCCTCGATATTCACAATATCCTTGATCTCGCAGTTCAGGACTCTGCAGATATTTTTCAGGATCCGAGAGTCCGCATTGTTGATATATTCCGGATCGAATTCTCTGAGCTCATCCAGAGAATCAAACTCCTTGACCCTGTCACCGTCATATCTGCGTATATACATCTTCAGTTCGGAAGTATGTTTCATATACAGAGATTCCCAGAGATGCTCACGAGTCTCCAGATATGCATATTCTTTAGTGAGTATCTGAACAAACTTCTCACTGAACGCACGGTCAAAATACACATGTCCGAGCATGTACCAGGCATCACTGCCGCCTACGGTCACCTTCGTTATCAGGTCCTTCCGATCGCAGAACATGCAGTATTCCTCTGTTCTGCCCTCGCTGTAGACAGCTGAGTAGTAAGCCCTGTAAACATACGGCTCGAATACATTATCCACGAAGTAGTTGTCACTGGAACAGATATACGTATTGGAAAGCCTGTCCGTAACTCTGATCAGTGTGGAGGTGTTGTTGAATTTGTAATAGTCTTCGTTGATGACTATCTTGACCCCAAACCGACTCTCAAGGTAGAAGAACTTCTCTTTCATGTACCCTACTACTACAGTTATGTCGTCGATACCGGCCTCTTTCAGCTGACGGATCTCACGCTCTATCAGGACCTCGCCTTTGACTTTCAGCAGACCCTTGGGCGTCTCGTATGACAGCGGTGCAAACCTGCTGGAAGTTCCTGCTGCCATTATGACAGCATTATTTACCCTGTACGGTTCCATCTCCTTCAGACCGCTTTCTGTGAGTGTAAATCCGTCCCTGCAGGGAGCTGCGAAACCGCTTTCCAGTATGCTTTTTATCAGTGCGTTTGTGCTTCCGAGAGATATGTCCAGCTCCGTTGCCAGAGCACGCTGTGATATGCTCTCTCCTGTATGTCTGTAGATCCAGTGCAGTATATTAAAAACGTTTTCTGTTATCATGATATCCCAATCTTCCCCTAATAAAATCAGGCTGCCACTTAAGTGACAGCCCTAATTATATGTGTTCAATTTTTATTTGTCAAATTAACTATTTGAACATTTATTCAACCTGATATCCGCTGAGACAGGTCCAGCGCCTTTCTGACTATTATGTCCATATCATAATACCTGTACTCTCCCAGACGTCCGGCAAATACTATATGGTCTTCTTTTTCTGAGAGCTGCCTGTATCTTTCGTACAGGGCATTGTTTGCATCATCATTTACCGGATAATACGGTTCGTCCCCCTGCTTCCATTCACAGCTGTATTCTCTGCTGACCACAGTCTTCGGTATATCGTTCCCATAATCGTCTCTGCCGAAGGTAAACCATTTATGCTCTATTACACGGGTATACGGTGTCTGGGCATCAGTGTAGTTGACGACTGCGTTGCCCTGATAGTTCGGTATATCCAGAAGTTCTGTTTCAAACCTGACGCTTCTGTACTGAAGCGCTCCATAGCAGAAATCATAATACTCGTCTATCGGGCCTGTATAGATCACATGCTCCGCGATCCCGGATAATTCTTCCCTGTGCTTAAGATAATCTGTATTCAGTCTGACGTCAGAGCCTTTCAGCAGTGCCTCGATCAGTCCTGTATATCCGCCTTCAGGAATGCCCTGGTACAGTGCGTTGAAATAGTTGTTGTCGTAGGTCAGTCTGAATGGAAGCCTTCTGATGATAAATGCGGGTAGCTCTGTACAAGGCCTTCCCCACTGCTTCTGGGTATAGCCTTTGACCAGCTTCTCATAAATATCGGTTCCCGCCAGGGCTATAGCCTGCTCTTCCAGATTCTGTGGAACGAACTCATCTGCAGATACTCCTGCAGCTGCTGCCATTTTTCTGACAGCATCTTCCCTCTGGGCAGATATCCTTTCCATGGCTTCTTCCGGAGTCACAACTCCCCACATCTTATTAAATGTATTCATATTGAAGGGCAGATTGTATATCTCCCCTTTATAGTTGGCTATGGGGCTGTTGGTATAGCGGTTGAAAGCAGCAAATCTGTTCACATATTCCCAGACTTCCCTGTCATTGGTATGGAAAATATGCGCTCCATATCTGTGCACATGGATGCCCTCGGTTTTCTCTGTATATACATTTCCGCCGATATGATCCCTGCGGTCTATGACCAGACATTTTTCCCCACGCGCAATGGCTTCATGGGCAAATACCGCACCGAAAAGCCCGGCTCCAACTATCAGATGATCGTACATTATCTCCTCCAGTACATTGAATAGGCCAGCCACATCAGCTTACCCTTTATATCAAGAGATCTTCTGTATTTTTCCAGTCCCAGGGCATATATGATCTCCCGCATATCATCTGCCCTTCTTTTTCTTGTATCTGCAGGAAGCCCCCTGACCTTCAGCAGAGTGAATTTCATGGCCCATTTCAGAAAATCCGCTCCATATTTCCGGATCCATCCCTTCTGTTCCCAGTATGCGCCTGCATGTCTGATGATCTCCAGATGCTGTATGACCACCCTGTCAGCCTCTGCATACATGTCTTCAGTCATGGACCCTGCCCGGTTCACCCTGTAATCATACAGACAGTCCTCAGCAAAAAGTATCCGCCCGGCCTCCGGGAATACACTCATGGGGAAGATCACATCCTCACCATATTTAAGAGACTCATCAAACTGGACTCCGCTTTCTCTGATCAGCCTTGCCGAATATGCATGTCTCCATACAAACGGCATAGCTCCACGCTCATTAAACAGAGCCTCCGGTCTGAATGCATTATACTCTGCTCCTTCAAACTGAAGAGTCTTCTTAAACCATACATTTCCATCAATATCATCAGGGAAGATGTCCGCGCCAAACACTATGATATCCCACGGAGCTCCGGCCTGCTCACCTGACCTGACTCTGGCGAGAAGCCGCGCAAGGGCATCTTCCTTCAGCCTGTCATCCCCGTCCAGAAATACTATCCAGTCTCCTTGCGACTCTGCCATACCTGCATTGCGCGCAGAAGAAAGGCCTCCGTTCTCCTTGCGGACCAGCCTGAAACGGCTGTCCCTTAGCATATATTCATTTATAATCCTGACCGAATCATCAGGACTTCCGTCATCAACGCATATGAACTCAGCCTCCCTGATATCCTGGGCCATA
>JAZUNG010000099.1:0-5056 GCA_045604025.1 Lachnospiraceae bacterium | reverse complement strand
TATCTTCGCACAGACGTAAATTCTGATCAGTAGCAGATCTCAGCTACTGCTCGCCCTAGCAAAGATCAGGCTCGCTCCTTGTACCAGTCATGCTCCTTGAAGTACTTGACTTCGCCCTTGCCGTTGGGATTTCTGACGGGGGTTCCTTCTACAAGTGGCGCGGTCCTGTCAATCTCGATATCCTTGACCTCCTGCCCGATGCTGTCGCAATAAGCATTCATCACATAATACATGCCGGCTGTATATTTCCTGTAATTGGGCTTGTAATAAATGAAGCTCTTGTTGCAGTTGATCAGTTCAAATCCGTCATGGTTAAGCGCTGCCAGTACAGGCATACGACTGCCCCTTGCAGACACTCTGTCCTTGTTGACTGCCAGAATATATGGAACGTCCACATTCAGTACGGCATGAAGATTGCCCTCTTCGTCCTCTATATATGGATTGAATGACTTGCCGGGGGTATCCTGGTTTACCTTGCACAGAACCGGAGCTCCCGGAAGGCATCTCTCCCACAGATCCAGATAACTCTTTGTAAATGCAGGATTGTTGAGCCTGAGCTCGCGCGCCCTCGGATATAACCAGAAATCAATCGGATATTTTCCGTCAATCCTGATATCGATCATATATACACGTACATCATTTGCCACTGCGTAATCGTTGATAGTTGCGATGCACGCCTGACTGTTTGCGCACCATGCGCCTGCAAAGAGCACCAGGAATGAGCCCTTCTGTGACAGGATCCATCTGAGCTCCTGCAATGTAACAGGTGTGATATTGATCTGCTCATCTTTCCTGAATGCATCCTCGGTCTTGAAGGAATGCCCTCTCTCATTCTGTTTGAATGCATCGAACATATAGTCCTGATGGGTGTAGGGGCTTACTCCTCCGCGCTCTCTGGTAATAGCGAAGAGCTTTTCGATCTGCTCCTCTACCGCCCATGGAACACTGTCTCCTTCGAAATCGGCCTCCACAGCGTAAACTATTGGACCCAGCGGTTCATTTCTGTCATACAGGAAAAGGAATGGTTCGTTAATGCGCGGCACAGTTACTGCATCCACATACAGGTTCAGGTAAGTGATGTTGTCAGCAGAATCAACCGTTCCCTTCACCCAGCTGTTCAGATTGGTCAGGTTTCTGGTCGCGATCTCGCCATATTCATAATTAAAATCCGCACATGGCTTCGCAGGTTTCTTTCCTGGCCCGTCATAACTGTCCTGCTCTGTGAGGTCTGCCTTGATAGATGTCTCATCGCCCTCACCGTCGCAGCTGAAGTCGAAATTGTAGACTGTATCTACATCATACTTGTGCGCATATGTGTTGACCCGGTCAATGATAGCCTGGGTCTTCGCACTCCATGTGCCGCCAAAGAGAAACACATGTGCTCCGTCAGTATTCAGAATGTAGTTCAGCTCGTCATATGTGACAGGTGTGATCACCACATCATCAGCGTTTGCTACTCCATATACCGGATTGTTCTCCTTACGGATAGCGGGATAATTATCGAAGATGAACTCTTTGTCCATCTGAAACTGTGTGCTGGATGAAAAAACTTTCTCGCTCATAATACTGACCTCTCTTCCTGATAGTGCTTTCCTACGGTCTGTGGTGCATGCAGTTATATAAACTGTTTTTCAAAAGCCTCTGCTCTTAAGTGATCTAAGGAGTCCCCCCTGCTCAATGATATCTTGTATGAACTCAGGGAAAGGAGCTGCCTGATATGTCTTGCCTGTAGTCTCATCTGTGATAACACCGGTCTTGAAATCCACGCTCACGCTGTCGCCCGGCTGGATCTCGGCTGCTGCCTCAGGGCACTCCATGATGGGAAAGCCGATATTAATGGCATTGCGGTAGAAAATCCTGGCAAATGATGCCGCGATCACGCATTTTACCTTGCTGGCCTTGAGAGCCAGTGGTGCATGCTCGCGTGATGAGCCACAGCCGAAATTCTCTCCTGCCACAACAATATCTCCTGCCTCCACTGTTGACGCGAATCCGGGATCGATGTCTTCCATGCAGTGAGCTGCCATGGTCTCTTCGCTGTATTCGTTCAGGTAACGTGCCGGGATGATGACATCGGTGTCCACGTTGTCGCCGTATTTATATATCTTCATTAGTATTCCTCCTGTATGACTGTTCTTGTCTTACATGCCACCTAAGACAGCTGGTCATCTTATGGCATCGACCACTACTGCTATCTGGCCTATTTCGTTTATTATCATCTTACAGCGCTGCAGGGTCTGCGACCGCTCCCATGATGGCTGATGCGGCTGCAACTGCTGGACTGGCCAGTATGACCTCACTGGTCACATGACCCATGCGTCCTACGAAATTGCGGTTAGTCGTAGAAACTGCTCTCTCTCCGGGTGCCATGCATCCCATATGTCCTCCCAGACACGGTCCGCATGTAGGTGTGGAAAATACCGCGCCTGCCTCGATAAATGTCTCAACCAGGCCTTCTTTTATGCACTGCATGTAGATGTCCTGTGTTGCCGGGATCACGATGCAGCGTATACCGTCAGCGACCTTGTGTCCTTTGATGATAGCAGCTGCCTCCCTCATATCCTTGATACGGCCGTTTGTACATGAGCCTATCACTACCTGATCTATGGGCAGTCCGGCCACCTCGCTGACCTTTTTCGTATTGGAAGGAAGATGAGGCATGGAAACGGTTGACTCCAGAGTGTTCAGATCGATCTCCACTACGCTGTCGTACTCTGCATCCTCGTCTGCCTCAAATACTGTATATGGTCTGTCCACACGCACATTTACATACTCCAGGCATTTTTCATCCACGGGGAAGATGCCGTTCTTGGCACCCGCCTCGATCGCCATGTTACAGATGGTAAATCTGTCATCCATATCCAGGGCAGCGATGCCGTCACCGGTGAATTCCAGCGATCTGTAGAGAGCTCCATCCACGCCGATCAGTCCGATCAGGTGCAGGATCACATCCTTGCCTGATACGAACGGTCTGAACTGTCCTGTCAGGACTACCTTGATAGCTGAAGGGACCTTGAACCATGATACGCCAGTGGCCATGCCTGCTGCCATATCGGTGGAACCAACGCCTGTTGAGAACGCGCCGACAGCTCCGTATGTACAGGTGTGCGAGTCTGCTCCGATGATCACTTCACCAGGAGCGCACAATCCGAGCTCGGGATTGAGTGCATGCTCGATACCAACCTTGCCTACATCATAGAAATGCTTTATATTATGCTTTCTTGCGAAATCTCTGGCTGTCACGCACAGCTTTGCGGACGCGATATCCTTGCAGGGAGTATAGTGGTCCAGCATGATCGAGATCTTATCTTTATCAAAAACCTTCGTAAAGCCGTTTTTTTCAAACTCCTCAACTGCCACGGGCGTTGTGACATCATTTCCCTGTACCAGATCCAGAGCGCACTCAACCAGCTGGCCGGCTGTTACACTCTCCAGCCCTGCTGCATGTGCCAGGATCTTCTGTGTCATAGTCATTCCCATAATAATTCCTCCTTCAACCATGCACGATCGTTAATCTAATTGTTATCTATGATCTACTGTTCTCTCTCTGACTGATTTTCTCTGCTCTGCTGATGACCAGCTAATTCTGGCGTGTTTTCCAAAAAGTTCGCCTGTGACCAGCTTGTTCCGTCATGTCTTCCAAAATGTTCGCCTGTGATCAGCTTGTTCTGTCTCAATTTCCAATAAGTCCGTCTATGACCAGCTTGGTTCGTCTCAATTTCCAAAAAGTTCGCCTGTGACCAGTCTTGGCTGGTCAGCACTGGAGAAAATGGAAAAACACCGCTTTCATATTGGTCAGCGCTGGAGATTTGGGAAAAAGCTTTTATTGGTTCTGGTCAGCACCGGAGATTTTGGAAAACATTTATGATCAACATTACCAGCACAGGACTTCGTGGCCGGTTTCTGTGACCAGCACCTGTATTTCCCACTGTGCTGACGGAAGTCCGTCCTTGGTGCGGATGGTCCAGCCGTTCTCCTCGTCTACCGTAAATTCGTATGTGCCCATATTGATCATCGGCTCGATCGTGAATACCATGCCGGGCACCATCAGCATCTCTTCGCCGGGTTTTGATACATAGCTGACCCAGGGCTCCTCGTGGAACTCTTTGCCGCAGCCGTGTCCTCCGATATCTCTGACTACCTGGAAGCCGTTTTCCATGGCATACTGATTGATCACATTACCCATGTCTCCCAGGAAATGCCAGGGGATCACCTGCTCCAGTCCCAGTTCAACGCACTTCTTTGTAACCTCAACTAGCTTCCTCTTTTCGGGACTGACATTTCCGATGCAGAACATTCTCGACGAATCCGAAAAGTATCCGTTAAAAATGGTTGAGCAGTCAACATTCACGATATCTCCGTCCTTCAGGAACTCATTCGGGCTGGGGATGCCGTGACAGATGACGTCGTTGATCGATGTGCATACGCTCTTCGGATAACCTTCGTAATTCAGATCGGCCGGAATGCCTCCCATATCGTATGTGATCTGATTGACTATATCATCTATCTCAGATGTTGCCATGCCTTCATGGATCTGCTTCTCAATCTCGTCCAGAACCGCGATGTTGATCCTGGCGCTGGCTTTGATGCCTTCGATATCCTCTGCTGTCTTCAGGAGGTCGTGGTCCGGCACCTCATGTCCTTCCCAAGCGAAATGTCTGATCTTATCATCGAAGGCCTCATGGCACTTCTTGTATTTCAGTCCGCTCCCGCACCAGCAGGGATCATTTCTGCCTATTTTATAAAACACCATATGTCTCCATTCTGTAATATTATTGAACTATTATTATAGCCCGAAACCGCGGGTTTTAGCAACCTTATAATCCCCTGTATCCGCTCAGCACTATATTTTCGCCTGTATGAAGTATATGACCAAATCAGGATAATTCAGCTGGCTGCACAGATTATTCGTGTGTGAGTCAAGTCCATTTTTGTGTGTAAATTACCTTTAGGCATAGCACCTTGAAAACCTAAGCTGCTAATAGCAGTTGCTGCTTTGCGATGATCACAAGCTTTTGCGGAATGTCTGATCCGACCAGAGCATCATATGCCTTCC
>JAZUNG010000098.1:0-2549 GCA_045604025.1 Lachnospiraceae bacterium | reverse complement strand
GTATGATATTCCAGGGATTCAATCTGCTGGAGCGCCTGAGCGTGTACGACAATATCGCTCTGCCACTCAAGTTCTGGAAAATGCCTACGAAGACGCCTGAAGCCCGCGCCAAGATCGAGGGTCTGATCAAACTGGTCGGTCTGGAGGACAAGGCGAAGTCGAAACCGCGTGAGCTGTCCGGCGGACAGAAGCAGAGGGTTGCCATCGCAAGGGCTCTGGTACTGGATCCGGATTTCCTGCTGTGCGACGAAGCCACCAGCGCGCTGGATCCCGAGATCACCAAGGGTATCCTCGAACTCCTTCAGAATATCAACGAGCAGCTGGGCATCACTATCGTGGTGGTCACTCACCAGATGGAGGTCGTCAAGCAGATCTGCCAGAGAGTGGCATTTCTTAACCACGGCACTGTCCTGGCGCAGGGACGTCCGGAGGAATTGTTCGTCAGACCCGGCCGCCAGGAGATCAAGGATTTCCTGAGAGAGGGCAGCACACTGCTTCCGGAAAGCGGCGTAAATATCCAGCTCTTCTTTACGGATAAGAGCTCGGATCAGCCTATCATCACGATGATGGCGCGCGAGCTGGGCATCGACTTTTCCATCTGCTGGGCGAAGCTCGAGGACTTCCGTTCAAATGTCTACGGCAGCCTGGTCATCAATATTTCCGCAGATGACAAGGTGCGCTGCTGCGATTATCTGGAGGCGCACAATGTATTATGGGAGGTGCTGGAATGATAAGATTTTTGGCATCTGCTGATGAAATATCAAGAGAGGAGGTGCTGGCATAATGGGAGTTGTAACTACATCTGGCATGTCAGGCATCATCCTGAACGCGCTGTGGCAGACGCTGATCATGGTGTTCTGGTCAACGCTGTTCTCTGTTATCATCGGGTTTATTCCCGCGGTCGTGCTCACGCTCACCGCACCGGATGGACTCAGACCCAACAAGGTGGTCTATGAGATACTGAGCTTCCTGGTAAATGTTTTCAGGAGCTTCCCTTTTATCATACTGCTGGTCATCCTGATCCCGTTCACCAGGCTTCTGGTGGGCAAGGCTATCGGAACGACTGCGGCCATCGTGCCGCTGACGATCTCGGCTATCCCGTTCATCGCGAGGGTGTTCGAGACAAGCCTTCGGGAAACCGATCCGGGCGTTATTGAGGCAGCCAGGTCGTTTGGAGCTACGAACCTGCAGATACTGATCCGTGTATACGTCAAGGAATCCATCCCTCGTATGCTGAACGGTATCGTACTGCTCATCATCTCGCTGGTCGGTTACTCAGCGATGGCGGGCACCGTAGGCGGAGGCGGTATCGGTGATATCGCGATCAGGTTCGGATATCAGCAGTACAAGACGGAATATCTGATCGTTTGCTCGATCATACTGATCATTTTTGTACAGGTGATCCAGATGATCGGAAACAGGATGTACAAGAAACTATCGTGAAGAAGATCACACTGGGTATCGTGGCCCATGTTGACTCGGGAAAGACCACGCTGTCAGAGGCGCTCATGTATGCGTCCGGCAAGCTCAGGTCGTTAGGCAGGGTCGACAAGGGAGATTCATTTCTGGATAATGATGCGTTGGAACGCAGGCGAGGCATAACCATCTATGCCAAACCTGCGTTGTTTGAGTTTGGGGAAACTGCGTTTACGCTGCTGGACACTCCGGGCCACGCGGATTTTTCTGCGGAAATGGAGAGAACTCTGCAGGTGCTGGATTACTGCCTGCTGGTGGTGAGCGCATCTGACGGCGTGACCGGCAGGACCGAAGCGCTCTGGAGATTGCTCTCTGACTACGGGATCCCGGTGTTTATATTTGTAAATAAGATGGACCAGCCGGGAGCCGACCGCGCGCACATCATGGCGCAGCTCCGCACACAGCTATCGGATGCAGTTGTGGATATGACAGAGCAGGAGTTGACAGAAATGTATGATCACATCGCCATGTGCGATGAGGCTGCGATGGATGAGTTTCTGGAAACCGGTGTGGTATCTGCTGAGACTATCTGTGATATGGTGGCGGAGCGCAAGCTGTTCCCATGCTTCTTCGGATCGGCACTGAAGGTTGATGGAGTGTCCGAACTTCTCGGAGCGCTGGATGCATACACTCTTGAGGCAGAGTGGGACGGGCGGTTCAGTGCGCGCGTTTTCAAGATATTAAACGACGCCGACGGCAGGCGACTTACATTCATGAAGATAACCGGCGGAGTGCTGCGTGCGCGGGACACTCTTCCGGACGGAGCGGCTGAGGCCAAGGTCAACCAGCTGCGTGTTTATTCAGGCGACAGATTCAATGCAGTGAGCGAGGCTGCGGCCGGTGATGTATGCGCTGTGGTCGGACTGAACGAAAGCTATGCCGGACAGGGCTTCGGCTGCGAGGAAGGTACGATCCCGCCGGTACTGCAGCCTGTGCTGAGCTACCGTGTGCTGCTTTCTGAGGGCACAGACCCGGTGAAGGCACTGCCACTTCTCAGACAGTTGGAGGAAGAAAGCCCCGAACTCAAGGTACGCTGGGAAGAGGAGACCCGTGACATATTCGTGATGGTCATG
>JAZUNG010000097.1:0-4267 GCA_045604025.1 Lachnospiraceae bacterium | reverse complement strand
ATCCTCGACTTACTGAGATATGCATAACTTTTCTTCGAAATCTTTATACATATCTCCGACTTCCGGAGATATGCATAACTCACGGATCTGTCATCAGGAGCGGGTCACTGTCTTCACGGCCAGGTGGCTTCCTTCCAGACCGGCTCTGTACGGAATGTACCTGGTTGTGACTTCACAGCGCCAGCCATCCAGGTCAGCATGATATGTCAGAGAGCAGATCTCACCGCGCGAGATCTGTTCTTTTATGCTGCTTAACTGCATGGCAGCCAGGAATATTTCCCTGTCATCTGCAGATACATATTCTGAAGCATAGCGGGCGGTACGTTCGAAGTAGTCCAGTCCGGCAAATGCTTCATCCATCGCTGCGAAGCTCTCCGCATCCCGGAAATGCTCCTCGGCTCCTGTCTCCAGATCTACCAGTACCACCAGGTCGGGCTCATTGAGAAAAATGTACTCGCCCTGGATCTGTATACCGATATCCACATTAACACGGTCTTTCATGGCACCGTATGCCAGACCGGTGAAATGCCCGGGCTTATAGTCTCCTATGGAAACTGTCAGGTCCGAGACCACATATGTTGTTCCGAGACCGGTGTCGCCGTTCAGACCGCTATTGATATCTGCGGACACCACGTATGCTCCTGAAGTGTTGATCGCATTGATGGCAGATGCATACAGAGCGCGCGGCTCTCCGGAAAATCCTGTTCCGAAGATACAGTCCACAATAAAAGAATACGCGGACAGGTCCATGCCTTCAGTGAACATAATGCTGCGGATACTCTTGTCCATGCATATATCGTAGTAATACCTGCCATCTTCGGAAAATGAGTCCGCCAGAAGTATGATATCGCAACTAACTCCGGCATCTGCCAGAAGAGAAGCAACGACGAACCCGTCACCTGCATTATTTCCTTTTCCGCAAACAACAGCTCCCGGGCCATTCCACGATGCTGCCTCGAAGATACCTCTTCCCGCGCGCATCATCAGGTCCCTGGAGCTGATCATGTGCTCTATGGTCCATGCGTCGCTTAGTCGCATGGTTTCAACTGAAACTGTCTTTATCAATTATTATCCTTCCTGACTGAGGCTGTGTCTGTTCCGCCCATGCAGCCTGGCAGCACTGTCAGCGTCTGTGTTTATATGCAGCCTGGCAGCCACTGTGTCAGTATCCTATGATCCTGCGGTACAGCACACGTATGCGTAAAGGGAATACGATGATGATCGAAACCACCGCGCCGACCGTTGCCTGCAGTATCTCATACGGCAGCTTGATGATCGAGTACTCAGGTGTGCTGTAGATGAATGCACGTCCGAATGTATATCCTGCGATCATGATGATGGCGCCCAGGATCACACCGATGATAGATCCGGGAAGTGAAGGCGAACTGTAAAGCTTCCTTTTCTTTCCGCCCTCGGAAACTGCAGAAGCGGCGTCTTTCCCTCTGAACGAATGTGCGATCAGTGAGATGACTACAGCCTGCAGTCCATGTGTGACCAGAGAAACGAACATCGGAGCAGGGTAGAAGATCAGGTCGCCCAGGAAGGCTCCCACACCACCTGCCACGAATGCGCAGAATGGATTGAGCAGCAGTGCGGCAGTACATACGATCACATCAGAAAGGTAGAAATGACCTCCAGGAACAGGTATGCCAAAAGAGCTCACAGCTACATTCATAGCTGTAAACAACGCTGTGACTGTGATCAGTTTTACCGGTATGAGTGATCTGCTGGTACTCTTGCTCATGATGAATTCCTTTCGCTGCGCCTGTTATTACTCCCTCGCAACTTTGATGTAGCATATTATACATGAATCTGGTATGATGTATATTGTCAAAAAATGAATATTTTATAAGGTCAGATTGGTGGGCTTTATATGCTGAACTATGACATGAACGCCCGTGACGGCGTAAATAAAACCGAATACCTGTATCTGAAGATCAAATCCGACATTATGGCCGGAGTTCTGATCGCAGAAGAGAAGCTCCCTTCCAAGAGAGAGCTGGCTGAGCATCTGTCAATCAGCGTGATCACTGTGGAAAATGCATACGCCATGCTGGAAGAAGAGGGCTATATTTACTCAAAGCCCAGGAGTGGGTTCTATGTGAGTGAGCTCTCGAATCTGATACTTGCGGCATCGGCAGGCAGAGACGCAGGCTCGGGCAGATCGGGCCGCAGTGCACACGCGCAGGATCTGAGCGCCTGGGCCTCAGACGCAGCACAGTCGGACTACACTGCAGCCGGTCACATAGCCAGGTCTGTCCAGATGCTTCCCGAGGACGAGATACTGGCGGAGCAGAGCCCTGCCAGGCTGGCCAGGTACGTCAGACGCGTTCTCAGCGAACGCCCGGAGATAGTGCAGATGAGACCGCCGCACTATGGCTGCGCTGTCCTTCGAAACGCCATCGCAGGATTCCTGCGCAGATACCGCGGTATGGATGTGAGCCCCAGGAACATCATCATCGGTTCCGGAGCGGAGTACCTCTACGGAATGCTGGTCCAGCTATTCGGGCGGAACGTAACATTTGGCATAGAGTCTCCATCATACAAGAAGATCGAGCAGGTATACAGGGCCAACGGGGCCCGTCTGGATTTCCTGAAGATGGGAAAGAACGGGATCGCATCTGCAGCCCTGAAGAGTACTCAGGCGAAGATCCTCCATGTATCTCCATACCATTCATATCCAACCGGTGTAACCGCGACAGCAGAGAAAAGGTATGAATATCTGGCTTGGGCGCATGAGAACCAGGGTTATATCATAGAGGATGACTTTGATTCGGAGTTCGCATTCTACAGAAGACCCATTGAGCCGCTGTTCTCGCTGGACCACAGCCAGAGGGTCATCTACATGAATACATTTTCCAAAAGCATCTCACCGTCGATCCGTGTGGCTTATATGATACTGCCGGATCCTCTTCTGGAGATATATGACGAGAAACTCAGCTTCTATTCGTGCCCAGTGCCGGTGCTGGACCAGTACGTGCTGGCAGCGTTTATAGATGACGGAGCATTTGAAAGGCACCTCGGAAAGCTCCGCCACGCAGGGTGGTAACAGTCGAACAGCTACGTGTACCGATATTGCATGCAACTGCGTACTGTGATGTTGCGGACAGCTGCGCAACCGGAATGGTATACAACCTGTATGCAGATACTGTATACAACCAAACATACTGACACTGTAACAAATGACATATCAGGCAAACTGTGATATGATATTCCGATAGAAGTTAAATACGCAAAAAGAGGGGAACACTTAACATGGCAAAGGCGCCTCTGGTGTCGATCATCATTCCTGTGTATAACGCGGAAAAATATATTGGGTCATGCCTGGACTGTGTATGCACACAGAATTACAGGCGGCTGGAGATCATTGTGATCGATGACGGCTCCACTGACGGAAGTGCGGAGATCATTCATTCCTATATGGAAGGTGACCCGCGCATCATTTATAAAAGGGTTGAGAATGGCGGGCCGTCCAGAGCCAGGAATATCGGCCTGGACATGGCCACCGGTATGTATGTGAGCTTCATCGATGCAGACGATCTGTGTGCAGCCGAAATGATCCAGACGCTGGTCAGTCAGGTGGCTCCATCGGACGTATGTGTATGCAAGAAGGTGCGCTGGAATCAGAAAACGAACTCAACCAGAGTGGACGGCTGGGATGAATTCAGCGGCAGCATCGAGGAGTTTAAGACCAGGCTGTTTGCCTACCAGCGCAGTATGCGCAGCTGTACCAGCAGGATGTACAGGCTGGATGTGATCAGAGAGCATAATGTCAGGTTCCGCGAGGGACTGCATTATGGTGAAGATATGTATTTTAACTACGAATTCTTTAAACATGCTGTGGATGTCACGTTTATCGACGCGCCGCTGTATACATACAGGATCGATAATAATGATTCGCTCTCGAGCAGGAATCATACGTTTTTCCTGAAGCAGTGGAAGAATCAGCGCGAGTGCATCCGAGACGCATTTGGAGATTGAGGTTAGAGCATGGACGGGACTATTTCTGAAGTATTGACAAGCGAAGGCGCAGGAAGCGTACTAAAGTATTTTACATCTTCTGGTTTTATACTGACCCTGATAGCCATAGTGTTTACTATAGCTATCGTTATAGTGCTCAGCAAACTGACAGGATTCTACCTGAAAAGACAGCGAGAGATCAACAACGGACACATGGATTCGCAGAGAGTCACGCTGGTGCATGTGACCAGCAGTATTATTTCCGGTCTGATCATCTTTATCTCGATCATCTTTATCCTGCAGGTAA
>JAZUNG010000096.1:0-2469 GCA_045604025.1 Lachnospiraceae bacterium | reverse complement strand
CTAAAGGGGCTCTCCATCAGCTGGAAAATGACAGCAAGTACGGTTATTCCAGCTTCAGGGCACAGGCCGAAGATCACGTGGCGCTGTTCCTGGACCATGACAAATACGGACAGGCCAAGAAGTGCATTGTCGATTATATCTCAACGTATTCATCGGATTCGCTGCTGAACAAGAGTGCAGAAGCAGCGCAGATCAAAGCATTTGCTGACGAAACCGCCAAGATCGTTGGAGTAATAGGCAATCTGATCAGTGTCACCAGCGATATTTACGACATGGTGGGAGATGCCGCTGAGGTAGATCAGCTCAAGGATCCGTATTATGAAACTCTGCGCGTCAGAGAAGAGGCCATGTATGTCAAAAACCCGGATGCTTTCGATGATAAACTGGCTGGCTTGTTGCTGGGCGAGATGAATACGCTTACTCTTCCGAACAGGCTGGACCAGGCAATCGACAAAATGAGAAGCAATGATAAATACACAGCCATCGAAGGTATCGCGGAGCTGTTTGCCATGGGAAAGAGTGCTATCAAACAGTACCGGGGGATAGTGGAGATGGAGACATTCTCCCTCGCCAAGAATGTCTCAGATATCGAAAAGGGATCGGCAGCGCTGGGGAATGGCTTCAAGTTCGACGCAGGTACGGCGCTGACTATCGCGGGAGATGTGGCAGACCTGGTGCAGTCACAGCTGGAGATCATATCGACTTACAGCCAGATAGTAGCGAATGCTGAGGCATTCACTATGTACATGGATATGCTGGTGTATGTCAGAGACCATGCCAAGAGCGACGACGAAATAAACGACATAGGAGATGTCGCGAGACATATCGGGGAGAGGTTCACTGTTGATTATTATATCGGATGCGCCGCACAGGACGTCGGAAGGGATATCCTGGATGACTCAGGCTGGGCGTTCTTTACTGACCTGGCGAAGGCTCTGAAGAGAGATCAGGATGTCAAAAAGCTCGAGATGCTGCTGGACGTGGCATCCAACGTGCATCCGATAGTCAAGATCATAGCTACATTTGTGAAGCTGTACAAATACACGGGCGTGATCGAGCAGGGACAGTACACGGTTTATTTTACTACCATGAAGTATATGTCCGATGGCTGCAAATACCTGGTGGACAGGAAGATCACAAAGCATGATCAGACATTCTCCTGCCACCAGGCTGATATACCGAAGGTAACCAAATACCTGGTGCAGCTGGCCCAGATACGCATCATGGGCGAGTATTATATGGGCGAGTATTGCGCGTCCAATTCCACTGCGCAGTGGTTGGGACCCATAGCAAATGCGATATTCCATAATAAGAATATGAAACCGCAGGACTACAGGAATTTCTGCAAAGACACGATTCTGGATATCTACAAACAGGCGCGCAGACTGAACCTGCCGCTGTCAACGAAGCTGCCGTACTATTATGATACGACACATGAGGCGGAACCGGATGAACTGGAAGGCGTGGCTGATGTGAAGGACCTGCCGCAGTCGCTGTATGATTTCCTGGTGCAGTTCCTGCCGTACCGGGATGCGGACAACGGCAGGGAATACAGCCCTTCAGAGTGCACCGGAACGAGTAGTACCATACTGGACGCTCTGCTGTTCAACGTGCCGTGCGTTGACTACCGTATCTATCCCGGCAAGACGAGGGAAGAGATAATGTACGGCTATGGTGACAGCAAATACAAGGATCCGAAAGGCTGGATCGATGAAGGTGTGAACTATGGAGGCATGATCTACACCTATGACCTGGAAACGGTCAGGTGGGTTGCGAAGAATATATTCAATGTCTCTGATGACGACTTCAATTATATGCTCAGGCGCGGCGAGGAAGATAAGCATTTCTACGAATCCGGAGGTACGATCTATTACTTCACCGGTGGCATAGGCTGGGAGTATTTTGAGACCAATATCATCAACGCGCGGCTCGAGGATGAGGTATACAAGATCGTGTACAGCATCAACAAGCCTTATGGAACGTTCGGATATGCATCGTCTGCGCGGGACTACTTCTATGGGGTCTATTACGCGGAGCTGACCTTCGGGGAGATAGACGGCGAGACCTACTGGAGCCTGCAGAAGCATTCTGACATCATTCCAGAAGAGTACAAAGGAAGCGACTGGAGTTGGGCTTACTATCAGTTCATCATTCGCGGTGACTATTGGGACGGAGGGCAGACGTATACGATGGATTCGGAGGATGACTACACCCCGATACAGTTCGGCCTGCATGATATCGACGCGGACGGGATCCCGGAGCTGCTGGCATTTAACGGCGGAGACTATACTGCAGGTATGGTCACGTTCGTGTATACTTATGATGGCGGCGAGATCAGATATCTGGGCAGCCTGATGGGAGGTCTGTTTTACTTAGATCATCCGGATTATCCGGGTATTGTGGACAGCTTTGCCCTCACCGGAGCGACTATAGCGGCATATCATTATATTGAGGATGGTGAGCTGAAGA
>JAZUNG010000095.1:0-24647 GCA_045604025.1 Lachnospiraceae bacterium | reverse complement strand
GCGCTTCCCATTGTCTTCTATATCCTTCTGGGCAGAAAGTTCGTGAAGCCTCACCGCTATAAATGGCCCATGCAGGTATCATTTGTAATCGTATCACTCCTGCTCTTCGGTATTGCCACATTCTTTGCCGCGGTTGGAGGAACACGCAGCAAATATAATACACAGTACAATTTTTCTACCGCCACCGAAACATTCGGTCTGACAGCCAGTCTGAGACTGGATGCTGCATATGCAGGAAGGAAGACCTCATTTATCATAGATGACGACCCGGTGACCCCGGAGAATGAGGAAGCCGAGACTGAGACTGCAGCCGAAGAGATCAAAGAATACGGCTATAACCGTATGGACCTGGATCTGACCAAATATACTGATAATGAAGAGATAAAGGAACTGAATGAATATGTTCAGGCCCTGACCCCGTCAAAAAAGAGCGAATATACCGGTATATTCAAGGATAAGAACCTGATCCTGATCTGCGCTGAGGCATTTCATGATGCCTTCGTCAGTCCCGAACTGACCCCGACCCTCTACAGGCTTATCCACAACGGCATCTACTGCCCGGATTATTATCAGCCTGCATGGGGAGGTTCCACCAGTACAGGAGAGTTCTCCTTCCTGATCGGCCTGGCTCCACAGAAATCCATCGACTCCATATATGATACCATGTATGACAACATGTATTTCACTATGGGCAACCAGCTGCAGAGGCTCGGATATTACAATCACGCATTCCATAACGGAACCTATGATTTCTATGACAGATATCTGACACATGAGAACCTGGGCTACGGTACATATACTGCTATTGGTCAGGGACTGGAAGATATCATCGAGGGATGGCCTGAAGATTCAGATTTCTTCAGGGCAACCATGGAGACATACATAGACCTGCAGCCATTCAGCATCTATTATATGACTGTCTCCGGACACTGCACATATGAGCCGGATGACCGCAACGTCGATAAATACTGGGACCAGGTCGCACCTTACTTCCCCGACAAGATGGACACCACCAAGTACTATATCTGCTATCAGATGGAGCTGGAAGCTGTCTTGAAAGTCATGATAGATATGTTGGATGAGGCCGGTATCACTGACGACACCGTTATTGCCATGACCACCGACCACTATCCTTACGGACTGGAATACGGCAGCTTTGGAAACACTCAGGATTACATCAGCGACCTCTACGGACATCCGTCAGATACTGACTGGGACCGCGATGGCAATGCCGTAGTCATATGGTCGGGCTGTCTGGAGCACGAATACAAAGACCTGGCGTGTGAGATTGATACTCCCGTGACCAGTCTCGATATCCTTCCTACTCTGCTCAATCTGTACGGACTGGATTTTGACTCCCGCCTGTTGGTCGGAAGAGACCTGCTGTCAGATGCAGAGCCGCTGGTATTCTGGCCTGATTATACCTGGAAAAATGACAAAGGACTTTACGATTCCTATTCTGGTGTATTCACCCCTAACCCGGGCGTAACCATAGCAGACGAGACAGCCTATCTGAACCGCATGGAACAGATAGTGTCCAACAAGCTGAAGTTCTCACTGAGCGTAGTTGAAAATGATTATTACGGATATCTCTTCGGCGAGGATACGTTTACCAGTTCCAACAAAGAACTGGTAGAGGCCAATCCGAGAAGAAAGGCCACGCCTTCCCACCGGGCCGAAGATGATGAAACTGAAACAGCAGATCCTGATGAAGAACAGGAAACAGAGTGATCATCAGACAGTTTATACATGGAAAACGCCGCTTCGTAAAGCGGCGTTTATTTATGGCATATCGTAAGTGACCTTCAGCATATAGTATTCACCGACAGTCACCACCGCAAACCCCACCAGATACGAGGCCGCAAAAGGAATCCCTATCAGCTGTCCCAGAAGACACATCAGAAATATCACAAAGTATTTGAATATGGAGATGACCAGACGCCTGACACCCGGTGTGTACCGGATCCATCTGAACAGCGTGTATCTTTCGATCACCATGCACATGATCGTATGAACGCCCCATGCAGCGACCACTACAAAAGGCATCCATTTGTAGCCCCAGAAAACAGTGGCCAGGATCACCATGACCAACTCAATGATGACAGAGATCAGGGCGAAAACATTGGTCTGGAAGTATCTCAGATATATGAGGGCCGTGTCATGTAACGGCCTGAAGTGCGAACCTGAATTGTTGTCGAAATAGATCGTTTCAATGGGAAGACGGGTGATCTTTATACCCTGTTTTTCAGCGAACAGTATTACGTTCAGCTCATAGTCATACTTGTCTCCGTCAACTCTGATCAACCACTCTATATGTTTTGTGTGGAAACCCCTTAGGCCTGACTGATTGTCAGGAAGGAAACGCGCATTTGCTATGGTAAACATGAAGCGGCTGAAGCCATTTCCAAGTCTGGAAAAGAACGGGATGGATCTGCCCTTCAGATTGCGGACTGATACAACAAACTCGGCTCCGCCGACCAGTTCATCTCTGATCCTGCAGATATCGCGGACGCTGTGCTGTCCGTCAGCATCCGCAGTGAGGAAATACTCAGCGTCAGGAAGATGTTCACTGATATACTGCATTCCGTATTTCAGTGCATTGCCCTTGCCCACATTCCGGTCATATCCAATGACAGTGGCATATTCACGGCACTCATCAAAAATGTCCGAAGACTCCGAAGAGCTTCCGTCATTCACAATGATGATATCGAATAATCTGCTTCTCAGTTCTTTTACCAGTCCGATCAGTTTCCTGTCCGGATTGAAAGCAGGTATCAGGGCAACTGTTGCCATATATTATTTCATCCTTGCTGCCATTCTCTCGGTGAAACCGCCTTTCTCAAGACGCCACACCTGCTCTATGCATGATCTGAATGTATCTCCTGTGGCGGCGCCATGTGCCTTAACAATGATCTTCCTGGTCCCGAGGAACGTTGCGCCGCCCTGTGAATTGTAATCAAAGAATCTGACGACCTGCTCCGGATTTCCCATCATTCCGGCTGCTGTCATGCCTGCAGCCTCCAGATTCTTCAGAAGGATATTTCCTGTAAATCCGTCACAGACGACCACGTCTGCCTCTCCTGTCAGAACGTCGCTTCCTTCGATGTTGCCGATAAAATTGATGCTCTCTTCTGCTTCCAGCGCTTCGTAAGCTGCCTTGGCCAGGTCATTGCCCTTGCCCTTTTCACGGCCCACATTTACCAGACCGACTTTAGGCGAAGCCGTCCCGTTGATAGCCTCCATAAAGGCGCTGCCCATACGGGCATGATCGACCATATCCTTCACCTTGCAGTTCACGTTGGCTCCGCAGTCCACCAGACAGAAGTATTCTCCTCTGATATTCAGGAGAGCACTGGACAGGGCAGGCTGCATCAGACCTTTGAACAGGCCCAGCCTGAATATGGATCCTACCATCAGGCATCCCGTGCTGCCCGCGCTTACCATGCCGCAGATATCATCTCTTGCCTTAAGGGCAATCAGCCCCTGCACCATAGATGTATCCTCGAGTCCGCGTATCATATCCCTGGGATCATCGTAATTGGAAACAGCTGCGTCCGTGCAGATCATTTCTATTCTTGATCGTATTGTTTCGCTCTCGTTTTCCAGAGCGCTTCTGATCACACTCTCCGGACCGGCAATAACTATATCAAATTCATCTGTGGAATACAGCGAAGATATAGCCCCTTTTATGATCGCTTCGGGGGCTGAATCCGCACCGCCTATATCCACCAGGATCTTCTTTTTCATTCTCTGTTCCTACTCGACAGCAAAGATATAATCATACACAGCCTGGCCGCCTGAGATATAGCCGTATTCCATCCATGGGAAATCCTTCTCTATCATGGCTCCGAGACCTTCCAGTTCAGTTTCCGGAACGGCTGCTCCGTAGAATATGGTCAGTACTTCTCTGTCTCTGATATCATCTATCGCATTCAGTGTAGCCTTGAACGCGTCCAGTCTGTCAGGGGCATCTGCTGTGATCCCGTCCCTGTCCAGACCTATATAGTGGTCTTTATATACCTTGATATGATCATAATCCACATCTCTGGTAGCTGTAGTGATCAGACCTGTCTTTGTTCCTCTGATGCAGTCTTCCATCTCGCTGATCACTCTGTCAATATTTTCGTCAGACAGATTCATCATGGAGATAGCTGAATAGCCTTCTGCTATCGTCTTGGCCTTCACTACATGCACCTTGCTGGCATCATAGAGCTCGGCAGCCTGGGTAGCAGCCATGACTATATTGGAGTTGCATGGCAGGACAATGATATGGTCTGCGTCTATGGTCTTAAAAGCATTTATGAAATCTTCGGTTGACGGATTCTCGGTCTGTCCTCCGTCCACGCAGACATCTACGCCCAGCTCAGTAAAGAATTCCTTCAGGCCAGGACCGTTTACGACTGTTACTACCGCTATCGGCTTGTGTTCTGCGGAATGTACGTTGTGATTATGTGCTGCTGCCTCGGCATATTTTGCCATCTCGGCATTTTCATTTACTTCATGCTCCTCGGCCTCTTTGAACATGTGGTTTTCATTGTGCTGAACAGACATGTTCTCTATCTTCAGAGTGATGAACTCACCGAATCTCTGTCCGAAATCCAGGACCTTGCCGGGTGTGAATGTATGTACATGCACCTTGATCAGATCGTCATCTTTGACAGCAACTATGGAGTTGCCGATAGTATCCAGATAGCTGATGATGGTATCCAGATTAAAATGCTCTATATCTGTTTTTCTGTTCTGAAGCCTCAGGATGAATTCTGTACAGTATCCGAACTCCAGCTCACTGTCAGCGGTAAATGCTTCCAGATTGACAGCTGCAGGTGCCGATGCGGCTGCCTGTCTGTGTTCAGCTGCTCCTTCGATCTGCTCTCCGTTCAGAGTTCTCTCCATACCATGGAATATGCACAGGAATCCTGCTCCGCCCGAATCGATCACGCCTGACTCCTTCAGGATGGGAAGGAGCTCCGGTGTATGTTCCAGTGACTCTTCCATCTTCTTGCCCAGAAGCGAGAAGTACTCACTGAAATCATTTATGTCTTTCTGCCCGGAAATATACTCCCAGCCTTCTCTCATGACTGTAAGTATGGTTCCTTCGGTTGGCTGGATGACCGCCGAATATGCCTTGTCAACACCTGCCTTGAAAGCATCGGTGAATTCCCTGATCCCCAGGCTCTCCTTGCCTTCGCATCCGGTAGAGAATCCCTTAAAGAACTGGGATAGGATGACTCCGGAATTGCCTCTGGCTCCCAGAAGCGCTCCGCGGGCAAATGCCCTGGCGAACTCTCCGACATTGTCAGAAATACCCTGGTCGCCTGCCTTCACTCCGCCTTCAATAGTCATCAGCATGTTATTTCCGGTATCCCCGTCAGGGATCGGGAAAACATTCAGGTCATCAATTACAGATGCATTCAGTTTCAGATTGGCCATGCCTCCTGTGAACAGCTCCGCCAGGGTCCGGCCATCAATTCTATCTGTGTGTTCCAATTGTTTATGCTTCTCCTATAGTAGTAACTTCGTCTCCGGTAAAGTATACACCTATGGTTCCGGGTCCTACTGACGCTCCGACGATAGGTCCGATATATCCATATACAACATCCTTGCAGTTGACTTTAGCCAGGATCATCTCCTTTACCTGAGTGGCGGTCTCTTCTGTATCTGCATGTGAGATATAGATGATCTGGTCCTCAGGATGAGTAATCTCTTCAGCAACCATAGATGCAACTTCTTCAAGAGACGCCTTTACACCCTTGGCTTTCTTCACTGCATAGTTCTGTCCTCTGGCGTCAGAGATCAGAACAGGCTTGATGCCAATGATATTTCCGAAGAATGCGCTGGATGCGGTCACGCGGCCTGCCCTCTTGAGGTATGACAGGCTGCCGACGGTTGCCACCTGATGAACCTTCAGGCGGTTGGCCTCGATATAGTCTGCCACTTCATCCAGAGGCTTGCCTTCTGCTCTCATATCGCTGGCCTTCATCAGCATGATGCCCTGACCAAATGAACTGTTCAGTGCATCAACGCATCTGATATTTGCGCCTGGGAACCGCTCACAGAGTTCTGCAGCTATCAGTGTGGCCTGATTAACAGATCCCGACAGTGCTGAAGAACAGCCTATATACAGGACATCCTTTCCAGCCTCAAGCACCTCGGTGAATCTCTTTTCATAGACTTCTCCGGGAACCTGAGTGGTGGTGATCCTCTTACCTGAGCGCATGGCATCATAGAAATCCTTTACAGACATGCTCTCCCAGTCCAGTGATGCAGGATACTCTTTCTCATCCAGGATATAGTTCATAGGTACATAATCAATATCGTACCTGTCTCTGATCTCCTTGCTCAGATCACATGTGGAATCTCCAAAAATAACAAACTCTCTCATAATCTCCTCCTCATTCCCTGCTGCAGATATTATTTGAGCCCTGCAGCTATTTCAGTCATGATCTCTGTTTCCCACTTCAGATTTTCGGTTGCTTCTTTTCCCAAATAGTACATACCTACCATACCGGGGCCTACATTGGCGCCGCAGCTCATATCTACTCTGGTGATGATGACTTCCTTCGGATGGATCTCATTCTCGATCATCTCCTTCAGCTGTCTGGCTTCATCAGCCCTGTATGTATGTCCGACAAATATGATCTGGTCTTCAGGATTTTCAATGGTTTTCTTTGCATACTCCACAGTTGCTCTGAGAGCCTTGGCGGTACCCTTCACATTGGTCAGTACCTGGCTGACTCCTGTAGGTGCGAAATCTCCCAGGGCATTGATGCCTACCAGACTTCCGAAGAATGCCTTGAAACCGGTGATCCTGCCTGTTCTGGCCAGGAACTTCAGATCATTCATAGGTCCCATCTGTCTTACGCGGTTGCGGTTTTCCTCCAGCCACTTTACTGTCTCTTCCAGAGTGGCACCTGCAGCTCTCATCTCAGATGCCTTCATGTTCATCAGTGCCACAGGTGTGGAAAATCTGAGTGAATCCACAACTGCAAATGTTCTTCCGGGATACTTCGCTTCCAGCTCCTTCTTTGCTGTCAGGAACACACTGTATGTTCCGCTCATTCCGGATGAAAGAGTAATGACCAGAACGTCTCTGCCGTCTGCAAGATACTTCTCAACCACATCATAGATAGCCTGCAGACCGGGTACGCCGGTCTTGTATATATTGCTGCCGTTCAGCATGGACTTGTAGTAAGTGTCAGGATCGATCTCAGACCAGTCCAGATCTGCCTCATGATCAGTCCCATCAGGGAATGTGATCTTACCTTTTACATAATCGTCAACACCAAAACGTTCTCTAAGTTCTTTTGTAAGCCCGCTTGCGGGGTCTCCGATAATTGCGAAATCACTCATTTTTTCACCCTCGTTTCAACATTGTTATGGTTGCTGTAAGATATAGCTTACCAAATTGATATTGTATCAACTGACAGATTGTTTTTCAACGGACAAGTGATAATTCTTGTGTAAAAGCTCTTTTTGGTATATACTCACAGCATGCCTGATTTTGTAAAGATCATATTAATAATTGTTGCATTTCTGATAGTTTCAGGAGCGGTGTTCTCTTACTTCTACTGTATGAACATCGCGAAGAAAGTATATTTCACTACTTTAGTCCGCACAGATAAGGAGAAATGGGGACGCTGCTGTTCTGATACTACCAATGAAGAGCAGGTACGTATGTGGGACGCAGGATGTGCCTGGGCTGACTCACACAGAGATGTGTGCAGAGAAGTGGAGATAGAAAACGACGGTTTTCATCTGTACGGAGAGTACTTTGATTTCGGCGGCAGGGATGCCGTGATCGTCATCCCCGGCAGAAGCGAGTCACTGATGTACTCCTATTATTTCTCTCCTCCGTATCAGAAGGCCGGCTGCAATGTTCTGGTGATCGATATCCGTTCCCATGGCAAGTCTGATGGTATCTATGATTATGTGGGCGTCGGTGAAAACCGCGACGTGATCAAGTGGGCCAGACTCCTTCATGATGAACTGGGCAACGACCGAGTCTTCATGCATGGTATCTGCATGGGAGCTGCCACCGGCATACTGGCTCTTCTGGAACCTGACTGTCCCGATTATCTGGCAGCGCTGATATCAGAAGGCGGATATATCAGTTTTTCAGAAAGCTACAGACAGCATATGATCTATGACCACAAACCGGTATTCCCGGTCCTGCAGATGGTCATGTATCAGCTCAAAAAACATACAGGAACCGACGAGAGGAAGATCCGTCCTATCGATCTGATCGACAGGGTGAAGGTACCATACCTGTTCCTGTGCAGCAAGGAAGACCCCTACTCGCTTCCGGAACACAGCCAGGAGCTCTATGAAAAATGCGGGTCCCCTGCCAAGGAGATCGTATGGTTTGAGAAGGGCAATCATTCACATCTGAGGATCGCCAACGAAGAAGCATTTGACGCTGCAATAGGAGATTTCATCAGAAAGAACTTCTCCTGAAGCAGATGGTTATATACAGAAACCGAGGAATAACATGAAATATATAAACCAGTTCAAGGAAACTGACAGCATCATCGGAATATATCTGTGCAAACAGAAGAACCTGGCCCAGACCAAGAACGGCAAGAACTACGAGAACGTCACACTGGCTGACAAGACCGGGTCCATAGCATGCAAGATCTGGGAGCCTAATTCCATGGGTATTGGCGACTTTGACGTGAATGACTATGTCGAGGTACATGGCAAGGTAACGGTATTCAACGGCGCTCTACAGATGTCGATAGACCGCGCCATGAAGGCCAGCGAAGGATCGTATGATCCTGCAGATTATCTGCCGGTGTCGCCGAAGAGCATCGATGATATGTATGCTTCACTGCTCAAGATGATCGAGTCTGTGAATTCTCCTTATTTCAGACTGCTGCTCGAGAGTTTCTTTGTAAATGATCAGGATTTCATCAAAGAGTTCAGGGGACACTCCGCAGCCAAGTCCATCCATCATGGATTTGTCGGGGGACTGTTGCAGCATACTCTGGCTGTAGCAACCCTGTGCAGCTTCTACTGCACGCAGTATCCTTCCCTGAACCGCGATCTTCTGATCACGGCTGCTCTCTGCCACGACATAGGCAAGGTCCGCGAGCTGAGCGATTTCCCTGTTAACGACTATACTGACGAAGGTCAGCTCCTGGGACATATCGTTATGGGTGTGGAGATGATCGACGAGAAGCTGACGCTCATAAAAGGATTCCCCAGGAAACGTGCCACTGAGCTCAAGCACTGCATACTGGCTCATCACGGCGAGTATGAATACGGTTCACCCAAGAAGCCTTCCATCATAGAGGCTGTAGCCCTGAATTTTGCAGACAATACCGATGCCAAGATACAGGCCATGCAGGAAGTATTTGAAAACGCCGAGATCGCATTCGCAGGCAATGGCAGCAAATGGCTCGGTTTCAACAAGATATTCGACAGTAATATCAGACCTACAGAATAATAATGAATAAAAAGGTTCTCAAAACCCTTGAATATGACAAGATCATCGCACAGCTGTCGTGCCATGCTTCATCAGATGCAGGCAGAGAGCTGTGTCTGTCTCTTCTGCCTCTTGACAGCATCGAGGATATCCGTACAGCGCAGCTTCAGACCAGCGATGCCGTAGCCAGGCTCAGGAAACGTCCCGGGCCTTCATATAATGGTCTGAAGAATATCATCCCTTCACTCAGAAGAATGGATATCGGCGGTGTACTCTCCTGCGCAGAGCTCCTGGAGATATCAGGTGTGCTGGATGTGGCAGCGTCTGTAAAGACCTTCCTGCGTCCGGAAAATGATGAGGAAGAGCCTGATACTCTGAGTTCTTACTATGAAGCAGTTGAACCGTGCCGCTATCTGAATGACGATATCAAAAGATGTATCGTCAGCGCTGACGAAGTGGCAGATGATGCCAGCCCGAAATTGAAGGATATCAGACGTCATATGATACAGGCGTCTTCTCAGATACAGCGCACTTTGAACTCTATCATTACATCACAGTCTATGAAGACCTATCTTCAGGACAGTGTTATCACGATGCGTAATGGACGTTACTGCGTACCAGTCAAACTCGAACATAAAAATCATGTACCGGGTATGGTCCACGACCAGTCCGGTTCAGGCTCTACAGTGTTCATCGAGCCCATGAGCGTGGTCAAGCTGAACAATGAGATCAAGGAGCTCGAGCTGGCCGAGCAGGCAGAGATCCAGGTGATCCTGTCACAGCTGTCTGTCGAAGCATCCACTCAGTCAGAGTATCTGGAAACAGATTACAGGCTGCTTGCCGAACTGGATATGATCCTGGCCAAGGCCCGATATTCCGAGACCATCAAGGGAAATGCCCCGGTATTCAACGAGCGCGGATATATCCATCTGAAACAGGCCAGACACCCTCTTCTGGATCAGAAGACCGCTGTCCCCATCAATATCGAACTGGGCGGGGATTTCACCATGCTGGTAGTTACCGGTCCCAATACAGGCGGAAAGACAGTCTCGCTGAAGACTGTGGGTCTTTTGACACTTATGGGGCTGGCGGGTTTGCATATACCTGCATTTGACGGCTCCGAACTGGCATTATTCAAAGAAGTATATGCAGATATAGGCGATGAACAGAGCATTGAGCAGAGCCTGTCTACATTTTCATCTCATATGACCAATCTGGTCAGGATATTGGACGCGGCTGACGCTGATTCGCTGGTGCTTTTAGATGAGCTGTGCTCCGGAACCGATCCTACAGAAGGCGCCGCTCTGGCGCAGTCCATACTTACCAGGCTCCATTATTTCGGAACCAGATGCATGGCCACAACACATTATTCAGAACTGAAGGTATTCGCGATCACAACTCCGGGCGTACAGAATGCATGCTGCGAGTTTGACGTAGATACCCTTAGACCAACATACAGACTTCTGATCGGACTTCCCGGCAAAAGCAATGCTTTTGCCATCTCCGGAAAACTGGGACTGGATGAGCGTATCATAGATGATGCCAGAGCCAGGATTGACTCCGGAAATGCAGCATTCGAAGATCTGCTTGCAGATATAGAGATTGATAAAAAAACTGCAGAGTTGGAACGCGAAGAGGCTCGTGAGGCTCTCAGTCAGGCACAGAGCCTGAAGGTAGCGCTGGAGAAAGAAAAAGCGGCATTTGAATCCAAAAGAGACCAGCTCCTGTCTGACGCACGCGCTCAGGCTTATGATGTGCTCCAGCAGGCCAAGGATTATGCTGATATGACTATAAAGGATATCCGAAAGGTATCTAAAAACGCCAATCTGAACGCTCTTGAACATACACGCACCGAGGTAGGCAGAAAGGCAAAGGAAGCATTGGAGAATATGGGTTCCAGGCCCACTGCTTCCTCTGCGCCACGCAGGAAAGCATCCGCTGAAGAGCTGACCGCCGGAAGAAGCGTACATATCATTTCCATGAACATGAACGGTACTGTTACTTCCGCACCTGATCAGCGCGGGCAGGTGGGCATACAGATGGGCAGTATGAACATGAAGGTTCATATGTCCGACCTGGAACTTCTTTCTGATGAACAGATGTTATCAGAAGCAAAAACACCTTCAGGCAAAAACAGAAAAGACGTAACCGGTATCGGTCACCTCAAGTTTTCCAAAGCATTGGGTGTCAGCAGCGAGATCAAACTTCTGGGCATGACAGTGGATGAAGCCATTCTGGAACTTGATAAGTATCTGGATGATGCCAGCATGGCACATCTTTCATCCGTCAGGATCGTACATGGCAAGGGAACCGGAGCACTCAGGACAGCTGTATGGCAGCGTCTGAAAAAGGACAAACGCATAAAGTCGTTCAAGCAGGCTGAATACGGTGAGGGAGATGCAGGCGTGACTGTTGCAGAGTTCAGATGAGCTTACATTGTAAATATGATATTGTATTAATCTGAAACATTTTGCAGATTCCCGGACATAATTATTTATTTACAAGAAACTCCCGAAATTCCCGAATTTATAAGGATTTTCAGATATACTATAGCAATGCTATATATATTTTATTTTGAACTGTTTGTCACATTCTGTATATAATTGTATAATGCATTGTGGGATTAACGAAAAACATGATGGAGTAAAATTTATGGCTACAGAAAAAAGAGAAAATTCATCTACTACTTTGGAGGAGAATCTGAAGAAAGCTCTGACCGAAATGTTGGTCCTGAAGCTGCTTTCAGAGAGAGAGTATTATGTCGGTGAACTGACCGACACATTACGTGAAAGAAGTGGCAAAGCTTTGTCTATTGTTTTTCCTTATGCTGCTTTATATCGTATGATAGAGAGGGGCCATATTTCGGAGGTCAAGAAAAGAATAGCTCCGGATGGAAGACGCAGACAGTACTTCACCATCACTGATGAAGGCAAAGCTTACCTTGACAGTTCCATCAAAACCTACCGTGCTTTTATCAAGGGAGTTGACGACATCCTTTCATTCAAGGTAAAAGACAAAAAGTAATCTATCGATCCGCACTTAAAAAGCCGCTTTTGAAGCGGCTTTTTTGTTTCCGTATCCTGATACGGATTGATTTTTCCTTTTTGGTGTACTATACTTACGGCATGCATTTCAGTAAGAAAGATATTTTCACTATTCCCAATATCATGTCCTACTTCAGGATCCTTCTGGTTCCTGTTTTTTGTGTTGTCTATGTAAATGCAAAAGACATCAGGGGATATATCTGGTCCATAGTTATCGTAGGGCTGTCCGCTCTCACTGATGTATTTGACGGTATGGTGGCCAGAAAGACCGGACAGGTGACCGATCTTGGCAAGATCCTCGACCCCATAGCTGACAAGGCCATGCAATTTGCCATGCTGTTCTGTGTAGTGATCAGATACAAACTGGTCCTGATACTTCTGATCATATATGCAGCAAAAGAGGTAATCTCACTGTGTTTCAGCGGTTACCTCTTTACTCAGAACAAAAATATTGGTGGTGCCCAGTGGTATGGCAAGGTATGTACTGTCATACTGTATGGTG
Organism: Lachnospiraceae bacterium; assembly: GCA_045604025.1. Taxonomy (GTDB): domain Bacteria; phylum Bacillota; class Clostridia; order Lachnospirales; family Lachnospiraceae; genus RGIG5612. Next base: position 11,677 of record JAZUNG010000095.1, on the reverse strand, counting down.
TCATGCTGGCCTTTATCATCATCCCCAAAGTGGAACACCCTGTTGATACGATCCTGGTCAGCATTTCCGGAGCTTTCATGCTGCTGGCATTCGTCCTTTACATGACCGCCTATATCAGGCTGCTGATCCAGCTCCGGAAAGAACAGCGTTCATCAGATAATATCTGATTCGATAATCTCTTTCTTCTCGTTTGCATTCTTTCTGGAAGAGAATGCTGCAAACAGTTTTCCGACATTTCGTTTCTCAGCTTTTTCTATGGCATTGTCCATTATCTCGATGATCTTGTCATATCCCAGCCTGTCAGTTGGAACATTGATCTCATTGATGCGTGCATGCAGCGCCAACTTGGCCATGTCATCCAGTACATAGCCCTGGCTGTCAGCATAATCGATCGCAACATCGGCCCACTGTACTATTGAGAGCTCGTTGATATTGATACGGTTCTTGAACAGTGCTGCAAACTCAGGGAAGTTGCTGAAGATATTCTCTACTGCCAGCTGATTGCCCTCCAGGACTACCATACTGTCATGGTTTCCGGTCTTCATAACTTCTGTGATGTCACGGATCGTACTGTCCTCAAGATAGCCGATATTTTCAATGATCAGATCACTTCCGCTGATCTTGTTGAAGACCTTCTCCATGTTCTTGCCGTTCAGAAGTTCAGCCTGAACCTTGGCAACCTTGCCGCTGCCCAGCTGAAGTTCTTCTGCTACTGCCTTGATAACAGCGATGGAAAGGAATGTCTTTCCGCTCTTGATATCACCGGTAATGACCAGATTGCCGCCGGTCGCATCTCCGGATTTCTTGTGTGCCAGAATATTGCCTACAGCATCGCAGATGCTGTCTTCCATGCCATCTATCAGCAGAAACTCCGAAATCTCCTCACGGATGTCCGCAGGAAGGGCGTAAGGTGTGTCGTCATCCTCTTCCGCTGTTTCAGGTTCTAACTCGAGTTCCATTTCTGTTTCGCGACCCTCAGCCCTTTCAGGCTCCTCTGTCAGTTCAGGTGCAGCCTCTGCTTCCTCAGCTTCAGGCTCTTCTGTCTCATCCGATCCAGTATCCGGCTCATCTACTTCCGTAGCTTCAGGTGCTTCAACTGCCTCTGGTTCTTCTTCCTCTTCAGCCTCGATCACTTCTTCAGAGCCTTCTTTCTCTTCTGCCGGTTCCTCACCAACATGATCTTCTGACATCATCTCTGCCAGTGAATCTCCCAGCTCATCAAATCCTTCAATCTCCTCTTCAGGAGTATTGTCTGAAGTAAAATCTACTGACTTTTCAAACTCAGCTATTGCACTTTCAACATCTGATATCTGTTCAGGTTCAGTTGCTTCTTCAGTCTCCTCAGATGGTGCTTCCTCATTACCCATCAGATCTGCCAGAGAATCACCCAACTCATCCAGATCCTCTGAATCATCAGCATCTCCCATGACCTCAGCATAGTGTCTCTCAAACTCAGCTATTGCAGCTGCTGCCGCATCTTCCTGTACAGCTTCGATATCCTCTTCAGTCTCCTGCTTATCCTCAGTTGGCTCTTCTTCAGGCTCAGCTTCTTCTGCTTCGACTGTAGCTTCTTCTGATCCGGCTTCAGGTTCTTCGGCGATCTCTTCTGCAGCTGCCATCTCAGCCTCTGCCTGGGCCGCCTGAGCCTCTGCTTCAGCATCCATTATCTGTGCGATCTTCCATGTAGGGATCTCATATTTCACAGTTTCGGGCTCTTCAGCCTCTGCCTCTTCGGAAACTTCTTCTGTCTCAGTTTCTGTTTCTGCAGGAGCTTCCTCTGCCTCAGCTGCAGGTTCCTCATCAACAGTCTCCTCTGCTTCTGCTTCAGAAGCAACCTGCTCTGCAGCTTCCGCCTGCAGATATGCCAGCTTCCACGGCGGGATCTCGAACTCTTCTTCGGGTTCTTCCGCTTCCTGAGTGTCCGCCATAGGCTCTTCTTCAGCTGCCTCGGTCACCTCGGCATCGGTCTCCGGCTCAGAACCTTCGGTTGCTTCAGTCACTTCTTCGGAAATCTCCTCTGCAGCTTCTTCCTGCTCATCAGGCTCCTCGGGCTCAGCCTGAATATTTCTTAAGATTTCTTCTACTGACAGATCGCTGGTCACCTCGATCTCTTCAGGTGTAAAGTCATCATCCTCTTCAGGGATCTCTTTTTCTGCCTCAGCTGCAAGTGCTGCCTGCTCTGCCTCTGTCTCTTCAGCAACAGCCTCTCCTGCGGTTTCTGTTTCTCCGGATGCCGCAATGCCTGCAGCTTCCGCCTGCAGATATGCCAGCTTCCACGGCGGGATCTCCAATTCTTCTTCCGGCTCTTCAGCTTCTGAAGTCTCTATGCCAGCCTCGATATCTTCCTCAGAAATATCTGCTTCCTCTGCCTGTTCAGAAGTATCGCCATCCTCTGTCAGAGTCACTTCCATCTTCGTGTCAGCCTCGCTCTGATCTTCATCAAGAAGGGATATGTCACCCAGATTCAGGGTAAACTCTTCCTTCGGAGGCTCCTGCTCATTGCCTTCCAGGTCTGTGATGACTATGTCATCCAGTTCCATGTCCTCCATAGCATATGGAAGCGTGATAGGAGCTGTCAGATTGACTGCCTCCTGGATCTTTCTCAGGCGCTCTGCCTCAATGGCTGCAACCTCATCCTTGTTTTTCTCAAGGATCTCTTTATATGAATCAAATACATCAAAGAATGTGATCTGGCCTTCGATATTGTCATCCTCACGTACCAGGAAGTCCAGATTGATGCCCATCTGACCGTCATCATCTCTGGACAGTCCGATATATGAGAAGTCGACATTGTCGATGATCCTCGGGGTGCCGAATTCAGAGTTTATAGCCTCCATGAGAGCCTGTGTCTCTTCAACATTCGGTGAGATATATACCAGATCTGGCTTTACAACGGATTCCGCAAGCGGTGACAGCATGGCGCTGGTGATACCCAGCTTGGCAGCCGATGCTGCAGAGAGTACTATCCTGATCGTCTTGGTCTCTTCGGAGTTGACCTCCAGTACAGCGTCAGCATCCTGAAGGATCTCTTCTATGGCAGCGCCAAGTCTTTCCTGAGCGTCTGCTCTTTCAGGATCTGCCGCCTCATTTACAGTATCCAGAACTGTATTCATCAGAATATCCTGACGGCTGAATACCTGGGTGGCTCCGTTCGGATCTTCCGCCTGCTTATCCTCTGCTTTCTCAGGCTTCTCTTCAGCCTGTTCTTCGCTGGCAAACAGTCTGTCCATCAGTGCTGCCCTGTTGATGAATTGGGTTTCTTCCAGTTCGGGCTCACTGGCGTTCTGATTTCTGATCTTTCTGAGTCTGACTCTTCTCAGTCTTTCCGAATCAGGACTGCTCTCAGTACGTTTTACGATCTCTGCAACCGGAGTACTCAGATCCTCAGGTTCAGATTCCGTTTCCGGCCCTGCCTCTGCCACCGGTCTGGAGATCCTGATGCGTTCTTCTCCTGCTGCCTGTGCCGCTTCGGGAGAAGGAATATCTGTCAGCGAATCTTCTACCTCAGGAATGATAGCTGCAACTTCTTTTCTGGTAAATACGCGTGTGTGACCGTCTTCGATAGTCTCTTCGATCTCGATCTTATCTTCAGTCTTTTCAATCAGATCCTCAGTCTCAGTTTCAGCCTCTTCAGCAATGTTTTCAGCGACTTCCGCATCAATTGCTTCTGCATGCTCTTCACTGATCAGCTCTTCATCTTCCTCAAGTATCTCATCGTCATCATCCTCATCGTCTGATGCCTCACGCGCAGCTGCCATCAGCAGACTGGACGCCTGCTCAAGCTCTGCCATCTGTGCAGCCTTCTCTGCCTCACGGCCTTCCTCTGCCAGCCTGTTTGCCTCTATCTCCGCTGCCAGCCTGGCTTCTTCGATAGCGGCCTGACGTGCGGCCTCTTCTTCAGCTGCTATTCTCTCTTCCTCTTCAGCAAGTCTTGCTGCCTCTTCCGCTGCTGCGATACGTGCTGCCTTCATGGCTGCTTCTTCCGCAATATCTTCTTCAGTGGGCTCTTCCATCGTGAAGAACACTCCCTGTGCGGCTTTCTTGCTGTTTCCTTCATGGATCATTCTTCTGAGTTCGTCAAATGTGATCTCAGATGTCTTGCTGGTTCTGACAGGAGCCGGTTCTTCGGGGAGAGCTTCTTCTGCGATCTCTTCCCGGATTTCTTCAGGTTCCGGAGCAGGTTCCGGCTCATCAGCTGCGGGTTCTGCCTCTGCTTCGTCGTGGGACTCCGCTTCAGCTGCCTTTATCGCAGCGCTGGCCCACACTGCTGTATATGAAGTCCGCTCCTGCGCTTCTTCTTTCTCGCCTGCTTCTTCCTGGATCTTGTCTATGATATCTCCGATAGGGATAACCTTGGTCTCATCTATTTCAGGTGAATCCTCGCGAACTACTGACTCAGCTGCTTCTTCAGGCTCATCTGCCTCTTCAGCTTCCTCCTGTACGGAAGCAGGCTCATATGAATATGCCTCTTCCTCAGCAGGCTCTTCTGCAGCTTCGCTGACAGGCTCTTCCTGCTGATACCAGCTCGGCTTGGGATCGATATAATCGCTCATCATCTCTTCGTATTTCTGCTGCTGAACCGGGGTCAGAGCGATATGACTGAACTTGAGTTCCAGAGCCTTCTTAACATACTCGCCGTCAGCATACCAGAGGAATATATCATCGCATGTGGCCACACATTTGCTTTCCTCGCCTGCCTCATGATAGAGTCTGGCCAGCTCATACTCCCATCTCTCATCCTTTTCCCTGCTGTTGTAGCTTTCCAGGACTTTGATCAGCTCTTTGGTGGGGATGCCTCCGGCTCTTCCGATCTCGTATTTGAGGATATATCTCTTGCTGTCATTTCCGGCCAGCCGGCAGAAATCCTCATAATACTGAACGGCTGCGTCCAGATCGCCCAGCTGAACTGACAGCTCGCTCAGCTTGTATGCGATCTGCCTGCTGGTGCTGTTGCGGTCGCGTGCTTTCAGCAGTGCTCCCCTGGCCAGGTCATACTCACCCAGTCTGCTGTATGAATCGGAGATCATCTCCAGCACTTTGGGTTCCTTTATCTTGCCCAGCTCGATCTCATCAGCATAGGAGGCCACCATCTCATAGTCTCCGCTTTCATATCCTCTTCTGATCTCATCAAGAAATTCCCGGTATTCCTGTTTGTCCATACTAAATCTCCACTCTTCCGTCAAGTGCTCTTAATAATGTTACTTCGTCTATACATTCCAGATCTCCGCCTACCGGTACACCGCTGGCAATACGGCTGACCTTGATGCCTGAAGATCTGATCAGTTTGCTTATATACATTGCAGTGGTCTCGCCCTCCAGCGAAGAGTTGGTCGCCACTATAACTTCTTTCACATCTCCTCTGAGACGCTCAACAAGCTCTTTCAGTCGGATATCCGAAGGGCCGATGCCCAACATGGGTGATATCGCGCCTCCCAGCACATGATATACTCCGTCATACTTTCCTGTCTTCTCATAAGCAGCCAGATCTCTGGTCGTCTCGACAACCATTATAGTGGAATGATCTCTGGTCTTGCTCCTGCAGATAGGACACTCGTCCTCATCTGTGATGGTAAAGCAGGTCTTGCAGTAGCGGATATTCTTCTTTGCATCCACTATGGATGATGCCAGAGCCTCTACCTCTTCTTCAGGCATGTCTATAATATGGAATGCCAGTCTGGCTGCCGTCTTGGGACCTATGCCCGGCAGCTGTGACAGTTCACCTATCAGCCTGGAAATATGATTACTAAAATAATCCATTTAATCCGCCTGCTCCTCCGGTAAATTTGGACATTCTCTCCTCAGACAGTTCATCAACCTTTCTGAGCGCCTCATTTACCGCTGCCATGATCAGATCCTGAAGCATTTCAACATCATCGGGATCCACCACGTCTTTATCGATCTTGATATCGGTCAGTATCTTCTTGCCTGATACAGACACCTCTATGGCCCCGCCGCCCGCAGTAGCGCTGACAACTTCTTCTTCAAGCGCTGCCTGAGCCTCTTCCATCTGACGCTGCATCTTCTGTGCCTGCTTGAGCAGGTTGTTCATGTTGCCCGGCATACCGCCGCCAAATCCTCCGCCGTAGCCGCCTTTTCCTTTAGCCAATTTATCTTTCCTCCGTTCCTATATCGAAATGAATATTCTTAAGCAGATCCTCGGGAAATGCTGTGTTTCCTGTACTGCTCTGTGCTGTCTGTGTCTGCGCGCTGCCACCGTCTTTTCTGACAGCCACGCTGACTGTTTTTCCGGTTACCTTTCGGATGGCCTGCTCCAGTTCTTTCGCTTCGTCTCTGATCGTTCCGTAGCTGACGTCACTGGATACAAACACGCTTACTGTTGTATCTGTCTCTTCTCCGGGAACCGCCTTTCTGAGAGCAGTACGAAGACGCATGCCGGATACAGCAGATATTATATCATTCCAGCTGCTGCAGATATTCCCACCGGCTTTTGCAGCCTGTGACTGGACAGGTACAGGTCCGGCATCTCTGTCAGGCTCATCCAGATCATTCAGATCCATCTCCCATACCTCGGGAGCGCTGCCTGTCTCTGGAACATTCCGGACCTGCTCCGGTTCCGGTGCGTACAGCCTGCTAACGGACTCCGGTACAGGAGCCTGCGGTTTGGCGGGCTGCGCTGCGCCCTGTGGAGTGCTCTGCGGTGCAGGTGCTGTCTGGGCACGAACTGCGCCACGCTCCAGCTGTCTCAGTCTGTCCGCAACGGCCTCACCGTCCAGTTCCATCTGAGGCTTTGCCAGTTTTACGAATGACACCTCAACCAGGATCTGCTTGACCGGTGAATACCTGATATTGTTCAGGAGTTCTGACTGGATCCTGATATAGCGCATCAGCGTTGCGGCATCTGCAGTCTGTGCATCCTGCCTCAGGGTCTGCATGTTCTCTTCGGATATACCCAGCAGGTCTTCTCCGCCTCCGCCGCTCACATTGACTATGAGCAGGTTTCTGAGATACCAGACGAAATCACTTACGAACTGACTGATATCTTTGCCCTCATTAACCGCATGTTCCAGTTCCTTGAGGGCAGTGGTTGCGTCTCCTGAATACACAGCGCGGAATATCCTTGAAAACACCTCGGTATCTACTACACCCAACGTGGTCAGGACATTGTCATATGTCAGTCTGTCTCCCAGGTTGAATGCAATGCATTTATCCAGAAGACTGATGGAGTCACGCATGGAACCGTCGCCCATACGCGCGATATACTCCAGTGCCTTCTCCTCTGCCTCCACGCCTTCTTTGGCAGTCATCTCTGCCAGATTGGCAGCGATAGTCTCGTTGCTGATACGATGGAAATCATATCTCTGGCATCTTGAGAGAATAGTTATGGGAAGCTTGTGAGGTTCTGTGGTCGCAAGGATAAAGACCGCATAGGAAGGAGGCTCCTCAAGAGTCTTCAGGAACGCATTGAACGCAGAACCTGAGAGCATATGAGCCTCGTCTATGATATAAACCTTATATCTGCCTTTTACAGGAGTATACTGGATCTCGTCAATGATACGTCTGATATCGTCGACGCTGGTATTGGACGCAGCATCGACTTCCACGATATCCATGAATGAATCTCTGGCAGCAGCCAGACATGCCTCGCAGCAGTTGCAGGGCTCTCCATCCACAGGTGACATGCAGTTGATCGCCCTGGCAAACAGCTTGGCGACACTGGTCTTACCGGTACCACGGGTTCCGGTAAAAAGATACGCATGACCTATTCGGTTATTTCTGATCTGATTTTTCAGAGTGCGGACTACGTGGTCCTGGCCTTTGACCTGTGCGAAGGTCTGCGGTCTGAATTTCCGGTATAAGGCCATGTATGACATACTTTTGGGCTCCTTCAAAGCTATTTCCTGTCATTTTCGGGTATAACAAAAACACCTGACAAAAAGTCACTATATATAGTAACATATCAGGTGTTTGATATCAACATTTTGAGTTTGAAAATCAGGGGTTTATTTGGGTCCGGAATAAAGAAAACCGGCCCTTGGGACAGCTCGCCAGGGCTTTCCAACGTCACACAGAAGGTTCCTCTTAGTGCTGCTTCGTCCCCGACCTGACACGGTTCGTGGATTCCTGTTGCATTGGACCCCGACGAACTGTCCAAAAGACCGATTTAAAATGCTATAGAATTATAATTGACCATCACCTGCATGTCAAGCAGCAGCGCAGATATGGATCATTCCTCTGCTTCTGCTTTGCCCGGATCCTTCTCTGCCTTCAGACGGATCCTCAGTTCCTTAAAGAACTCTGTCAGCATGGCTGAACATTTTTCCTGAAGCACCCCATAAGTGATCTCCACATAATGATTGAATCCGGGAACCTCGAATATGTTTATGAGACTTCCGGCGCAGCCTGCCTTGGGGTTCATGGCACCTATATAGAGCTTTTTGATGCGGCCCTGAATGATAGCCCCTGAGCACATCTGACAGGGCTCCAGAGTGACATACATCTCCGCTCCGTCCAGTCGCCAGTCTCCGACAGCCTTGCAGGCCTTTTTAATAGCATAGATCTCCGCATGTGCCAGCGTGGTATGATCTGTTTTTCTGCGGTTATAGCCGCGACCGATGATCTGATCGTCCATGACTATGACGCAGCCAATGGGGACTTCCCCTCTGGCCGCGCCTTTTCTGGCCTCCTTGATGGCCTCGTTCATGAATTTTTCTTCACGGGTATATGTCATATTATTTCAGATCGTTGATATCTGCCTTTTCCTTCTGTTCACGGCCTTCCTTCAGAAGCCGCTTCAGAGTCTCAGCGTCATTTGCCCTCAGGGCATCAGCATATTCATTCAGCCGTTCGATCAGACCTTCCGTCTCTGCCAGCAGATAGTCCCTGTTTTCCAGAAACAGCTCAGTCCACATGGTCTCATTCAGACGCGCTACTCTGGTCAGATCCTTGTAGCTGCCTGCTGAAAATCCCTTATGGTCAAGAGCGGTAGGACTCTTTATGTAAGCGCTGGAGGCAATATGTGCCAGCTGGGATGTGTATGCTATCACCCGGTCATGGTTTCCGGCAGTAGTGAATTCAATATTGGTAAACCCGATAGAACCCCAGAACTTCTTCAGTGATTCGAGAACCTCTATCGGACAATCTTCCGGAGGGACCAGTATCATGGACGCATTGTTGAACATCCTGGCTGTGGAATTGCCGAAACCGCTTCTTTCCATGCCTGCCATGGGATGTCCGCCTATAAAAGTAAATCCCTTCTCCTTTGCGAGTGGCATCAGTTCGTCACAGACATACTGCTTGACGCCACATGCATCAATGACGATGGCACCCTTCTTGAACCTGTCGCAGTTATTCTTTATGAAGTTCACGCTGGCTTCAGGGTACATGCATACAATTATATAATCGCATATCCCCATTCTTTCTTCATCCAGCACCCCGTCAATAGCTTCCAGAAGCTTTGCCTCATAAACCACCGACTGAGTTCTGTCATAACCCAGTACAGTCTCTTCTGTATCATGTTTGAATGCTCTGGCGAAACTTCCGCCTATCAGGCCCAGTCCTGCGATACCTATGTTCATATCTCTTCCCCCGGTTTATCAGATGTTCAGTATTTGCATGCATAAGGCAGTACTGCATTTACTGCCTTCACCAGTTCGTCGAAAGCGTCCGGCGTCAGTGACTGAGGTCCGTCGCACAGTGCGTGAGCGGGATCATTGTGCACTTCGATCATTAGTCCGTCCGCTCCTGCTGCAGCTGCGGCTATTGCCATCGGAAGCACGAGCTGTGACTTGCCGGTTGCGTGACTGGGGTCTACGATGACTGGCAGATGAGTCAGCTTCTTGAGTACCGGAATGGCAGAGAGATCCAGGGTGTTTCTGGTGGCAGTCTCAAATGTTCTGATGCCTCTCTCGCAGAGGATGATCTGCTCATTTCCTCCCGCCATGATATACTCTGCGCTCATGAGCCACTCTTCGATAGTATTTGCCAGACCCCTCTTCAGAAGGATTGGCTTGTTGATATGTCCCAGTTCCTTGAGAAGCTCAAAGTTCTGCATATTCCTTGCGCCGACCTGGATCACGTCCACCTCGTCAAACAGAGGCAGATGGCTGAGATCCATGATCTCAGTGACGATGGGCAATCCGCTTTCCTCGCCTGCCTTCTTCAGGAGCTTCAGACCTTCGTCCCTGAGTCCCTGGAATGAATACGGAGATGTTCTGGGTTTGAATGCGCCTCCCCTGAGGAGGGTTGCCCCGGATGCCTTGACAGCATGCGCGACTTCACACATCTGTTCCTCAGACTCAACAGAGCAGGGACCGGCGATGATATTGAACGTACCGCCTCCGACCTTCACATCACCGACAGTGATAACAGAGTCCTCCGGATGGAACTTCCTGTTGGCGTTTTTGTAAGGCTCCTGCACACGTTTGACATCTTCAACGATATCCAATGCCATGATCAGGTCGATATCAACCTTGGATGTATCTCCTACCAGACCCAGGATATGTGTCTCCGCGCCTTTGCTCTCATGTATATCCAGATCCATGCTCTTCAGCCACTGGATCAGATTGTCATACTGTTCCTGTTTGGGGTCCTTTTTTAAAATAACGATCATCTTAAAACTGCTCCTTAAAGTAATTGGTTATTTATATAATTCGGTGCAGGAGACATGTGGCTCCCGCACCGTTCATGTGTTTATTCAGCTGTGCTTTGTCTGTCAGTACTCTGAGATAACTTCCCAGCAGATATTGTATTCCTGGCCCAGCTGCCAGAAGGCAAGTCCTCCCAGGTTATAGCTGCCGGTGACCAGATCCAGCTTGGCTCTCAGAGTATCTTCATCCTCTGCCCATGCATATGCGTGCCTGCTTCCGACTTCATACTCGGCATAGTAGACTCCGCTCTCATCATCCCAGGAAGCTTCCACGCCTACCTGTGAAAGCAGCTCCCATGCATTGGGCATGGTGTATTCTGTACGGCTCAGGACTCCTTCGGAATCTCTGAACCAGAATCTGGAATAGAACGGCAGCGCGCATACCAGCTTGCTCTCATCAACCTTCGATATGGACAGGTCCATGGCTTCACGGATAAACGGAAGCGATGAGTTCGGGCCGATCTCTCCGGTACCCAGATAGTCATCATATGCCATGATGATCACATAATCGCAGAGTCTGCTCTGTTCCTCGATATGATAGCATGCATTGTAGTCATACGGCGTATAGTTGTCTACCGACAGGAACAGGCCTTCTTTGCGGCATCTGATCGACAGTTCTCTGATAAACTGGATGAAATCATTTCCGTAAGCGCTCATGATACGCTCAAAGTCCACGTTCAGACCGTCTATGCCCTTCTCCAGCATATCTGCTATGACAGCATCCTCAACTATATGTCTGAGCGAGGTATGTGTCAGCACATACTCAACATTGTCATAATCCTCGTCACTGAACAGTGCCCAGACCTGATATCCGTCCGCGTGTGCATCTGATACATAATCCGCATCTGACAGCATCTTGACCGTGCCGTCCGCTCCATCCAGGAAATACCATGTGGGGCTGTAAACATTTATGCCGTTTCCGACATGAGATGTCAGCGAATAGTACGAACTGTTGGCGTCTGTGGAATACAGTCCGGCCCATGCCAGCTTGACCTGACCGTTCATCTTCATGGAGGTGTATTCCGGCTCGTCATAATCCCCGGCCACGTCCTCTTTATACTTATCGGAGAC
>JAZUNG010000094.1:0-33088 GCA_045604025.1 Lachnospiraceae bacterium | reverse complement strand
TAATGTCGGCTGTTTCTGTTATACTGTGCTCTGCATGATGTTATTGGCATCAATATTGTTGGTTATTGATAATGGAACAGAAAACAACGGAAAAAGAGCAATCAAATAACAGAAAGAAGAAAAAGACAGACTGGAAGCTTCTGTGGAGATTCCTCAAGGGAAGCAAGGCACTGTTTATTTCGAGCATACTGGCATCTGCGCTCGTATCCCTGGCGGATATGATCAACCCTCAGATCATCAGGATGGCTATAGACAATGCTATAGGTGGGCTCGAGCCGGAGTATTCCGGTTGGGTCATGAATATCGTGAACTCATTTGGAGGATTCGCTTATCTGGGAACACATCTGTGGATCATGGCCCTTGGCATAGTTGCAGTTGCGTTTATAAGGGCAACGGGCCAGTATACCGCAAATGTATGCAACAACAGAGCATCCCAGACATTGATCAAGACCATGAGAGATACTGTGTTCAGGCATATTCAGAGACTCCCTTTTTCCTGGCATATGAAGAATCACACCGGTGACATCATACAGAGATGTACATCGGATGTGGAGAAGGTCAATAACTTCGTATCGGAGCAGTTGTCCAATATCATCAGGATAGTTGTCCTGCTGGTCTTCTCGATCATATTTATGGTCCGTATGAACGTGCTGCTGACGGTCATAGCTCTGTGTATGGTTCCTTTCATCCTGGGCTACGTCATGGTATTCGGAAGACAGATGTACAAGGGATTTGAAAAATGCGATGAGACCGAAGGAGAGGTTTCTTCCATAGTCCAGGAGAACCTCACCGGAGTGCGTACGGTCAGGGCATTTGCCAGAGAAAGATACGAGAAGGATCATTTTGGCGAGAAAAATGCCTATTACTGCAGCCTGTGGGTGAAACTGGGACAGCTTATGGCCAGGTTCTTTACGGTTCAGGATGTGCTGTCCATGTTCCAGGTAATGCTGGTCATAGTCATAGGATCCGTGATGTGTGTAAATGGAAGGATCACAGCAGGTGACCTCATAGCATTCATATCATACAATGCCATGCTGGCATGGCCTATCCGAAGACTCGGACGTATGCTGGTCGAGATGAGCAAGGCAGATGTTTCCCTGGAGCGTATCTCATATATCATGAGGTCAGAGACCGAACATGAGGATCCGGATGCGTCCTGTCCTCAATTAGACGGCGAGATAGTATTTGACCATGTGCAGTTCGCTTATGAAAACTGTCCGGAGATCCTGCATGATATCAGCTTTTCCATAGAACCCGGCAAGACTCTGGGTATTCTCGGAGCTACAGGAAGTGGGAAGTCAACACTGATGCTGCTTCTGGACAAGATGTATGATCTCCCCGAGGACTGCGGAACCATCAGCATAGGCGGAACAGACATACGCAAGATAAAGACAGAGTATCTCAGACGCAATATATCCATGGTACTGCAGGAGCCTTTCCTGTTCTCCAGGACTATTGCCGAGAATATAGGTATAGCCAGAAAGGGCATCACGCTGGAGGAGATCCGCGAAGCCGCCCGTGCAGCATGCCTGGATGAGAACATCGATTCATTCAGCAAAGGCTACGATACATTTGTAGGTGAAAGAGGAGTGACACTCTCCGGAGGCCAGAAGCAGCGAACTGCCATAGCGCGTGCGCTGACTTCAGATGCTCCGATCATGATATTTGATGACTCACTGTCAGCAGTTGATACCGAAACTGATGCGAAGATCAGGCAGTCGCTGGAGTCGAGATTCGGCAAGGCCACGACTATCATCATCTCACACAGGCTTACAACAATCTCAAAGGCTGACAAGGTCATCATACTGGATGGAGGAAGGATCAGCGAGATTGGCTCACCCGAGGAGCTGAAGACTTCGGGCGGTATATATCAGAAGATCTTCGAGATCCAGTCAGGTCTTCAGGAAGAGGAGGTGCAGTATGCGTAAAAAAGATGGTTCTGATCTGCGCTTCTTTGGACTTCCGAAGATGCTGCCGTTTATAAGAAAATACAGAAAGCAGATGTTTGTGATCTTTGCGACCAATATCGCATTCGGAGTCACAGACCTGGCTGCGCCTGTACTGCAGAGGTATGCGTTGAACCACTTCGTAGAAGGGAAGACGCTGGACACTCTGATCTGGTTCATACTGATATATCTGCTTGTAATAGCCATATTCGGTCTGTCCGGTTATATCTGTGTCAGAGTATCTCTGTCCACGGAGGTGTCTTTGGACCGCGACATGCGTGACAGGGCATTTGAACATCTCCAGAAGCTGTCATTTGATTATTACAATCAGAACAGCGTCGGATATATACACGCCAGGGTAATGAGCGATACATCCAGGATAGGCGAGACGATCACGTGGAACCTGGGCGACAGCCTGTTTTTCGTGATAGAGATCATTGGCTCTGTAGCGGTCATGCTGTTTTATAATGCGAAGCTCACAGGACTGGTACTGATTATCCTGCCGATCATATCGGCGTTCTTCGCGCTGTTTCAGGGAAAACTCTTCAATCTGCACAGGCAGGTCAGAGAGATCAATTCCAGGATCACTGGAAACTTCAACGAGGGTATCACCGGAGCCCGGACCATCAAGTCACTGGCCATCGAGGATAAGATCTGCAATGACTTCAATGAAGAGACTGGAAATATGTTCAAAAAGGCCATGCAGTATGCAAGGCTCAAAGGTGCATTTTCAGCCGTAACCACTCTGGCTGCATCTGCAGCACTGGCTATAGTGCTCTGGAGAGGCGGGGTGATAGCTGCGGAAGAGGTCGGTACATTCTCGCTGTTCATGACATATGCAAGAGGACTGATGGAACCTGTCAGCATATTGGTTGAGAGTCTGGCGCTCTTCGTTGCAGGCAAGGTAAATATTGAGAGATATACGAAACTCATAGAGACAGAACCCGGTGTAAAGGACAGCCCGGAAGTAATAGAAAAGTACGGTGACTGCTTTGAGCCTAAGAAGGAAAACTGGGAAGCATTGGAAGGCGATATCGAATTTGAAAATGTTGACTTCATGTACCCGGACGGAGATGAATACGTGCTCAAGGATTTCAGCCTGAAGATTCCTTTTGGGACCAATCTGGCTATAGTCGGAGAGACCGGAGCAGGCAAATCCACACTGGTCAACCTGATCTGCAGATTCTATGAACCTACGAAGGGAAGACTGCTGATTGACGGTCGTGATGCGAAGGAAAGATCGCAGCTGTGGCTGCATTCATCACTGGGATACGTACTGCAGACTCCGCATTTGTTCAGCGGAACGATCAGGGACAATCTGCTCTACGGCAAACCCGACGCTACCGAGGAAGAGATGATGGCTGCCATAGATCTGGTATCAGCCAGAAATGTTATTGAGAAGCTGGAAAAAGGTCTTGACAGTGATGTCGGAGAAAGCGGTGATATGCTGTCGGCCGGTGAGAAACAGCAGATCTCATTTGCCAGGGCCATCCTTGCAGATCCCAGAATACTGATCCTGGATGAAGCCACCGCATCTGTAGATACTATCACGGAGCAGAAGATACAGGCTGCTATCGATCAGGTGATCCGCGGCAGAACATCGGTCGTGATAGCGCACAGACTGTCAACCGTCAGGAATGCGGATATCATCATGGTAGTAAATGACGGAAGGATAGTGGAACAGGGCAAACACAAAGAATTGCTGGAGGCACGCGGATATTATTACAGGCTGTGGATGAGACAGTTTGAAGAAGATGCGGCTAAGCAGGTATGGGACGCTGCCGGAGCAGCCCGACTGTAGATGTATCAGGACCTGTAGATGGTTTTTATCAGACGGTGCAGCTCAAGGCCTGCAAATGATGCCAGTATGCATTTGATGATGTCAAATACTATAAATGGCACCACACATACCAGCAGTGCCTGAACAAATGATATCCCGGCATATGCTGAGTAGAAGAGAGTACCGCATAGATAACAGACAATAACTCCGGCAATACATGAACAGAAGCACAGGATCAGCCTGAGGAATCTTCCTCTGGCTGATCTTTTTATTATACTGCAGAGCCACCCTGTAAGCAGTGTGGTCAGAGGATATGACCACAGGTATCCGCCTGTAGGTCCTGCCAGAACAGCAATACCGCTCCTTCCGCCTGCAAATACGGGAAGACCGATCATTCCCAGAAGCAGATAAATGATCACCGCAACCGTAGAGTCAACAGGTCCTGTGGCCACTGCTGCCAGAAGAACCGCAAACAGTCCCAGGGATACCGGAACAGCTCCTATGGGGATAGATAGTGGTGAGAGTACACATATGATCACTGCGAACAACGCACATACGACCATCCTGTAAACAGAAAGTGACAGCTTTTTATCAGCCCTGTTATCCGTATCATTTCCCATAAAAAATATCCCCTGCATATATGATACGGAAATCATAAAGCAGGGGATATCGATTGTCAACCATAAAATACGAACGGGTTAACAATTTATTTCTTTGTTTTTCAGCTGTTTCATTTTGGCAGTTCCGATACGTGTTGCCTGGCCTTCGAACCAGATATCGTCGTATTCAGTCTTCAGTTTTCTGCCTCTGCTTGTCTTAAACCGTCTGGACCAGTACCTGATGGTGGAAGGAAGTGTGACAAGGGGAAACATGAGAGGTCCGAATATGCAGTTCTGGATGGCATGGCCAAATTCATGGTTCATCAGTCTTTCATTTGCAGGAGATCTGTCCTTCAGAAAGATGAAACCTCTTTCCGCGCCTCCCCAGTTCTTCTTTCCGGTCTCAAAATACCAGCACCATCCCCACTTCTTGGCCTTGTGGCCGGTACCGAGCATGGCGGCAGCTGTTAGAAGACCTGCGAATGTATAGATAAATCCCCAGGTAAACGACAGAAAGAAAAAGGCTGGTTTTGTGACTTTGTCTGATATTCTGTTCATGACTTATCAAAGACCCTCAAACAGTTCTTTTCCGGTGGTAAGGAGTTCAGGAAGGAGCATGCCGGGCTCGAGAGGAGTATTGCCTCCCGGCAGACCGCGTCTCTTTCCGTCAGGCCTTTTGGTGCGGATCAGGGCATCATCGTCAAAGATATACCCGGAATTGTACATCAGACTGCTGTCGTGATTGATGATAACAGTATGCCTGACAGGGGAGATGCCCTGAAGAGCTCTGCCCAACGAGCCATACAGCTCGCCTGAGATACCGCAGAAGATCAGATCACCTATCTTAACAGATCTGAGTCTGATCTGATATGGATCATCACGTCCGGGTATATCCAGTTCAACTACTTTGGAATCAGCGGTTATAGCCACGTCTTCAGCAACACAGGTGATCGAGCGGTTTGTCTGCAGAACATCTGCAAACTGTCTTCTGGAAAGCATCAGAAGCATCAGTCTGGCAGGCTCATCTGTCTTGTAGTCTCTGAATCCCGAAGGCTTTCCTGTCATGGGATCTGCGTAGTTGTACTGGTTCATCATGCGTGGGTTGATATCACCTGCAGCGCCGCTGCTCCAGAGGGCAACACATCCAGGAAATCTGGTCTCCAGAAGAGTAGAGATCTGACCTGGAAGATCTGCGCTGATACCGACTCCGCCTTCACCGTCGAAGTTGTTCAGGATCATGATACATGCATGTACCGCATGGTTAACCAGAAATGCAACAGGATGGCCGTCCGGATCTTCCAGACGCATGACAAACAGTGTGGGATCGTAAGGACCTTCCGGATTGCTGCCTAGTGAGGTTTCACAGATAACAGATCCGTCCTCCTGCTCAACATAATAATCCTGGATGCGGTTTTCACCCACATAGCTCTTTCCGAGTCCCCAGCCCATTCTGACCTCTTTCATATTGGCAGCGGCCTCGTCAGCTGCAATGATGAGCTTTTCTTTCAGCAGATCCTCATATCTAAGGGTTGCATTCTGCACATCTTCGCTCTGAAGAGGCCTTGCATTTGGACCGTCGTTCAGACGCATGCTGTGAGAAGGCGCAGTGTGCGTATGTACTCCGAAAAACAGTATGCTGTCTTCGGGAACATCCAGCTTTTCTGCAAGCATGGGCACATATGTCTCGGGATTGGGTGCTT
The DNA here is from genome assembly GCA_045604025.1 of Lachnospiraceae bacterium. Taxonomy (GTDB): domain Bacteria; phylum Bacillota; class Clostridia; order Lachnospirales; family Lachnospiraceae; genus RGIG5612. The sequence goes on along the minus strand of JAZUNG010000094.1, from coordinate 27,063 downwards.
TGTCCAGATCCCAACTGACAAATACAGCCTTTGAATCACCGTTTGATATGATCAGAAGCCTTACATGCAGTTCATCTATAACGCCTGCAAAATGACATTTCATCAGACCATACAGCCCGGGGATAAGATCCTCAGGAGGTGTGATATTTACTTTGGAAACTCCACATAACAGTTTGCTCATAACAGGTCATTCCCTTCTGTTTTTCTGTAATTATACTATATGATATTCATAAAATAAATATAAATCATGTTATTGAAAATAATACAATTTGGTTGATAAATATAGAATATAAAACATATTTTCGGTAGTGATATATTTTGTAAGAGGGGGAATATACTATATATGAAAACCGACGGAGTTGCCAGAGCAATAGCCATCTTAAGAATTCTTTTTGATCTTTCGGATGAAGATCATTATCTGACCATCAAGGAAATCTCCGATGAGTTAAGCAGAAGATTTGATATCTGTGCCTATAGGACTACCATCCAGAACGATATAGATGCCCTGATCAGGTCCGGGTTCGGGATCGAATGTGTAAGATCCACTCAGAACAGATACTGCTTTCATGACAGATGGTTCGGCACAGCCGAGATCAGAGTCCTGATAGATGCGATAGAATCAGCAAGATTCATATCTCCGCAGATGAGCCGGAGCCTGGAGGACAGACTGATATCCCTGGCAGGTGACAGGGAGAAAAGTAAACTTCTGAAGGGCAGGACATCACTGGTCAGGTTTAAGACAAATAATACGAGAACCATTTATTCCACAGATGCTATTGAGAATGCTATCGATGCTGAAAGAAAGATAGCGTTCGAATATGGAGGCAACAGGAAAATGCATACGGTAAGTCCATACAGGCTTCTGTGGTTCCGCGGTCTATATCTGCTGATCGGATATGATGAAGATCTGGATGGACTGAAGTATTTTCGAATAGACTGGATACGGTCTGTGCCGGAGGTGCTTCCATCTCCGGCAAGAAGGTCACCCGGAGCCGAAGCACTGTCGAGAATGACAGAAGCCCCGTTTATACCGGACAAAGGTGAGTATACAGAAGTAACATTTGCGTTCAGAGATGAGGTCAGACCATGGATCATGCTGTGCTTCGGAGAGGATGTCAATATTGAACCATGGCAGGCTGGATGGTACAGGACCTCCGCTGAGGTAATATGCGGTCCGGAACTGTTTGCATGGGTATTCTCATTCGCAGGAAAAATGAAGATCATTTCGCCATATATGGTTAAAGAATCATACAGGAAAATGGTCCGAGAGGAGAGCAGGAGGGCCTCTGGCGTGAATGATCAGAGATAGTATCCAAAACGCTGACCGCGCAGATCTGATCGCGCTGATCATCTTAAGGCGCAGAGCGATACAGGGCTCTGCGCCTTATTTGCCTTTAGTTTTTAAAAAGTGCAATAAAGATGTGGTAAAAAAGCCTGCAAGGGAGTAAAATATATAAAGTTAATTACTAATAAGGAGATACTACTTTGGAAGGCGACCCCCTCATACAGGGCATAATACTGTTTGTTTTACTGATCTGTTCGGCATTTTTCTCTTCAGCCGAAACTGCGCTGATCTCGGTCAACAAGATCCAGGTCCAGCTGCTTGCTGAAGAAGGAAACAAAAGGGCCTCAAGAGTTTTATGGATACTGGACCGTCAGGGCAAGATGCTCTCGGCCATTCTTATCGGGAATAATATAGTCAATCTGTCCGCTTCAGCGCTGGCTGCGACATTTACGACCAGACTGTTCGGAAGTACATATATAGGAGCTGCTACGGGGATACTGACTTTCCTCGTTCTTGTGTTTGGTGAAGTGACTCCCAAATCTGTAGCGACTATTCATTCTCTCAAACTCTCCCTTGCTTATTCAGGACTGGTAAAGTTTTTCATGATCATTCTGACTCCGCTCATCTTTATCATTGACGGCATCAGGAAGATCGTACTCAGGATCATGCATATTGACCCTGACGCAAAGCTCAACTCCATGACAGAGGACGAATTGAAGACTCTGGTGGATGTTGCCATGGAAGATGATGCGATCGAAGAAGACGAGTTCCAGATGATCAACAATGTGTTCAGTCTGGACGAGTCTCTGGCGAAGGATATCATGGTCCCGAGGATAGACATGACATTTGTTCATGTAGATGCTACCCGGGAGGAACTCATGGACATCTACAGGGAGAATGAGTATACCAGATATCCTGTATACAGCGAGAACAGGGATGCGGTCATCGGTACCATCAACATGAAGGACCTGCTCCTGATCCCTGAAGATGCTCCTTTCAGCATCAGGGACATCCTCAGAGAGCCGCATTTTACATTTGAGCACAAGGAAGTCGGAACCCTACTGATGGAGATGAGACAGATGTCTGTCACGTTGATGATAGTCCTGGACGAGTATGGTTCCACATCCGGTATGATCACACTCGAAGACATCCTGGAGGAAATCGTTGGCGAGATCCGCGACGAGTATGACAAGGATGAAACGGATGCCATTAAACAGCTGAAAAACAGCAGAGAATATCTGGTAGACGGAGCGACCAATCTGGATGATGTAAATGAATATCTGGATCTGGAAGGCGAAGATGAGATCAGATCAGAAGAGTATGATTCTATCGGCGGCTTTATGATAGAGTATCTCGACAGACTGCCTAAAAGAGGGGAATGCATCGAACTGCCAAATGGCATCAGGATGATAGCCGAGGTGGTCAGACGCAATCGTATTGAGAGTATACATATCATTCTTCCCGAGGCTGAAGAAGAAGGAAAATAGACATGGAAAAACTTAATTCTGTCATAGAGGAATTATCTAAGATCAACACTGCTGTAGGAAGCTATGCTTCTGACATTGATGATGCCAAGGCCAAACTGGCCGAGGATTATCACAGACAGCAGGAAGAATATGCCAATACCCTGACTGAAGAGAGTGAAGCAAGAGTTCAGGCCGTGCGTGAGAAGCTGGCTGCTGAGAATAAGGCCATCATAGACAAGCTGCATAGTGACAGCAATGCGCGTATGGAAGCTATCGAGAAGGAATTCGAAGAGCATCACAGAGAGTGGGCACAGAAGATAGCAGACAGGATCACATCAAGAAGGTAACACATGAAGGGAATGAGTCAGTACGGGGCAGTTGCGACCAAGATCAGAGGCATGAGATCGCATCTGCTGAAATATGATGAATATGCAGCGCTGGCATCCAAAGCGAATGTTAAGGAAATAGTTGCATATCTCAAGAACCACCCCAGTTATCAGGTGGCCCTTTCGGAGATCAATCCCGACAACATGCGCAGGGTGACATTTGAACGTGCACTTCTGCATTCCATATTCCTGGATTTCGGAAAGATCTCGCATTTCCTGGACAGCCGCCAGAAAAGATTCCTTGATGTATATGCCACTCATTTCGACCTGAGACTGATCAACAATATCATACGCGAGATATTTATCAGACACGAAGAGCCGGTAGATCTGACTGTATACAGGGAAATGTATGAGAACAGCCATAATCTGAATTTTGACAAGATCGTTGATGCCAGGAATATCGATGAACTGCTGCTCGGATTGTCCGGGACTATATATTACGAACCGGTCAGTACTGTAAGAAATACCATAGAGGATCCTGAGCTGTTCGATTATGAGACTGCGCTCAACAGGTTTTATTTTTCTTATTTCTGGGATGAGTTGGAAAGATTCCATTCACAGTACGACAAGGAAACCCTGCTGGAGATCCACGGTTTTGAGATTGATATGCTGAACATTATCTGGATCTACAGGGCCAAGGAGTTCTACAAGCTGTCTCCGGCAGAGATCTACAGATTCCTGATACCTGCCTATCCCAAATTGAAGAGCAGACAGATCAGTGACATGGTGGCAGCTGCAGATACCAGAGAGCTGATGAGGATCATATCCACAACAGCTTACCGCAAATATATAGATCCGCGTGATCCGGCATCCCTTGAAATGGCATATGAGAAGGGAAAGCTGAACATACATGAAAAGAACAGAAGGGAATACCCGTATTCATTTGCTGTTATCGAAGCATATCTGTACGACAAGAGAACAGAAGTTGAAAGGATCATCAAGATAGCGGAAAGTGTCAGGTATGGGTACAGCCCTTCACTGATATTGAATATACTGAATATCAGAGGAGAAAACTAATGATTGAAAAGATGGCATATGTCAATATTGCCGGATACAAAGAGAATTTCGACAGGATCAGTGAAGACTACCTGTCTGAATATGATATTCATCTGGAAAATGCCGTCCTCAGACTGGAAGGCCAGAACTTTGTATCGCCGCTTATTGAAAGAGATCCATACAGAGATCTGCTTGGCAAGGCAGAAGCGGTTTCTCAGATGGTGGACGCTGAATCCCACAAAGGGAAGAAGATATCTGCCAAGAAAGAAAAGAAAAACGCCGAGAAGCTTCTTAAGAAGTTCGCAGGAAGGTCACTGTCCAAGGACGAGGCCTGCGGACTTGTAGTTAAGCTTTATGAACAGCTGAGCAGTATCAGGAACGAAAAAGAGAGGATCATCCGCAAGAAATCCGATCTCGAGGAAGATCTGCAGTCCATGGAGCATTTTGAGGACCTGAACTACAGGCTGGAAGACCTCCATCAGTTCAAATATGTGGCCTGCAGGTTCGGACGCATCCCCAAAAGCGCATGGGAGAATTTCAGGATCTACTCTGAAGACGATCCCTCAACTATCTTTACCAGATGTAAATCTGATCAGGACTATGTATACGGAGTATTCTTTGTTCCTGAAAACGAAGATGCCAAGGCGGATTCCATTTATGCAGCGCTCAGATTTGAGCGTGTTTCGGTAAATGAAGACCATGAAGGAACTCCTGCTGAAATATGCGCAGACCTTCGTGCTCAGATCAGCAAGATGGACGATCGCCTGAAAGAGCTGAATGCCAGTGCGCAGGATCTGCTGGATGAGAAGACCAGAGACAATATATGGCTTGCCAAGGACAAACTTGAAGAGCTCTCACACAATTTCGAGGCGCACAGGTTTGCAGCATGTATTGAAGACGATGAGGATTTTGATGAGATAGACACACCTTTCTTCTTCGTCTGCGGATGGATGAGAGTGAATGATGCCAAGGCTCTGTCAGAAGATCTGAAGAAAGAGGCAGATGTGATCTGCATCATCAATAACGATCCAGTAGATTCCGGCCTGACTCCACCTACCAGTATCAAAAACAGAGGCATCTTCAAGCCCTATGAGATGTATACGAAGATGTATGGACTTCCGAACTACAGGGAGTTTGATCCGACTATCATAGTAGCGATATTGTATTCATTTATATTCGGAGCCATGTTCGGAGATCTCGGGCATGGACTGGTGCTGCTCATAGGAGGAGCAGTATTGTACTTTGTAAAGAAGGCGCAGCTGGCCGGCATCATCTCATTTGCCGGATTCTTTGCCTGCATATTCGGCCTGCTCTACGGCAGTTTCTTCGGCTTCGAGCATGTCATACCGACGCTGTGGCTGAAACCGAGAGAAGCCATGGCCAATCTGACATTTATAGGCAGACTGAATACCGTATTTGCAGTCGCAGTTGCTTTTGGCATGATCCTGATGCTTGTGCTTATGGTGATAAATATACTGAGCCACATCAAACAGAAGGATTTTGTAGGAAGCATATTTACATCCAACGGCATAGCGGGATTCCTGTTCTACGGCAATCTGGTGCTGGTAGTATTCCTGTTCATGAGCGGGCATACTCTGCCGGCAGGCATCATCACAGTTCTGATGCTGGTCATCCCGCTGCTTCTTATGGCTCTTAATGAGCCTCTGACCAATCTGATCAGGAAGCGCAAAGCCCTCGAAGGAGGCGTAGGCATGTATGCGGTGGAAGCTTTCTTCGACCTGTTTGAGACATGCCTTTCATACTTCTCAAACACTCTTTCATTTGTCCGTGTGGGAGCTTTCGCTGTCAGCCATGCGGCCATGATGGAAGTTGTTATGACTCTGGCCGGATATACCGAAAGCGGCAGAGGCAGTATAGTTACACTTATTATCGGAAATATCATAGTAATAGGATTTGAAGGTCTGATCGTCGGCATTCAGGTACTTCGTCTGCAGTATTACGAGGTCTTCTCGAAGTTCTACAGAGGCGACGGAAAAGAATTCAAACCATTCTACAGAAAAAGGAGAGACACAAAATGTTAGTCACCAAGATCATCTTAACCGCAGTAGTATTGCTCACCATCGTTCTTCCCATCGGATACTATTTCCTGTTTGGCAAGAATGGAAAGAGGAGCTTTACCAGAGTACTGATCATCAACATCGCTACATTTGCGGTTGCACTGATCGTATCTCAGCTCATCGTATTTACCCAGACTGCTCAGGCAGCAGGTGAGGCAAGTTCATCCGGACTGGGATATATTGCAGCAGCACTTGCAGTAGGTATAGCATGTATCGGTTCAGGTATCGCGGTTGCCAATTCAGCCAGTGCAGCTCTCGGAGCCCTCAGCGAGGATTCAACTGTATTCGGTAAGTCACTGGTATTCGTTGGTCTGTCAGAAGGTATTGCTCTGTATGGACTTATCATCGCATTCATGATACTCGGTGCGCTGTAAATGAAGATCTTTCTTATTGCGAACAATACAGAGACTTTTATCGGAATGCGCCTGGCCGGAGTGGATGGGCTGATAGTTCATTCGGATGACGAGTTTTACAGTGCATTCAACAAAGCCTTTGCAGATAAGGAGACAGGGATCGTTCTGATCATGGACGAGCTGTATGATCAGTACAGCGAGTTCATTATCGACAGAAAGCTGAACTATCCCATGCCTCTGGTTGTTTCAATACCGGCCAGGGGAGGGGAGGCCGCCATCACACGGGCGGTATCCTCTTATATTGAGTCGGCTATAGGAATGAAGATCTGACACGGAGAAACGTATGGATACAGAAGCTAAACTGAAATATTTCTATGATTCCACCATGACCGCACTCAAGGGAAAGGGCGACCGTGAGCTGGAAACAATGAAGAATATTCTTGAAGAAGAGCTGGAGAATTATAAAAAGAACTTCGATCAGGAAATAGCGGTTCAGGAAAGACTTCATACTGATGAAGCAAAAAGAGAACTCCTCAAGCAGATATCAGGTGAGAAGCTGGCCATCAGAAGAGAGATGTCCAGAAGGGAAGAAGCGATCAAGGACAAGCTGTTTACTGAGGTCGGAGAGATCCTGGATGCATACAGAGAGACTCCTGCTTACATCGAGACACTGGCAGATATCGTCCGCCGCATAAAGGAATTTGCGGGCGATGACGAGGTGACCATATGGCTGTGTCCGAGTGATGCTCATCTGCAGGAAGAACTTGAGAGGATCACAGGGGAAACCCTGCCTGTCAGTGATGTGTCATTCAACGGAGGCATTCAGGCTGAGATCCCTTCAAGAAATATTTTTATAAATGATTCTTTTTCTTCATACATGGCTGAAGAAAAGAGTACCTATCAGGTGGTATAAATGGAAAACAACGAAGTTATCTATGGTATAAACGGCCCGGTAGTATATATCAAGGGCAGGACCAGTCTGGCTATGGGCGAGATGGTGTTTGTAGGACCATCACGTCTGGTCGGTGAAGTGATCCTGCTGACAGATGAAATGACTACTATTCAGGTTTATGAAGAGACCAGCGGACTGAGGCCGGGTGATCCGGTTTACGGTTCCGGGCAGCCTATCTTTGTTACCCTGGGCCCGGGAATACTTAATAATATATTTGACGGAATAGAAAGACCTCTGGCAAAGATCGCTGAAGACAGCGGTATCTATATACAGAAGGGTATATCCGTGTCTTCACTGGATACTGAGAAGAAGTGGTCTGTGGAAATGCGTCTGTGGGAAGGCCAGTACGTGATCGGAGGGGAGATCATGGCTGAGGTCCCCGAAACAGAGCGTATCATCCACAAGTCACTGGTCCCTCCCAATGTAAAGGGTGAAGTAGTATATGTAGCACCGAACGGAGAGTATACGGTAGAAGATGTAGTCGCCAGAGTACGCACCTCCAGAGGTGAAGAGATCGAATTGAAGCTGGCCCAGCGCTGGCCTATCAGAACACCCAGACCTTATGGAAACAGATTCGTATCATCCAGACCGCTCATCACCGGTCAGAGAATACTGGATACTCTCTTCCCGCTAGCCAAGGGCGGAACAGCTGCCATCCCCGGAGGATTCGGAACAGGCAAGACCATGAACCAGCATCAGATAGCAAAATGGGCTGATGCGGATATCATTATTTATATCGGATGCGGAGAGCGCGGCAATGAGATGACTGAGGTTCTGGAAGACTTCTCCAAACTGATCGATCCAAGAAGCGGCAAGGCACTGATGCAGAGAACATGTCTGATAGCAAATGTCTCCAATATGCCTGTTGCGGCCAGAGAGGCCAGCATATATACAGGTATCACACTGGCTGAGTACTACAGAGATATGGGCTATCACGTAGCAGTCATGGCAGACTCCACGTCCAGATGGGCAGAGGCACTGAGGGAGCTGTCAGGCAGACTGGAAGAGATGCCTGCGGAGGAAGGTTTCCCTGCATATCTGGCCAGCCGTCTGTCAGGTTTCTATGAGAGGGCAGGATATGTTCAAGCACTCAACGGTCAGGAAGGCAGTGTATCCATAATCGGAGCTGTATCTCCTCAGGGTGGTGACTTCTCTGAGCCTGTTACACAGAATACAAAAAGATTTGTCAGATGTTTCTGGGGACTGGACAGGTCGCTGGCATATGCCAGACATTTCCCGGCCATCCACTGGCTGAACAGTTATTCGGAGTATGCAGATGATCTGGCGCCATGGTTTTACAAGAATGTCAACAAGAACTTCACCATGTACAGGAACCAGCTGATCAATATCCTGAACGAGGAAAGCTCTCTGATGGAGATCGTCAAACTGATAGGAAGTGACGTGCTTCCTGATGATCAGAGACTGACTCTGGAGATAGCCAGAGTTATCCGTGTAGGATTCCTTCAGCAGAATGCCTTCCATCCGGAAGATACCTGTGTACCGCTGCAGAAGCAGTACTATATGATGAAGACCATCATCTATCTATATGAGAAATGCAAAACTCTGATCGCAGCATCTATCCCGATGTCCATTCTCAGGGAGAATGACATATTCGAGAAGGTCTGCAACATGAAGTTTGATGTAAAGAATGACGAACTGGACAAGTTTAAGGATTATATCAGTGCTATAGATTCCTTCCATGCGAGGGTTCTGAGAGAGCAGGGTAAATAAATGTCAATTAATTATCTGGGATTAAGTAAAATAAACGGACCGCTGATCACTCTTGAGGGTGTAAAGAACGCTTCTTACAATGAGATGGTCGAATTCATGATCAATAATGGCACAGAGCACAGACTGGGCAGGATCATTGAGATCAGTGAGGACAAGGTAGTAGCTCAGGTGTTTGAGGGAACTGATGGCATGTCGCTGGTCAATACTCACACCAAGCTGACCGGAAGACCGCTGGAGATCGGCCTGTCTGAAGATATTCTCGGCAGAACATTCAACGGAGTGGGCCAGCCCATAGACGGACTGAACCCGATAGTATCGGAGAAAAAATACGATGTCAACGGACTGCCACTCAATCCTACGACCAGGGTATATCCTAGAAACTATATCAATACCGGTATTTCTGCCATAGACGGTCTGACCACTCTGATCAGAGGGCAGAAGCTTCCGATCTTCTCAGGAGACGGACTTCCTCATGACCGCCTGGCAGCGCAGATAGTCAGCCAGGCCAATATCGGTGAGGAGAATGCAGATTCCTTCGGTATAGTATTTGCGGCTATGGGTCTGAAATATGATGTAGCAGAGTTCTTCCGCAAGACATTTGAGGAAAACGGTGTTACCGACAGAGTTACGATGATACTGAACCTGGCAAATGATCCGGTAGTTGAGAGACTGACAGCACCCAAGGTTGCGCTGACTGTCGCTGAGTATCTGGCATTTGAAAAAGATATGAACATACTGGTCATCCTGACTGATATGACATCGTTTGCCGAGGCGCTCAGAGAGGTTTCATCATCCATGGGTGAGATCCCTTCCAGAAAGGGATATCCGGGATATCTGTACAGCGAACTGGCTACTATTTATGAACGCGCCGGAATAGTTCAGGGGTCAAACGGTTCTGTAACACAGATCCCTATCCTGACTATGCCGAATGATGATATTACTCATCCTATCCCTGACCTGACAGGATATATTACAGAGGGTCAGATAGTTCTTTCCAGGGAGCTGAACGGACGGTCACTGTATCCGCCTATCAGCATACTTCCTTCACTGTCCAGACTGATGAAGGACGGTATTGGAGAGAAGTATACCAGAAAGGATCATCAGGACGTTGCGAACCAGCTGTTTTCTGCATATTCCAAGGTTAATGAAGCCAGAGCACTGGCATCTGTTATCGGCGAGGAAGAGCTGTCAAAGACAGACAAGCTGTATATGAGATTCGGCGAGGCATTCGAAAAAGAGTTCATCGGACAGCTGGACTATGAAAACCGCAGTATTGATGTCACACTGGATATAGGCTGGAAGCTGCTCAGAATGCTTCCGAGAGAAGAGCTTGACAGGATCGATACAAAGATCCTCGACGAGTTTTATTTTGAGAATGAAGATTAAGGCCTGAACGATGGATACAAGATCATTTCCGACAAAAGGCAATTTAATAGCGAACAAGAACACTCTCCAGCTGGCCAGGCTGGGTTATGATCTGATGGACAAAAAGAGGAATGTCCTGATAGCAGAGATCGTAAATATAGTTGAGCAGATCCGGGCTATCAATTCACAGATCAACAGCACCTTCCGCGAGGCATATGCTGCGCTTGAAAAGGCCAATGTTCAGCTGGGCATGATGACTGTTGTCGATATGGCATCCGCGATACCTATAGACACATCACCCATGATCTATACCAGAAGTGTCATGGATTCGGAGATCCCCATCGCAGAGTATCAGCAGTCGGAAATGAAACCTGAATATCCGTTCTTCCAAACGACAGCTTCGCTGGATGAAGCCAGGATCAAGTTCAACAAGGTCAAGGAACTGGTCGTTCAGATGGCAGTACTGGAAAATGCAGCCTTCCGCCTGTCGACCAATATCAATAAAGCACAGAAAAGGGCAAATGCCCTTAAAAATATCACGATCCCCAATTACGAGAAACTGGTCAAGGATATCTCAGAATCTCTGGAGGAAAAAGAAAGAGAAGAGTTTACCAGACTGAAGGTCATCAAACGTAATAAGGAATCACAGAACAGTTAAAGAGGAGTACAGAAATGGCAGAAAAAAAGAACGAACTCAAGGACAAGCTGATGTTTAAGGCAGAGAATGGATATGACAGCCTGTCAGCAGCAGAAGAAAAGAAAATGAACGCATACTGCGAAGACTACAAACAGTTTCTGGATAACTGTAAAACAGAGAGACTGTGCGTAGATTACTGCATAAAGCTGGCTGAAGACCGTGGATTCAAAGCATACAAGGCAGGTATGAAGCTGAAGGCCGGAGACAAGGTTTATTTCAACAACAGAGGCAAAGCTATCATGCTGGCCGTGATCGGAACAGAATCCCTGGACAAGGGTATCAATCTGACAGCGGCTCACACTGACGCACCACGTCTGGATCTCAAGCCCATGCCGCTCTATGAAGACGGTGAACTGGCTTACTTCAAGACACATCATTACGGTGGTATCAGAAAGTATCAGTGGCTTGCAAGAACACTGGAGCTTCACGGAGTTGTGATCCTGAAGGACGGCAGCAGCGTAGCAGTAAATATCGGTGCTGATGAAGGTGATCCTCAGTTTATTATTGAAGATCTTCTGCCACACCTGAGCAAAGCAAGTGACAAAGAGCCTCTGAACACTGCTGTGAAGTCTGAGCTCCTGAATATCCTGGTAGGATCCCGTCCTATCGGTGACAGCAAGGATTCTGACAGAGTCAAGCTGGGCATCTTGAAGATACTGAGCGAGAAATATGGCATGACTGAGGAGGACTTCATCTCTGCTGAGTTGGAGATCGTTCCTGCAGGCAAGGCAAAAGATATCGGATTTGACAGAAGCCTGATAGCAGCATACGGACATGATGACAGAGTATGCGCATATGCAGAGCTGGCTGGCCTTTTCGATGCAAAGAAGCTGAAGAAGACCGGTGTCTGTATCTTCGCCGACAAGGAAGAGATCGGCAGCGTTGGTGTCAGTGGCATGCAGTCACAGGCATTTGAGTGGTTCATCGGTGATCTGTGCAAAGGCCAGAAGGTTGATATCAGGGACTGCTTTGCAAACTCATTCTGTGTCAGCGCTGACGTAACAGCAGCATATGATCCGAATTATTCAGAAGTATTTGAAGCAAGAAACGATTCCAAGATCAATCATGGTGTCGCTTTCTGCAAGTATACAGGTCATGCAGGAAAGAGCGGTGCATCTGACGCATCAGCTGAGGTCGTAGGAAAGCTCCGCCGTATCATGGATGACAACAAGGTAGTATGGCAGATGTCCCAGATGGGCAAGAACGATCAGGGCGGCGGCGGAACAGTAGCACTCTTTATGGCAAACCGCAATATCGATACTATCGATGCAGGCGTTCCTGTACTGTCCATGCATGCACCTTATGAGACTGTTGCCAAATTCGACTGCTATATGACTTACAAGTGCATGAAGGCAGTATTTGAGTCATAATTGGTCATCATGTTATATTTTACGGAGGTTTTAAATAAATGATCGATCTTGTTTACAGAGGAATTGAGAGAATAGATACAGATCCGAAGCCGGCAGAGGAGACCCTGCTGGAAAAGAGCGGACCCGGAGCAGAGTTTACCGGGTGGGTAGATCTGCCGGTCCAGTATGATAAAGAAGAGTTTGCCCGTATCAAGACTGCAGCTGAGAAGATCAGACGTGACAGCCAGGTACTTATTGTATGTGGTATAGGCGGTTCCTATCTGGGACCGGAGGCTGCCATAGATTTTCTTAAGGGCAAGCTGGCCAATCTGAAGGCAGCAAGAAGCGCTGACCCAGACGGCGAGCTGCAGATATATTTCACAGGAAATAATCTGGCTCCCGGAAGGATAAAAGATTACATTGAACTGATCGGTGACAGAGACTTTTCTGTAAATGTTATCTCCAAATCCGGCGGGACCATGGAGACAGCAGTAGCATTCAGAGTATTCAGAAAGCTTCTTGAAAACAAATACGGAGCTAAGGAAGCTGCGTCCAGGATCTATGCAACTACCAGTAAGAATTCCGGTCTGTTAAAGGCTGAGGCTGACCGTGTGGGCTATGAGACATTCGTGATCCCTGATGATGTGGGTGGCAGATATTCAGTTCTGACAGCCGTAGGACTGCTCCCGATCGCTGCAGCAGGATGTGATATTGACGCTCTGATGCAGGGGGCATCTGATATGAGATCAGATCTGCTGAAAGAAGAAGGAAGCAACCCTGCTGCGATTTACGCATCTCTCAGGCAGCAGCTTTACAGAGATGGTAAGAAGATTGAGATCTTTGGAAGCTATGATCCGGAGATGGCAGGCATAAATGAATGGCTCAAACAGCTCTTTGGAGAGAGTGAGGGTAAGGACGGACTGGGAATCTTTCCTGTAGGTGTCAGTCTGACCTATGACCTGCATTCCATGGGGCAGATGATCCAGGAAGGAGAAAGAAGCATTTTCGAGACTGTTATAGCAGTTGAAGAGCAGGAAGACAGTATCATTCTTCCTGACTTTGATGTGGACTTTGACAACCTCAAGTATCTTGAAGGTCAGCCTGTCAGTCTGGTCAACAAGGCTGCGGTAGAGGGTGTTATGGACGCCCATCTGGACGGTGATGTTCCTCAGATCAGGATCACTATCCCCAGAAAGGATGAATATACTCTGGGCGGGCTGTTTTATTTCTTCGAGTTTGCATGCGGCATCAGTGCGTATACCATGGGTGTAAATCCTTTCAATCAGCCTGGTGTTGAGGCATACAAGAAGAACATCAAGACACTTCTTGCAAAGTATAAATAACAGATATGCTCGAAGAGCTTTTTTACCTGACATATCATATATCTTATCCGGTGCTGCTGGTCATAACTGTATGTATACTGGCCGGAGGCGCTGTTATGCATACACTTGCATCAGAACGTGCGAAGCATATAGTCGGAGTGATCGGATCGGCCTTTACACTGTGGCTGATAGTTTACTCCACACTTCTCATGCGCTCTGAAGAGGCAGGAGAGATCATTCTCCAGCCCGGTTACAGCCTGCAGATGGCCCTGATCAGCGATGTTTACCTGCGGATGGTGATAATGAATGTTTTCTTATTTGTCCCATTCGGCATGTTCATATCTCTCGCTTTCAGCGGCAGGACCATGGGTAAGATGTTTCTTATAACTGTTATTGCAGGACTCATAGTCACTCTGGCTGTTGAGCTGCTGCAGTATATTTTCAGATTGGGATGTGCCGAGACAGATGATGTCATATGCAATGTGGCAGGCACACTGATCGGATTTCTGCCATGTCTGATCGCAGGACTGGCTCATAATGCCCGCCAGAGGCAGAGTTGAGGATATCGGTATTATAATGAAAAAGACACTACAGTTTCTGATTTCAACAATTGTTCTTTTGATGCTTATATTCGCTACAGGGATCGTAGTGAACGCCGCTGAAATATCAGCTTCAGAAAAAGAAATAACCATCACAGTCGGAGAAACTGCTGATATCATAGTTACAGCTTCAGACTGTTCCGGAAGATTTGATGTATTCTCGTCAGATCCGGATATTGCCGATTTCCTTCCGGAGACGATACAGCCCGCACCTTCAGCAACAGTATCTGTTTATGGAGCAGCGGAAGGCTCCGCGATCATAACAGTATCAGGGACAGAAGTTACAGATGCGTTAGGGAATGACGTTTCAGGGCTCAGTTGTGCAGTTTCTGTTACAGTAACTGCGGTAAAAGAAGTAGCCAGTCCTGCCATTTACAGAGGCATATGGATCGCACTTGGGATTGCCTGTGTAGCACTGCTGATCATAGGACTGATCCTGTTTAAAATGAGCAGAAACAGCAAGGACAGCGAGTAATGATATTCAGAAGGTACAGAGAGCTGAGTATCATTATCATCGTCACCATTTTACTCATATGGGGACACTCAATGCTGCCGTCTGATATATCTTCAGATGAAAGTTCATGGGTCCTGAACCTGATCAGACCTTTTCTGGAGATATTTGTCGGGAAGGGAAATGTCACTGTATATCTGGTGCGGAAGCTGGCTCACTTTTCTGAGTATATGCTGCTCGGTATGGAAGTCAGTTTTCTTGTATTTGGGATTATGAAGGTTGCAGCATTTCTCCATGCGGTTAAATGCTTTTTCATTACTGAAGGCTGTATACTGTTGGCAGCATTTATCGATGAGACGATCCAGATATTCTCCGGAAGAGGACCAATGATCACAGATGTCTGGATCGATATTGCAGGCGGAGCAGCAGGTGCTGTGATCATCATATGCATCAGGATGATAAGGCAGAGTATAAGGGTCAGGAATAATTCCTGAATGATACGCTGATAATGAATAATACCGGAAAGACCAGAACATGGGCAATAGCAGCAACCATAGCGGCAATCATATTCCTTGCCGCGTTTCTTGTTGTGCTTATCACCGGGAACCGCTCGCAAAGAAATGCATCTGACAGTGAGGAAAACCTCCAGCCTACAGAGCAGGTGATCTGGGACACTACAGCTTTAAATGAGGAGATAAAAGAAGAAGCTACTCAGGAGGAAGAGACTCCTTCAACAGAGATCCCCGCCAATACTGAACCTGAAAGTGATCACGATGAAACAGAAACATCAGTATCATATCAGGAGATAACTGACCAGATAAATGCAGGTAATATCGCTGATGGAGAGATGAACGAGATCCCTGAGGATACCGGTCCATATGTGATCATTGCCTGGGAAAACATGCTGGCCAAGATGCATGTGGATGCAGATATCGTTTTCTTCGGTGATTCCATTACCAAACAGAGTGACTTCCAGAAATACTTTCCCGACAGGCTGGTCCTGAACCTGGGTCTGGGAGGGGAGACCATCAAGGGCTCCCTCCTTCGCGCATCCATGATCAAAACGGTCACTCCCGAGAAGATATTCATAATGACCGGTGTAAACTCTTTAAGGGATTATAATTTCGAGGAATGTAAGAAAGATTATGAGACATTCCTGGATATGGTCATTGCCGACAATCCTTCCACAGATATCTATGTGCAGAGCGTGCTTCCAACAGCGGACTGGTTTCACAACAGCCTTCCATGCAGTATAGAGACCACACTCAGTTTCAATGCCGCCATTAAGGATATGGCAGAGATCAGAGGTATTCCATATATAGATCTGTATTCCTTATATGAAAAGGATGGACAGATCGATCCGCTTCTTGCGTCCGATGGTGTCCACCCTGATGTTGAACATGGTTTCGATATCTGGGCTGAAACTATCGAGCCCTATATCTACGATTGATATCAGTATTCCTTCATATAGCTGTCATCTGTAATATCCTGAGGAACAAAAGTTCCTTCGAGGATGGAATTTATCCTTTCACCTGCCTTGGTCAGGTCATATGTCCATACCCATGAGCCAGTCTCGTCCTGACCGCCCTCCAGATCTGTCTCATAGATAGCATCAGGCACCCTGTATGCCTCATACTCATAGTCTCCCAGATCCAAAGCCATCAGATGTGTAATATCTTCCAGTGACAGATTGGTCGTTACAGACTGGAAGAACTGGTCGATCAGTTTTGGATATTCGGTTTTAGGCATAGCTTTGATCTTCTCGATAATAGCGGCTATAGCCTTGTTCTGTCTTCCGGAACGGAAGAAATCATTGTCTATCTTTCTGGTCCTGCAGTATGCGAGTGTCTGGGAACCGTCCAGATGAGCCATACCTGCTTCAACAGGGATGGAGTTCAGCTGGCGGCCGTCACCTACATAGTCGCCGTCATGCCAGTTGATCTCATATGCTTCATCTTCTGTTATCTCAAGATCAATACCGCCGATATCATCAACGAGTATTACCAGCCCGGAGAAGTTGATCATGATATAATCTCCGATCTCCAGACCAAAGTTCAGGTTCAGAGTTGCCATGGCCAGTGGGGCACCGCCATACATGAATGCAGCATTGATCTTCTGAGGATCATGTCCGACAATGGGAGCCTTGGTATCTCTCAGAACGGAGATGGACTTGATCGTGCGTTCCTGAGTATCTATGCTGATCAGCTTCAGCATATCCGAACGGCCCTTGTCGACCTCGGTATAACCTACAGTGTCAACACCGAACACATAAAAACTCACTGGCTCTTCAAATACAAATGCCTCTGTAGTCTCTTCGGTAGTTTCCTCTGTTGTAGTTTCTTCTGTGGTTGTTTCCTCAGTTGTGGTTTCTGAAGGAGCCTCTGTGGTAGTTTCTTCAGTCTGAACGGTTTCCTCAGGTACTGATGCGGTCTCTTCCTCGATGGATTTACCGCAGGCAGCAATTGATGAAACAATTATCATGATAATAACCAGTAATGAAAGCATCATGTATATACGACGCTTTAACATATTTGTGAGCAAAGCTAAATACCTCCTATCGGCCGCCTTTTACTGCAAGCAGCAGCCTGATCAATGAATATCTTCTGTCATAAAGCAGCCTTAACAGCAGCTTCTGTTTTTTATTTAGATGAGCAGCATAAGGGCTGTTCCACGCCATCTTCCATGCGCGTTGAAAGTCAGCGTCAGTGCGTATTCTATCCAGCAGCTCAGGATCGAATGAATCTGCATATTTCATCTGAGTAGTGCCTGCATATGCGGCTATCAGCAGATGAAGGGCAGACTTGATCTCCAGATCGTCTATATGCTCATCAGCCAGCAGACCGGTAATGTGTCTGTTTATCCGGAGATTCGAAAAATAATAATCCGGATTGCATTTATGAGTCATACCAGACGAGATCCTGTAGTCATACAGTGCTTTGTCCAGATAATAAACAGAGCGGGCATTCTTAACTACCGGTACCGACTGGAGCAGATCTTCAGCAACGGTGCAGCTGTAAAACATACTGTAGTCGGTATCAATATCTATGATGCTGCGGTGCATTGCCTTCATACACATGGAGTTAAGACTGTGTGAAAGGAACAGCTTGTCATAGATCGCGGACTTGTCTGCAACTGGTCCTTCAGGCAGCTCGTGTTCGAAAAATGCCTGTCTGGTATCTCCGTCGAATATATCCGCGTTATAGATGACCAGATCAGAACCGTGGTCTTCTATAACAGTATTTATGGATTCCAGTGTATCATCATGGAGCAGATCGTCCGCATCGCAGAAAATGATATATTCGCCGGAGGCGGCCTTCAGACCCTCTCTCCTGGCGGATATCAGTCCTCCGTTTGGCTTGTGGACAACTACTGTCCCGGGATGGGTATCCATATACTCATCACACAGGGCAGGGCAGCCGTCGGTGGAACCGTCATCTACAAGAACCAGTTCAAAATCACGACAAAACTGCCTGTCAGCACTCTCGAGCATCTCAGGCAGATATTGTTCGACATTATAAATCGGTACAATGATACTGAATCTTTTCATTTCAACAAGCGGCTTTTGACGCACTGTTTTACATAATAATACTTTCTATACAGAAAAGCAATCATTCCTTTTGTCTTCCAGGCCTTGACGGTAGTGCAGATCATATCAAAGCTGTCACGTTCTTTTCTGATCAGATCTTCAAGCTGCAGTATGTAGTCTTTGTTAAGAGACTTTCCATCTGAAAGATGCCAGATCCGTGAAGGAAGAACATAATTCTTTCTGCTGTCACTTATGGCCTCCAGACAGTATTCACAGGCATACAGATGCCAGCCTTCAGTGTCGGAAAAAGGGTGGTCTTTCAGGTAATCAGCACTGATGATAAAAAAACATTCGTCCAGGGTTTCAACCTCCTGCGGCGCAGATACAGATGTCCCCACACGCTGGTGACTGTCGCCGTGGAAGATAGTTGATATGATCTCCCTGCTGTTTCCTTCCCGCACAGCACCTGCGGCTCCGCATACCCCGAAGTCTGCAGGGACTCTTTCCTCTGTAATATAGCCGATGATATCTTTCAGTGCATCCGGATCCTCGAATCTGATATCCGGATGAATAAACAGCAGATACCGGCCATTTGCCTGAACGGAAGCTTCATTGAATGCTCTGCGGGCAGAAGAATATTCCCCGTTCATATTCATAACAGGGATGAGCTCGTAGTCCTGATATGTCTGAGTAAGCAGGCTTTCCCTGAATCCTTCAAACATACCCTGATCATTAACTATACATATTAATGATAAGCATTTACCAGTATTAGCCATTACAGATGACCTTTCAGAACCTTTCGCCTGAATGCGATATTGAATCCTGTGTTTTTGAAATCTATATTTCCTTCCTTAAGAAGGGTACGAGCGGCCTGCTTGCTGGTTCTGCTGCTCTCAGCCAGTTCAGCCAGACGTTTTACCCATGGCTGCAGTGAATCTTCATACAGAGAGCATATGTCCAGAAACTCCTGACCCTCTCCGTCGTTTCCCGAGACCTTCCTGAACTTGCTCAGTTTGTCAGAAAGCCCCATCTCCATTCCTATCTGATTGGCTCCGTGCATACGATAATCCATATGAGGCCTTTCATCAATGATCAGATGACCGCCTGTGGCAACGCACAGCTTGACCATCCATGAATCATGCATGATCAGTCTGTCAGGAAGCGTCTTGAGTGCCAGTTCTCTCATGGCTCGATTGAAAACAACAGTATTTCCTGAAATGCTGGCGTAAAAAAGCCTTGAAGAGAGGGTTCTGGTCTTATCCAGGAGATGGTCGCAGATGTATTTCTCATCTTCGCTGACCAGTCTGGTCGAGCATCCGTAGATGCATGGTTCATCCGGATACAGCTGTTCCTCAATTCGTATCATATCAATAGCAGAGGAGAGTTTATCGTCATCCCAGATATCATCCTGATCACAGAAAGCATAATAGTCACTGTCTGGAGCAGCTTCAAGCAGATACATAAAGCCCTTTGCGGGCCCCATATGATCCGCACCGACGGGTGTGATCCCATAGCTCTTCAGAATATCGGGTGTGGAATCTGAAGAACCGTCATCATGAACACAGAAGTAAACCTGAACATCCTTCTGATCCATCAGGCTGTCCATCTGCCTCTTTATATACTTTTCTCCATTATATGTGCACATGAGCACACAGACATTTGCTGACATTATTTCTTCCGTCCGGCAACAAGTTCCAGAGCGATCTGTTCCAGTTCGGATGTGAAATGCTCTGTGTTGCTGAATCCTTTATTGTTCATTGAAGCAATCGTTGTATCATAGTTTTTGATCGCCTCTGCCAGTTCGCAGACATCCTCAACCAGAATGATGTTTCCCGCTCTGGCAGCTACCGCTCTGGTAAAATCTACCTGATGATCATTAACATGCTCTCCGTAGAGTTTCATACGGGGAACAACGATGGGGATCTTCCCCTCCTTTAGCGGAGCAAGAAAACTCGCGGGACCTCCATGTGTGATGATGATATGAGCGGATGCGATCAGTTCGTTCATTCGGTCTGCACTGACCAGTTTGGAGTATGAACAGGCAGACGGCTCGTAGTCTGAAAAGCCGGTCTGAATAAAGACATCTTCACGTATACGTCCGGATGCCTTCAGATCGTCTATGCATCTGATCAGTCTGTCAAATGGCTGCTCGTGAGTGCCTACGGTAACAAATATCATTTTCGTTCCTTAAAAAATACTTCCCAGATTGATAGCCTTGGGGTAGACCTTTTTCATCTCTTCCCACTGGACTATGAAACGGTCTGTGACCGGATAGACCAGCTTGCCGCTCAAGGTAGGAGCATCAATTCGGTCATATACTTCTATATAGATGGTCTTTGCTCCATAGAGCTTTCCTATATAAAAAAAGGGGACTGCAACTGCTGCACCGCTCGATATGATGACATCGGGGCGTTCCTTCTTCAGCAGGCGCAGTGCCAGTTTTGTATTGCGTATCAGATTGGGGATATTGCGGTTGGTGGGGTAGTAGCAGGGGTAGAAAGATTCGCCATCAAGAAGAGATCTGGCGTCTTCCTTGTCAAAAGTGACCCAGAATCTCTCGTGCTTTTCCCAGAAAGCTTTCAGCATATGCAGATGCGTAAGATGTCCTCCGGACGATCCCACCAGCGCTATCTTCATTTAAAGTATCCTTATACAATAAAACTGGCCTCATTCCGGAAAGAAAGAGGCCAGAATGTTTAACAGTTATTTCTTCAGTAAAGGTATGTGATCAACTATGGCCTGAAATGTTTCATCGCTGATCACATGTTCTATGCGGCATGCATCTCTGGATGCGATATCCTCATCAACTCCCAGAGCTGTAAAGAACTCAGTCAGCGCAGTGTGCTTCTGGTAAATACTCTCGGCTATCTGTCTGCCGCTTTCGGTAAGTGCGATATATCCGTCCTTATCGACTATGATATAACGGTCAGCCTTGAGCTTGCCAACCGCACGGCTGACAGACGGCTTGGAAAAGCCCATAAACTCCACAATATCAATAGAACGTACATCGTTTTTCTTTTTTGATAACAACAGTATTGACTCCAGGTACATTTCACCGGATTCATGCAGTTCCATTCTGACGATACCTCCTGTCTAAATGGTTTGCGTTTTACTCGGGATCGCGCTCATCACCCATGAAGAATACAGCAACAGTACCAGGACCGCTGTGTGAGGCGATGATAGTTCCGATATCCTGCATCTTTATCCTGCCTTTCTGATGAGGGAACACCTCTTCAAGAGCATCTATGACAGCCTGGGCATCTTCTGCACAGTTGGAATGGCCTACATACATTTTTCCATCGTACTCTGAACCATTCTGAGCATGTTTTAATGTTTCTTCCACGGTACGGCTGACCGCTTTCTTCTTTCCGCGCACCTTGTCATATGCAATGATGCGTCCCCTGTCGTCCAGCCTCATGATGGGGCAGATGTTCAGGATAGTTGCGATAGTCGCGGTTGGCCCTGATACTCTGCCGGTGCGTTTGAACTGTGTCATATCGCTGGAGAAGAACTGATGGTGGAACTTGTTCCTGTTGGCAAGTACCCAGTCAGCAACCTCTGACAGTTCTTTTCCTTCATCGGCAAGATCAGCCGCATAGTCGACGATCTGGCCATATCCGGAAGAGGAGCAGAGCGAATCGATCACACATATCTGTCTGTCAGGGAATTCTTCCTTCAGCTCTTCGGCCGCTATCAGAGCGTTTCCTACAGAGCTGGACTGGCCGGAGGTGAAGGCGATATGCATTACATCACCGTCTTTCAGCAGTCCACGCAGGAATTCCTTGTAAGTTTCTGTATTGATCAGCGATGTGCTGGGTAGCTTGCCCTCAGAAAGCATTCTGTAGAATGCAGGCCTTGCCTCAGGGTCACGTCCCATATCATCAACGTAATCCACACCATCTATAACATAATGATAAAAAAGAACTGGAATATCGCGTCCCTCAAGATAAGAATAAGGAACATCAACTGTAGACTCACATGACAGGATAAATTTGCGGTTCATTGTTTCTCCTTAATAAGTATCATGATATTATAAAAGGAGAATACCACAGAAATCGGGGTTTTGCAAATGAGATATGTAATAATAGGAGCAGGAGGAACAGGCGGACCAACAGGCTTTAAACTGACAGCTGCAGGGCATGATGTCGCCTTTATCGCAAGGGGCAGACACCTGGATGCCATGAAGGATGAAGGCCTCATCCTTCATCATCTGTGGGATGATCAGGAAGAACTGGAACGTGTAAAGGCATTTGCATCACAGGAGTATCTTGACATGCTACGTGACGGTCAGATCTCCCCTCCGGACGTGATATTTGTTTGCGTAAAGGGCTACTCTGTTGATGATACAGTATCACTGATAGAAGAAGCAGCGGACGAACATACAGTCATAATACCGGTCCTCAATATCTATACAACCGGTGAAAAGCTCCGATCCATGATCCCTGACAGGCTGATCCTGGACGGATGTATATATGTATCAGCAAATATCGAATCTCCCGGGAAGATCCTCATGCACAGTAAGATCCTCAGGATCATCTTTGGAAGGGGTCCCGGTATGGCTGAATTCACTCATGCGCAGGAAGAACGACTGAAGGCAATAGAAGCCGAACTGAATGGGGCAGGAATACGGGGAATTTATTCACAGAATATCCGCCGTGACGCCATGAAGAAGTTCTCATATGTTTCACCGATAGGAGCTGCCGGACTCTATTATGGAGCGGTGGCAGGCGATTTTCAGGAAGAAGGCAAAAAAAGAGAACTGTTTATCTCTCTGATGAGAGAGATAGAACAGCTCTCGGAAGCATTCGGATGTCCTTTTGATACTGATGTGATACAGGCTAATCTGGATATTCTGGCTCATCAGCCTCCTGAGGCTACCACATCTCTTCAGAGAGATATTGAAGCGGGAGGAGCCAGCGAGATAAAAGGCCTTATCTACGACATCCCGGAGATCGGGGCAGAGTATGGTCTGTCCATGCCGGCATACAGTATGGTCGCAGATGAACTGCGCAGGAGATACCAATAATTACAGAAGTCTGATCCCGGCGCGTTCACATGCCTGTACGGTTTCCTCGTCCCATACACTGGACTGAACCTCACCGATATGGGCTACCCCCATAAGCAGCATACAGAGTCTCGACTGCCCGATACCTCCGCCGATGGTTAAGGGCAGTTCATTGTTCAGGAGCATTTTGTGGAAAGGCAGTTCAGCTCTGTCTTTACAGCCTGAGATCTTCAGCTGTCTGGCGAGAGATTCACTGTCAACACGAATACCCATGGATGAGATCTCCAGAGCACGTCCCAGCACATCATCCCAGAAGAAAATATCACAGTTCAGATCCCAGTCGTCGTAGTCGGGAGCTCTGCCATCGTGGGGAAGACCGGACTTCAGCGCACCGCCTATCTGCATGATGCACGCTGTGCGGTGCTCTGCCAGAAATCTGTCTTCTCTTTCGTGAGCAGTCAGATCAGGGTACATATCTTCCAGTTCCTGACTGGTTATAAATGCCACATCATTTGACAGATTTACCTGTATCTGGGGATAATGAACCCTGACTCTGTCAGCGGTAGCACAGATCGCAGATACTATAGATCTGACCATCAGTTTCAGGAAATCGAGATTGCGGTTCTCTCTGGTGATGATCTTCTCCCAGTCCCACTGATCCACATATATAGAGTGAACGTTGTCCAGATCTTCATCTCTGCGTATGGCGTTCATATCAGTATAGAGACCATTCCCGACCTTGAAATCATAACGCTTCAGAGCCAGTCTCTTCCACTTTGCAAGTGAATGAACGACCTGTGCATTATCTCCGCCCAGGGCAGGTATATCAAATGAAACCGGCCTTTCGACTCCGTTCAGATTGTCATTCAGACCGGAGGCTTCCATGACAAAAAGAGGAGCGGATACTCGTTTAAGATTCAGCGCTTTGGAAAATTCCTGCTGAAAAGTATCCTTTATATATACAATGGCTCTCTGAGTATCGTACTCATCAAGGGGTGAGGTGTAACCCTCGGGAATGTAAATGCTGTTCATGATATTTCTCCAAAACCTAACATATATACAAAAAACTTCCTCATATAATATCAAAGAACTTTACGGCTTGTAAATGATTAATTAATAAAATATACTATGAGGTGCTATGAAACTCCAGATCAGAAACGCGACCGTTCAGTACGGAGCAGACACAGTTTTAGACAGAGCATGCTTTGAGGTGCATGACAATGAGAAGATAGCAGTTGTCGGTAGAAACGGCTGTGGTAAGACTACGCTCCTCAAACTGATCGGGGGTGAGCTGACCATGGCAAATCTGGACAGCGATGAAGATGCGTGGTTCACTCTGGCGGGAGGTGTGACCGTAGGATTCCTGAAACAGATCAGTTTCGAGGACGGTCAGATCAGCGCTGAAGATGAACTGAAGAAGGTCTTTGCTCAGGTATACTCTGTTCAGGATGAGATGCAGAAGGTTGAAATACAGCTGTCGTTGGCCACGGATCCTGAGAACCATGAAAAACTTCTGAACAGATACTCGCATCTCCAGGCAAGATTTGACGCGCTGGGTGGAATGGACTGCGAGCGTGAGATGCTGATCATGTTTGCCAGGTTCGGATTCGGAGCAGATGAACTGAAGAAACCGATTGGACAGTTCTCGGGAGGTCAGCAGACCAAGATAGCATTTATGAAACTGCTGCTCAGCAAACCGGACATCCTGCTTCTGGACGAGCCTACAAACCATCTGGATCTTCCTACCATAGAATGGCTGGAGGATTACCTCAGATCATACAGGAGCGCGGTTGTTATAGTATCTCATGACAGAGCTTTCCTGGATGGTATTGTCAGCGTGACATATGAGATAGAGTATGGACATATGACCAGGTATTCCGGAAACTATACTGCGTTCGTTAAGCAGAAGGAAGCCAATTACGCCAAGCAGGAGAAGGACTATGAAGCTCAGCAGAAGGAGATACAGAGGCTGAGCGAGTGGATAGAGAAGTGGAAGAACACGCCTACCAAGATCTCCTCTGTCAGATCAAAACAGAAGATGATCGAACATATGGTGAAGATAGAAAAGCCCAGGCATTTTGATACAAAGAGTTTCAGGGCAGCATTCAGTCCGCGGACAGAAAGCTACAGCGAGGTCCTGAAGGTTCAGAACCTGAGCATCGGATATGACAGAGAACTGTGCAAAATCTCATTTACATTAAGGAAAAAGGAACATCTGGCAGTCATCGGGGCAAATGGTATCGGCAAGTCCACACTGCTTAAGGTCCTGATCGGTCAGGTCCCTGCCCTCGGCGGGACATATGAATATGGAAAGAATGTTGAGTGGGGATACTTTGACCAGCAGCAGGCAGTGATGAGTGAGGCGGATCCTGAACAGACAGTGCTGGAGAACTTCTGGGACACATATCCCCGACTGACCAGAGAAGAGGCCAGAAGTGCTCTGGGATGTTTTGTTTTCAGCGGCGAGGAAGTTGAAAAGAAGATCGGACAGCTCTCCGGAGGAGAGAGAGTCAGGCTAACTTTGTGCAAGGTATTCTATACCAGACCCAACCTGCTGATCCTGGATGAGCCTACCAACCATATGGATATGATCGGCAAGGAAGTCCTGGAGCAGATGCTGAAGAATTTTGACGGAACAGTGATCGTGGTTTCCCATGACAGATATTTTGTCAGTCAGGTCGCAACCAACATACTGGAGTTTGATGGCGGCAGAGCAGAGTTCTATGGAATGAACTATGAGGACTACCGTGCACTTAAGAAGAAAAAGGAAGAATCAGAGCTGAATAACAGGGGCAGAGCAGCTGAGGTTAAGTCCGGGAAGGACCATGAGACTCCTTCAGGTCATAGTGGCAGCGAGTTCGAAAGACTCCTAATGTCGAATCCGGGCAAGCTGGAATCCAGACTGCTGAAGAAACTGGAGAAGCTGGAGCTGTCATTGAACGATTCCGAGAGAAAAGCCGGAGAACTGAAAGTGCTCCTTGACGATCCCGGAACAGCTGCGGACTATGAGAAACTGATGGAGATACAAAAACAGCTGGAGATGTGCGAACAGGAACAGGAAGAAATCATAGAGGAGATCATGCAGGCGGAAGAAGAACTGGAGACAGTCAGAAAAAATATTAAAAAATAAAAAGATTGTACTTGAAATAGTACAGCAAATATTGTATATTAAAAGTCCTTCCCGAGATACGCTGGGAAGGGCTATTTTTTTCACTCTTTGAGGGCATCTTGAAAAAAAGAAAAAAAGATGTTGACAAGGGAAAATGATAGTGTTATTATAATCGAGCTGTCGCGAAATGAGGCAGCGGCACCTTGGCAAATGAATAGTATAAACCATCCCTGAAATTTCAACAAAATTTCATTTAAAAAGCGAAGCATCTAATTAGTAGATGTTCAGTAAAAAGGATAAGCCAAGCGAAGCTTGAGCTGATCAAGACAAACACTTTGACGAGAGTTTGATCCTGGCTCAGGATGAACGCTGGCGGCGTGCTTAATACATGCA
>JAZUNG010000093.1:0-5129 GCA_045604025.1 Lachnospiraceae bacterium | reverse complement strand
GGGTATATTACTCTTAACACCTAATTCCCGAGTTATGTCAACAAATATTTATCGCTCAAACTATCAGTATTCCTTCAAATACAGACTATACAACTCTTCTTGGAATCCGAATCATCACCTAATCAGGTATTTATTAATATTTCAAGTATTTTCTATATTGAGTTTATATTGTTATGATTTTTATCTTTTATAATTTATATTTATCACTGTTTTATTATTCTGTCAATTAATACTTTTCCGAACTTCCCCGAATAATATAATTATACTATTCTTTTTAGCGAGTAAACAATCAATGTGATTTTTATCAAAAAAACACGGCAGATGCTCTGATCTGCCGCGAAAACGTCTACTGTTTGGATATTAACATTGACCCGGAAATGTCTGCGACTGCTTCCATTTCATGAATTCCAGGTCGTAGGACGTGGTGATCTTACCATTTTCTTCGCCGATATCAACCAGCTTCACCCTGCGTTCAGGGAATACCGTCTCATATACCATGGCATCGTCTGTGATCTTCAATGTAGCCTCCCCGGATGTCCTGCGTCCGATCACCTGCTCATAGGCATCCAGGATCTCTTCATATCTGAAACACTGTGGTGTCTGTATATTCCACGTCCTGCTGCGGTCAGTTGTACTCTGAACAAAACCCTCTTCATCGGTGATCTTGATCGTATCTTTTGACGGCTGAGCTGCAACTGCAGCTCTATACTCCAAGACCGCATCGATCATACGGTTTATTCCTGCAGCAGTAATATATGGTCTGGCTCCGTCATGGATCAGTACATAGTCACTGCCTGCTGCTGCAAGAAGCCCGGCATACACAGAATCATATCTCTCTGCCCCTCCGCGGACCACATGCGTGACTTTCTTCAGGCCATACTCAAGTACGATCTCCTGCATTACGAAGTCTTCATCTCCGGTCCCGCAGACTATGACGATCCCGTCCGCTCTGCTCTGTTCAAAGCTTTCCAGCGCATAAAGAAGAACGGGCTTTCCTGCAACCTCTATATACTGTTTTGGGATATCCCCGCCGAGACGTGTTCCTCTGCCTCCTGCCAGGATAATAGCTGTTATCTTCATAGTATATGTGTCTATTCAAGCTTCAGTCCGGGAACCGCATTCAGATCCAGTCCTGAGCGTCTGCCATTTACAAACTCATAGTAACCTGCTGACGCTATCATGGCCGCATTATCCGTGCACAGCACAGGCGGCGGACAGTAGAAGCTCACTCCCACTCCCTCGCAGGCTTCCTTCAGCGCATTCCTGATAGTCTGGTTTGAGGCAACTCCGCCTGCCATGGCAAATCCCTTGGCCCCAAACTCATCTATAGCCATCAGGACACGCTCTTTCATGGAGTCGATGACTGCTGCCTGGAATGAAGCGGCTATATCTTCCTGACGTACTTCCTCGCCCTTCATTCTGGCTCCATTGATGGTATTGAGCACGGCCGACTTGAGTCCTGAGAAGCTGAAATCGTACGGATGCTCATCTATCTTTGCCCTCGGGAAATCAAACGCGTCTGCTTGGCCCTCGTGAGCTGCTTTCTCTACCTTGGGACCTCCCGGATATCCAAGGCCTATCGCTCTGGCGATCTTGTCATATGCCTCGCCTGCCGCATCGTCTCTGGTCCTTCCGATGATATCATAGTCCAGATGATCCTTTACCATGACCAGATGTGTATGACCACCGGATGCTACCAGGCACAGGAACGGAGGCTCCAGCTCCGGATAGGTGATATAGTTGGCACACACGTGCCCCTTGATGTGATGAACTCCTACCAGGGGCTTGTCTGCAGCGAAAGCGATCGCCTTGGCAAAGCTCACTCCCACGAGCAGGGCTCCTACCAGTCCCGGTCCGTATGTGACCGCAACAGCGTCTATATCCGCCAGCGTCATACCTGCATCGTCCAGAGCCTTCTGAACGACCTGATTGATCTTCTCTATATGTGCACGCGATGCGATCTCCGGCACTACCCCGCCGTAGATCGTATGCAGATCTATCTGTGAATAAATGACGCTCGAGAGTACCTCTCTGCCATTTCTTACAACTGCTGCCGCAGTCTCATCACATGATGATTCAATTCCCAGTACCGTTATCGGATCCATATTAATCCTCTTCAAACTTCAATGTTATACTCTTCAGGTCCTTTCCGGCCTCTATCCGGTCAAAGGTCTGCTTTACGTCGTCAATATACTCTGACGGCCTGATCAGTGAAGGGCTGTAGTGTGTCAGCCACATTCTCTCCGGCTGCGCTGCTGCACCGAGCTGCGCTGCCTCCTGAAATGTCATATGTCTCTTTTTGACAGCGTCCTCCTGCTTGTCAGGCTCTCCGTACATGCCCTCGCAGATAAAGAGGTCTGCTCCGGTCGCCTTCTCGGAGATGATGTCTACCGGTCTGGTATCGGTGCAGTATGTGACCTTGAGGCCTTTTCTGGGGGGACCCAGGACCATGTCTGGGGTGTAAACATTCCCCTCATGCTCTACTGTCTCACCCTGCTGCAGCAGATGCCAGCTCTTCAGCGGGATATCCAGGGCCTTCGCCTTCTCTGCGTCGAACTTGCCCGCGCGGTCTATCAGAATACTGTAGCCGTAGCAGGGCACTCTGTGCAGAACCTTGAACGCTTCTATGCTGAACTCTCCGAAATACAACACCTGCTCGGGCTCTTCGATCTCTATATAATTGATATCGAACGGCAGCTCAGGCGCGATCACCCTGAGATGCTCTACCACGGCTTTCAGCCCCTTGGGTCCGACCATATTGAGGGTATCAGTGCGGTCGGAATTGCCCATGGTAAGCAATAGTCCCGGCAGCCCTCCTATATGATCTCCGTGAAAATGCGTGAAGCATATCAGGTCTATCGACTTGAATGACCAGCCCTTTTCCTTGATGGCTATCTGGGTGCCCTCTCCACAGTCAAACAGTATATTCGAGCCGTTATATCTGGCCATCATGGATGTCAGATGGCGCCTGGGCAGCGGCATCATACCACCTGTCCCCAGCAAACAAATATCCAGCATGTTCTGTCCTTTCTATGCCTGTAAAACTTTACAGGTGCTTGGTATACAGCAGCGCGTTTTCCTTCGGTTTGCTGTAGAAATCTTTTCTGAGGCCGTCACGCTCAAATCCCTCGCTCTCGTACAGGGAGATAGCAGCCTCGTTGCTCTCTCTGACCTCGAGGTGGATCATTTCCACACCGGCGTCTCTGGCCATGTCGTAGGCAATATCCAGTATCTCTCTGGCGATGCCCATATTCCTGTAATCTTCATGAACCGCTATGCTGACTAGCTCAGATTCGTTCAGTATGCGCATCACCGCGCAGTAGCCGCACAGTTTTCCACCATCGGCAGGATCCTTGGCTACGATGAATATCGTATTCCCCTGGTCCATATAGTGGCCTATGCTGGCCTCTGACCAGGGCTGTGCGAAGTATTCCAGCTCCATGGCGGCAACGTCCGGTATATCGTCATAAGACATTTCATAGTAAGCTATTTCCATGGTTAATGTGCCTTACTGCTCGCTCTGTTCGGCTCTGACGCGCTCTGCCTGGCTGGGCCTTAAGTATACCGGTGCCTCTGCGTCAGCCGGCACTGTGAGCCCCTTCTGTGCCATGATAAATCCCAGTTTTCCGACGCTCGAAGCTCTCTGGAGTGCATCAGCGCCTTCAGCCAATGTAAATGGTTCACTGCACTTCTGCTCTATTGTCTCTCTATATGCATCCACTCCGTCTCCGAGGAAGATGATATGTCTTCCTGCAAAATGGTCGTTGATATACTCCATCAGTTCTCCTGCTGCCATGGCGCATCCTGGCAGGAGTATATGCAGTCCGTCATCATCAAATCCGTAGATGCCTGTGTATACCTGACCTCTTCTGGCATCCATCATTGGAACGACCAGTCTGTCAGTTCCCTCATAGTTGTATGCCATGCCGTCCAGAGTCGGTACATGCACCAGATCTTTATTCAGAGCGAATCCCAATCCCTTGGCAGTGGCGCTGCCTATCCTGAGGCCTGTAAATGAACCAGGTCCTCCGGATACAGCTATCAGATCGATGTCAACAGGCTTCATCCCTGCTTCCTTAAACGCCTCATCAATCATGGGCATCAGGGTCTCTGAATGAGTGACCTTAAATGGCCCGGTCATTTCCAGTATTATGTTGTTGTCTTCCAGCAGGGCTGCCGATGCAACCGTACCGGAGCTTTCGATCGCCAGTATTTTCATAATGTGTCTGTCCTTTAGCGACTGACCTCCGTCTTGTGATATGGATCTGGGTTCGGATCTTCAGCTGATCTCTATCTCCGTTATATGGTCCGAGTCCGGATCTTTTAGCTGATCTCTATCTTCCTGTAATCGAATCCTTTGTCCAGGTCCTTGCTGATGGTTATATAGACAGTTCCTTCCGGCAGAATCTCTTCGATCTGGCTGCCCCATTCTATCAGGCACACCCCAGAACCGAAGGCATATTCATCGAATCCGATCTCGTCCATCTCCGATGGATCCGCTATCCTGTATACATCGAAGTGATACAGAGGCAGTCTGCCCTCTTCGTATACCTGCAGTATGGTAAATGTCGGCGAGCATATGGCTGTCTCGATACCCAGACCCTCAGCAAATCCTGCGGTAAAGACAGTCTTTCCGACGCCCAGATCTCCGTCCAGGCAGATCACTGTTCCGGGCTGAGCACTCTGGCCCATCTCGTAGCCCAGCTGCCATGTATTCTTTTCACTGAATGATTCTCTGACCATATCTGTTCTCTGTAATTGTTATGAATGTGTATATTTTCTACGCTTGGCTTGCGCGAAATCTGTTTCCTGTGAACACTCACACTCTGACCAAAAACTACGTTTGTGCGAAGATGTTTGACCTGTTCTGAGCAAAAACTGCGTTCGTGCGAAGATGTTTGACCTGTTTTGAGCAAAAACTGCGTTTGTGCGAAGATTATTTGGTCGTTCTGAGCAAAAACTGCGTTCGTGCGAATGAAATCGATCATTTTATGTCAAAATTCAATGCACAAACGCAATTTCTGGGGTCGCGTCCGTATAATGGTGTAAATTAAATATTGAAAGAGCCAAGGGCTCAACCTTTAGGTATAATGTATTTCACCACAAAACAAAAAATACCGAGGAGGAAG
>JAZUNG010000092.1:0-4774 GCA_045604025.1 Lachnospiraceae bacterium | reverse complement strand
CCCCCGTGTACGAGGACAACCTTCACCCCGATAGCGTCCAGCAGAATGATATCTTCCATGACCTGCTGCTTCAGTGAATCATTGGTCATGGCATTTCCGCCGTATTTAATGACAACTATCTTGCCGCTGTGTTTCTTGATATAAGGGAGGGCCTGAGTCAGTACCTGGGCGCGCTCCTGGTTGGAAAACTGTGTCATATCCAATACCTCTTTTTATGAACGGTAGCTTCCGTTTATATTTACATATTCATAGGTCAGATCACATCCCCATGCAGTTGCTTCGCCTGTTCCGTCGCCCAGGGTGACCAGGATCTGTACCTCATCTTCTTCAAGTATCTTCCTGGCTTCTTCTTCGGAAAAGTCTATTCCCGCTCCATCTGCGCAGACATCCACTCTTCCTGCTGCACCCGCAAATGCTACTCCGACCTTCTTAACATCCACATCTGCTCCTGAGTATCCTATAGCGCACAGAACCCTGCCCCAGTTGGCATCTGCTCCGAATATCGCGCATTTCAGCAAGTTTGAACAGATGATGCTCTTGGCTACAACCTTGGCTGTCTGTTTGTCCTTAGCACCACTTACACAGCACTCGATCAGTTTGCTGGCACCTTCTCCGTCTCTGGCCATATTCTTTGCCAGATATGTAGATACTTCCTTAAGGGCTGCTGCAAATGTATCGAAGTCCTCACATTCAGTCGTGATCACAGGGTTGCCTGCCAGGCCGTTTGCCAGGATCGTGACCATATCATTGGTGGAGGTGTCTCCGTCAACACTGAT
This sequence comes from Lachnospiraceae bacterium, assembly GCA_045604025.1. GTDB lineage: Bacteria > Bacillota > Clostridia > Lachnospirales > Lachnospiraceae > RGIG5612. The sequence continues at coordinate 3,998 of JAZUNG010000092.1, read as the reverse complement.
CATATTGAATGAATCTTCAATATCCGCAGAGAGAGCCTTCCGGATCATCTCAGGTGATATCGCGGCATCTGTGGTTATAAAACCGAGCATGGTGGCCTTATTGGGATGGATCATGCCGCTGCCCTTGGCCATGCCTCCCATCCTGCAGGTGCATCCTGCGATCTCGAACTCAACAGCGATCTCTTTCTTCACGGTATCTGTTGTCATGATGGCCCTGGCAGCTCTGTCTCCGCCGTCTGCAGACAGACCCGCGATAAGCTGTGGTATAGCAGCCTCAATCGGAGCTATGTTAAGGCGCTGACCTATGACACCTGTTGATGCAACAACTACATCCTGCGAGCTGATACCCAGAGCATCAGCAGCCAGCCGACACATCTTCTCAGCAATTTCCATGCCATCTGCATTGCATGTATTTGCATTGCCGCTGTTGGCTATGACAGCCTGAGCCCTGCCGTCTGAGATATGAGCCTTCGTAACATCCAGCGGAGCTCCCTTGACCAGATTGGTCGTATAGACTGCCGCACATGATGCCGGCACTTCGCTGAATACCAGACCCAGATCCGGTTTTTCGGAGACTGTCTTTATTCCCGCATTTACTCCATTTGCTGTAAAACCTTTGGCGGCACATACGCCACCTTCAATGATCTTCATATATTTTACTCCCAGTTTAAACCAGTTTTTTCATCAATTCCCATGACCAGATTCATGTTCTGGATAGCTGCTCCGGAAGCGCCTTTTCCAAGATTGTCGAATCTGGATATCACAAGGATCCTGTCATTATTTCCCTGAACTGTGATCTCCATATCATCTCTGCCTGAGTATGCAGCAGCTGAAAGGAATCCTCCCTCAGATGCATCCCCTGCAAAATGTACCAGACCTGCTCCTTTATAGTATTCTGCATATGCATCTTTAATATCGTTCAGGCTGCCATTTATCTGATCTTTAAAGAGGCTGATCACTACCTCCATGCCTGAATAGAAATCTCCTACTATCGGGCAGAATACAGGCGCATTTGAAATACCTGATATCTTTACCATCTCAGGGATATGCTTGTGCACCTGAGTAAGCCCATACATACGGGGCCCATCCAGGAGTTCATCTCTTCCTTCCGCCTCATAATCGGCGATCATCTTTTTTCCGCCTCCGGAGTATCCTGTCAGTGAAAAACATGACAGCTCTGCAGAAGGACTGATGATACCTGCTGAAACCAGAGGGGCAGCCAGCGAGATAAATCCGCTGGCATGGCATCCCGGATTGGCAATCCTTTTTGATGCGATGATCTTCTCTTTCAGCCCGCCAATTTCAGGAAACCCATAAGCCCAGTCATCCAGCGTTCTGTGTGCTGTAGATGTATCTATCAGTACTGTATCGGCATCATCTGCCAGGCCGACAGCTTCTCTTGCTGCATCATCAGGAAGACACAGGAATGCTATATCAGCAGCCCATAACGCATCCTTCCTGGCATTTGGATCCTTTCTGAGCTCGTCAGGAAGGATCATCAACTCTATGTCGCGTCTGCTTCCGAGACGTTCGTAGATCCTGAGTCCTGTTGTTCCGCTGCTTCCATCTATAAATACTTTTGTCATCCCTGTTTACCTGCTTTTTAAAAAGTTACGAACATACTGGATCTGGGCATTGAATGACTCAGGGGAAGTTCCTCCCTCACTGGTCCTTCGCATAGCGCATCCCACCAGATCAACAGCTGTATATATATCTTCATCAAACAGTTCTGAAAACTCCTTATACTCATCCAGAGAAAGTGTCTCCAGGACCTTCTTTTCTGCAATGCATTTTGCAACGATCTGGCCCGATATCTTATAAGCACTTCTGAAAGGAAGTCCCTTTCTGACCAGATAGTCCGCGACGTCAGTTGCATTTATAAAGCCTTCCTGTGCAGCCTTCATCATATTGTCAGGAACAGGCTTCATGGATGCGATCATACCGCTGAATATATCCAGGCACATCTGCACGGTATCACATGCGTCAAATACGCCTTCCTTGTCCTCCTGCATATCCTTGTTGTATGCCAGAGGGATACCCTTCATAACAGTCAGAAGACTCATCAGATCACCGTAAACACGGCCTGTTTTGCCCCTGACCAGCTCAGCCATATCGGGGTTCTTCTTCTGAGGCATGATGGATGATCCTGTAGTGAATGCATCCGACAGTTCAACGAATTTGAACTCCCAGCTGGACCATAATATGATCTCCTCAGAAAACCTGGACAGGTGCATCATGATGATGGACAGGCAGCCCAGAAGTTCTATGGCGAAATCCCTGTCAGAAACCCCATCCATGGAGTTCAGGCAGATACTGTCAAATCCCAGCTGCTCAGCTTCCATCCGCCTGTCAGTATCATAAGTAGTTCCGGCCAGTGCGCAGCTTCCAATAGGCGATACATTCATCCTCTTCCTGCAGGATGCCAGTCTGTCAATATCCCTGGTAAACATCATGGCATATGCCATCAGATGATGACCGAATGTTACGGGTTGAGCTCTCTGAAGATGTGTATACCCGGGCATGACCATCGTCTTGCCATCTTCTGCCTGAGTGCAGATGGCATCTGTCAGAGTGCAGGGCTTTTCAGATATATCATCTATCTCATCTCTCAGATAGATACGGAAATCAAGAGCTACCTGATCATTTCTGCTTCTGGCTGTATGGAGCTTCTTACCCACATCTCCCAGTCTTTCAGTAAGCACCTGCTCTACGAACATATGGATATCTTCGCAGCTCATGTCAATATCCAGAGTTCCGTTTTCGATATCATCAAGAACAGACTGAAGCCCGTCGATGATAGTCTCAGCATCAGTCTGATCAATGATCCCCTTAGCGCCAAGCATGGCAGCATGTGCCATGCTGCCTGCTATATCCGCCTTATACATCCGTGAATCAACGGCGATAGATGAATTAAAATCGTCCGCCAGCTGGTTTGTGACGGCATTAGTCCGTCCTTCCCACAATTTTGTCATAATATATTCTCACTATATATTGTTGGCGGTGGGCGCTGACCTTTTTTGCAGGGGACAGATGGATTACGTCCCCGGCGAAAAAAGGTCAATGCGGGGCCCCACCGCCTTTGGTATAAATGATTGTTTATGGATTACTTGCCGTCAGCCAGTGCCTGAACCTTGGTAGGCAGACCAAACAGATTGATGAATCCATTTGCATCAGTCTGATCATAATCGCTGACTCCGAAAGTAGCCATTTCCTCACTGTACAGAGTGAACGGGCTGGTCACACCTGCTTTGATTATATTGCCCTTGTACAGTTTCAGCTTGACAGTACCGGTAACCCTCTCCTGTGTCTTGTCAACAAATGCGCTGAGGGCCTCACGAAGAGGTGAGAACCATTCTCCGTTATAAACCAGTTCTGCGAAACGGATAGCGAGTTTCTCTTTCTCATGGAGAGTGTTCTTATCCAGTGTGATAGTCTCAAGAGTCTCATGAGCTGCATACAGGATAGTTCCTCCGGGAGTCTCATATACTCCGCGGCTCTTCATGCCGACCAGACGGTTCTCAACTACATCAAAGATACCGATGCCGTTCTGTCCGCCGAGTACGTTGAGATCCAGGATGATATCCTTGGCACTCTTCTTCTCGCCATTGATCGCTACAGGGATACCCTGCTCGAAATCGATAGTAACATATGTAGGTACATCAGGAGCATTCAGAGGTGAAACACCCATCTCGAGGAATGTATCGCTCTCCAGCTGAGGCTCATTTGCAGGATCTTCCAGATCCAGACCCTCATGAGAAAGATGCCACATATTCTTGTCCTTGGAATAATTGGTCTCACGGTTGATCTTCAGAGGGATGTTGTGAGCCTCCGCATAGTCGATCTCCTCGTCACGTGACTGGATATCCCACTCCCTCCATGGAGCGATGATAGGCATACTGGGAACGAAATGCTTGAATGCCAGTTCAAAACGTACCTGGTCATTTCCCTTGCCAGTGCAGCCATGTGCTATTGCATCGGCATTTTCCTTCTTTGCGATA